>CAIWFK010000423.1 GCA_903911905.1 uncultured Myxococcales bacterium
GCGCGCGCAGGAGTCGCTGGTCGCGGCTCCCTGGCCTGGGAACGTGCGGCAGTTGCGCAACGTGCTCGAGCGGGGGGCGATTCTGTGTGAGGGCACGTTGCTCACCGAGCTCGAGGTGCCAGGCGCGGCGTCGACCGAGGCGCCTCCACTGGCCCTGGAGGGCGTGGAGAAGGAGGCGATCGTCAGGGCGCTCGCGGTGTCGCTGGGGAATCGGCGGCGTGCGGCGCAGTCGCTGGGGATCGGGTTGCGGACGCTGTACGAGAAGCTGAAGCGATATGGGTTGAGCTGAGAGCGGCAGACCTGCCTCGAGGGTGGGCGTTGCGCTTCCGGCTCGAGGCGCGGATCGCGGTGCGCACGGTGTCGCGAACCGCAGTTGGTCGGCCCCCCCGGTCGAGGCCGTTTCCGTCGATTCTCCGTGGGCGTCACGTCGAGAGGACACGGTCGGGAAGGCCGGTCGACGAGCAGGTGCTCTTCGTGTCACCGTTCGATGGTGCGAATGCTTCGACTCGCGGTCTTCGTGGTCCTGGCGTCATGCGTGGAGCAGGTGGCGACGGGCGACGACGGCGGTTCCGCGACTGGCGGCGGGGCAAGCACTGGCGGTGGGGCGAACAGCGGCGGTGGGGCGAGCACGGGCGGCGGTACCTCCACCGACGGCGGAACCCTCGACGCGGGCCTGACGATCGACGGCGGTCTGTCGAGCGGCGACCCCTGTCGGCCCTTCGTGATGCCGTCTGCCGCGACGCTCTTCGGCTCGGGCAAGCAGGTCTTCGCCCACTACTTCCAGCCCTTCCCGCTGTCCCTCGACAACGAGGACGCGGGTCTCGACTACTACAGCACCCAGTACCTCACGCCCGGGGGCGAGTCGGGCAAGTGGCTGACCAGCGGCGGCTACCTGCGTTCTCGCCCGCTCCCGGTCCCTCGCGGCAACGCCGCGACCTGGCAGTTGGACAACATGAAGAAGGAAGTCGCGCTCGCCATCGCGGGCGGCATCACGGGGTTCACCTACGACGTGCTCGGCGCGAGCGAGGCCAACGCGGGCAGCCGACTGCAGACCCTGCTCACTGCGGCGGCGCAGGTCGACGCGCGGTTCAAGATCGTGGTGATGGCCGACATGACCGCGCTGGGCGCGAACCAGGCCGCGGTGCAGAACGTCGTCGCCTCGGTGGCGCACCACCCGGCGGCGTACCACCTGCCAGACGGCCGCCTGGTGGTCAGCGCCTTCGCGGCGAGCGTGGCGCCGGCGAGCTTCTGGCAGACCATCTTCACCAACCTGGCCAACCAGGGCCTCTCGGTGGCCTTCGTGCCCGTCTTCCTCGGGTGGCAGAGCCAGGTCTCGAACTTCAGCGCGGTCAGCTACGGCCTGAGCGATTGGGGCACGGCGAGCCCGGGAGCGGCGACCGGCATGCTGGGCTGGCCCGCGACGGCGCACGCGGCGGGGAAGATCTTCATGACGCCCACCGACCCGATGCAGTACCGCCCCAAGAACGACCTCTTCTGGGAAGGGCAGAACAGCCTCGCCTTCCGCGACTCGTGGACCTCGGCCATCGACGGCGGGGCCGACTGGGTCCAGGTGGTGACGTGGAGTGACTTTTCGGAATCGAGTCAGATCGAGCCGTACACCGACGCCACGCTCGCAGCCGACATCGGCACCGGCTTCTACGATCTCAATGCGTACTACGCGGCGTGGTTCCTCACCGGGCAGCCGCCGACCATCACCGACGACGCGCTGTTCTTCTTCTACCGGCGTGAGCCGACGAGCGCGTCCGCGACGGCGCAGAACGCGGTCGCTCCCGTCCTCGCGGGGGCGGGGCCGGCCACCAACCTCATCGAAGTGGTGAGCCTGCTCACCGCGCCCGGAACGGTCAGCATCACCATCGGCGGGCGGACGCAGAGCACGCAGGCTGGCGCCGGGGTGACCTCGTTCACGGTGCCGCTGCAGGCGGGCGTGCCTCACTTCGCGCTCAGCCGGAACGGCAGCCAGGTCTTCGGCTTCGACGGGCCCATCACCATCGTCGGCAACGCGGGGCTGCCTTCGCAGACGCTCGACCTGACGTACTGGAACGGCAGCGCGACCGCGCAGGGGCTCTGCGCCATTCACCTGCCCTGAAGCCTCCGACGCTGCCTCAGCGGCGGTTCAGCCACGCGGTGACGGCCGGGCGAACCCGGGCCTCGACCGTCACGCACCGGTCGACCTGGTCGAGCGCCTGCTTGAGCTGGTTGGACCCGCCGTCGATCTTCGCCACCCGCGAGGCGAAGCGCTGTTCGAGCTCGGCTCGCGACCCGGGCTCGCAGAACACGGCCAGCACCCCGATGAGCCCGCCGACCTCGTCGTCACGCATGCGCGCGGTCAACTGCTCGAAGTGCTCGTTCAGGAACGCGTAGGCGGCGGCGCGGGTCTCCATGGCGCCCAACTGGGCGTAGAGCACCATCAGCCAATCGCGCAGGTCGACGTCCTTCTCGAGCAGGAGCATGCGGGCCCGCTCGGCGAGCGCCGGGTCGGTGAACGAAGCGATGGTGCCGATGGCCCGCTGGCGAAGCGGCTGCTTCGTGGTGGTGCGCGCGAGCGTCAGGAACTTCTCGAACAAGGCCGCGTCGCCCTGGTGCGCAGCGGTGCGCAACACGCTGCCGGCGACATCTTCGTCGAGGGCGGCCGGGTTCTCGAGCCAGTCCTTCGTGCCCGACAGCGCCGCGCGGCGCAGCTCGGCGTCTTCACCCCAGCGCGCAGCCAACCCGACCAGGCTCGGGCGCAGCCGGCGCTCGTCGTCGGAGTCGGTCTTGCGTTCCTTCCACCCCAGCGCTCGCGCGCGCGCACCGATCAGCTTCTGCAGCTTCGCGGTGTACCGGCGCTTCAGGTCAGGCGGCAGGCGTTGCGCGTCGACCAGGCCCAACAGGCCCAGGCCTGCGAGGCTGACGTTCACGTCGCGGTGGCCGACCAGCTTCTCGCCCAGCTCGAGCGCCTCGTTCACCGGGACGTCGCCGCGCTCGGCCAACGCGCCCACGTCGTTGGCGAGGCTGGCCAATTCGAAGGGCTGGAAGGCGTCGAGGTGCGAGAGCACGGCCTTGCGCTGGGCGCCATCGAGCGACACGCGGAAGTACCCCAGGCCGCCCTCGTCGACGACGAGGACCTCCGGGCAGGTGCCCGTCAACGGCAGCTCGGCGTCACGGGCCGAGAGCATCACGCACGCGCGCTCGGTCTTCTTGCCGGCGATCGCGCGCACGCAGATCGGCACCTGCCACAGCTCGCTCGAGGGCGTGGGCGGCTTTTCGGCGAAGAAGCGCTCCTGGTGCAGGGCGACGCCGACCTTGCCGTTCGCGCAGGTGGTGGTGGCACTGATGAGCGGCGCTCCGGGCTGGGCCACGAAGGTGCGCAACGCGGCGGCGATGGGCGTGCCGGTACCCTCGTCGAGCTGGCGGAAGAGGTCGTCGGCGGTGGCGTTCTTGTCGGCGAACGAGGTCAGGTAGCGCGTGATGCCCTTGCGGAACACGTCCCTGCCCACGTACCGCTCGAACATCGAGAGCACCGTCGCGCCCTTGTCGTAGGTGAGCGCGCCGTCGAACGACGACTCGATGTCGGTCTGCGTTTGGACCGGCTGGCGCAGGCCGCGAGCGGTGGGCATGGCGTCGGCGTCGAGGGCCGCGGCGCGTCGGCCGAGTGCTTCGTGGGTGAGGTGCAACGACGGGTCGACGGCGTCGGTGGCCTTCAGGTCCATCCACTGGCCGAGTGATTCGTTGAGCCAGGTGTCGTCCCACCAGGCGTTGGTGACGAGGTCTCCGAACC
>CAIWFK010000424.1 GCA_903911905.1 uncultured Myxococcales bacterium
GAAGACCGCGCGCCTGGCGAAGGACCTGGGCGACGAGGTGAGCATGAAAGCGGCCTGCACCCGCGCGCTGGCCTCGGGTCAGGCGGGGCTGCACTGCCCCTGAGGGCCCGTCACATCGACGCGGGGTCGAAGGTCGCCTCGGGCAGCTCGCGGCGCTGAACCTTCGAGAAGGCGAAGCGCTCGGTGACCCGGTTCTCGGTGTCGAACGACTCGACCAGCACCGGCACGCCCACCGTGAAGTCGGTGCAGACGCGGGTGCGCGCAGCGTCGAAGCCCTTGCCGCCGTTGGGCATCGCGTAGAGCTGGCAGAAGGTGCCGTCGACCCAGCCCTCGACGGTGGTGGTCAGCCCGCCGACCGCGTTGGCCTTCTCGACCTCCTTCCTCAGGCGGCGCACCAGGCTGCCCAGCCCCGCTTCCTTCACGGAATGGTTGCTGTCGCTCTTCGCCAGCGGGGTGTCGAGCGGCAGCCAGAAGGTGCCGGCGATCGACAGGAAGCCCGCTTCGTGCACGGCGAACTCCGAGCCCTTGAGGGTCGAATTGTAGAGCACCTTGCGGTTCGAGCTGGGCCCGCGCACGTAGTCCAGCCGCACCGCGAAGGGCCGCTCTCTCGCGCTGACCTGCACCACCTGCTCGTCGATCAGCCGGCCGCTCACACGTTCCTGCTTGGCCATCACGTAGGTGTAGGTGCCCAGGGCGTCGACCGCGCGCTCACCGACCGCCAGCAGCACCTCGGGCGGAGTCGAGGTCAGCACCGCGGCGATCTGCTCGAGCGACGCGCTGGCGACGAAGGCCCGCCGCTCGGCGTCGGTGGTCAGGCTGGGGGTCGCAGCGAGCAGCATCAGGGTGAGCATGGGCCAGAAGGCGACGTGTAGCGCAAAGTCGGACGGCGCCACCAGACCCCAACGACACATGTCAGCGAGCTTCAGGTTCAGAGCCGCATGACTCAGTTCAGGTTTTTCAGTTTTGGCGGGGCTGGAATCTCGCCAGCGCGCCCAGTACCGCCAGGTCGATCGCCTGTTGCCGACGATCAGCGCCCCCCGCCACGGCCTACTTCACCTCGAAATGGTACGTGGCGTGCACCGTCACGGCCTTCTTCACCGACGGCCAACTGGTGCGCAGGCGGGCGCTGGCGCACGACGAGAGCGTCTCGTCCTTCACGGTGTCTTCGTCGATGGTCAGGCTGGTGACGCCGGCGCCCGGCTCGGCCTTGAGCGTGAGGGTCAGCTCGCCCTTGAGCGACGGGCTCGACTTGAGCGCCAGGTCGAAGCAGTCGCGCAGTCCCTCGGCCTGGCTCTTGAGCTCGCGAGCGGCTGCCGGCGCGTTCACCGTCGCCGACGACTTGACCACCGTGATCGACGCTTTGGGCGCAGCAGCCAGGGCCAGCAGCAGGAGCGTGGACATGAGGGCCTTAACGCACAGCCCGTGCCCGCTTTCCACCCTTCGGAGGGCTACTTCGAGGTGATGGTCGCCTGGCTGCTGCTCACCCAGTGCGACTGCGCCTGGGCACCGGTCAGCCAGGTGTCGTAGCCGGTGTTGCCGCGCAGGCGTCGCTCGAAGAAGGCCACCATGAAGGCGCGGGCCATGGCGCCCACGTTGGCGTTGGTGGCGGTGGCGGTGTTGCACAGACTGCACGTGAGGCCGCACGCGGTGACGTCGTCGACGAAGCTGACGTGGTTCGCGCCCAGGGCCGTGATCTGCAGGCTGGGGCTGGTCGCGGTGGCGAAGAAGGTCGTGTAGTTCGACGCGGCCGGCGCGCAGGCCTGGAAGGCGCCGGTGGCGTCGGTGGTCTCGCCGATGAAGCCAGTGGGCACGTGCAGGGTGGTGAGCAGCGGGCTGACGGACACGCAGGTCGGCGCGAAGCACCCCGAGTGGCCCGCCGCCGTCGACCGGGTCGAGCGCGAACACCGCCTTGACCCGCGAGTCCTTGGTGGCGGTGAGCAGGGCCAGCTTGCCGCCCAGCGAATGACCCGAGGTGGCGATGGCGGTGGGGTCGACCTTCGCGGTCAGCGTGGTGGTGGCCCAGTCGATGGCGCCGGTGAGATCTTCGGACTCGCGCTGGTTGTCGACCGAGAACGCCGACGCCGGGTATTCCACGGTCATCGCCACGTAGCCGAACGAGGCGAGGTGGGTGACGTAGCTGGTGTACTGGCTGGAGGAGATGGAGAGGCCGTGGGCGAAGATCACCAGCGGGTAGGTGCCGGTGGCGGTGGGTGAGGCCACGTGCACGGCCATGGTGTCGCCGGTCGAGCTGACGGTCACCATCGCGTCGGTCTCGGCGATGGCGAAGGGGCCGGTCATGGTGGGGTCGGCGATCGCTGCGGTGCCGCCGCCGGTGGCCGTGCCGCCGCCGGTGGCCGTGCCGCCGCC
>CAIWFK010000425.1 GCA_903911905.1 uncultured Myxococcales bacterium
GTGGTGTTCAAGCTCGTCACCAGCGGGTGGTGGCACCTGTTCCTGCCGCTGTTGCTGTTGCCCTTCGGCTCGCCGCGCGCGGTGGCCGGACTCTTTCCGACGCTCTTCCTGCTGGGCGTGGCGAACTACGCGCAGATGCACGACTACGGCGGGTACTACCCCGCGGCGCTGGTGGCCTGGGCGCTGCTGGGCACGCTGGAGGTCGCGGGCCGACTGCGCCCTCGCGCCCCTGGGCTGGCGGTGGCGGCGAGCGCGCTGCTGCTCTTTCCGCTCTTCGATGGGGGCTACACGCGCTCGGTGCCGATCGACTGGTCGCTGCGCGCCGAGCTCGAGCCCGCCCGCCTGGAACTGACGCGTCGGTCGGCGACGGTGCGCTGCGTGCAGCCCATTCTCATGCCGCAGGTCGGCTACCCGGAACACGTGACGCCACTCTTCGAGCCGGCCTGTCTGGAGCAGCCTGGCGCGGTGGGCCTGCTGTTGCCGGGCGCCGACCCCTGGCCGCTGGAGACCGTGCAGCTCGAGGCCGCCCTCGACGGGTGGACCCGGGCCGGGAGGGTGACGCGCTTCGGCCGCTTCGTGCTGGTCGGCCCCGCGCCCTGAACGCATCGAGCAGTTGCGAGCGGCCGCGCCTTGACGCACGTTGCGCCGCCATGAGCTGGTCCCCGACCTCGAACCCTCGCACCAGATGGGTCATCGCTGCGGTGGTGGTGTTCTTCAACCTGCCGCTGCTGCACTTCTACCTGCTGCGTGCGCCTCCGAAGACGACGACCAGCGTGCCGTGGCGTGACGATTTCACCGACCCCGCGAAGCTCGAGGCGAACTACTTCTCGACCGGCGGCCTGTGGCGGCTGCGCAACGGGGCCCTGGTCTCGCCGGGCGTGAAGAACAACCCGCTGTGGCTTCGGGCCGAAGTGCCCAACGACGTGGCCATCGACGTCGACGTGAAGGGCCTCACCGCAGAAGGCGACGCGCGCCTCGAACTGGCGGGCGACGGCGCCACGGGCGGTTCGGGGTACCAGTTGGTGCACGGGAATTCAGGCTCGGCCTTCGGGCGGCTGGGCATCGTCGGCACGCCCACGCTCGATGCCAGGCTGAGCGAAGCGCGCGCGAAGGGCGCGGTGGTCTCGTCGCTCGACGACCTGGTGAAGCAGGGCCTCTTCCTTGCCGACCAGGGGCTGAAGGTCGACCTGCGCTTTCCGCCGCTGGGTGTGGGGCGCACGGTGCACGAGCGGGTCGAGCGCGTCGGCGCCGAGCTGCGCTGGTACGTGGACGGGGTGGAGGTCGCGCGCTTCGTCGATCCGTTCCCGCTGGGCGGCAAGGGGCACGATCGCGTGGGTCTGTCGGGGTGGGAAGGCACGCTCGAGTTCGACGACTTCACGGTCACGCCCATCAGCGCCTTCGGGCAAGGCGCTGCCGCCGCTCCCGTCGCGAAGCCCGCGGGCCCCTTCGCCGACGACTTCGACCGCGCGAGCCTGGGCGAGCACTGGCAGGGGCTGGCGATGAACCAGGCGTCGATCGTCGACGGCGCGCTGCACTTCTCGCAACTGCGCAACCGCCCCATCTGGTTGGACACCCCGCTGCCCGACAACGCGCGCATTCGCTTTCGCGCCCGCACGCTCAGCCCCGAAGGTGACGTGAAGATCGAAGCCTGGGGCGACGGGCATTCCGGGTACACCGGCGACCCTCGGCTGGCCTACACCGCGACTGGTTACGTCTTCATCGCGGGCGGCTGGCGCAACACCATCAGCGTCATCGCGCGGCAGCACGAGCACACGCCCGACCGCATCGAGCGCAACGACTTCCACCTCGAGCCGGGGCGGTGGTACGCGTGGGTCATCGAGCGGCGCGACGGGCACCTGACCTGGCAGCTCGACGGCGAGCCGTTCCTCGAGATGAACGACGCGCAGCAACTGCGCGGGCCCGACAACCACTTCTTCGGGTTCTCGGGGTGGGACACGACCGTGGAGTTCGACGACCTGGCGATCGAGGCGCTGTAACGGCGCTTCTGGTCGTCAGCCCTGCCGCTCACGTATCGCGCGCAGTTCGATGGCCACGAGCTTGTCCTTGGGGCGACCGACGTGCTCCTTCACCGCGAGCAGGTCGTCGAGTGACACCACCCGATAGCTCGCACCACCGATCGTCACCTCCCGTGAGCTTCCAGCGACGCGCGCGAAGTCGCCCACCGGTGGCATCGAACCGAGCACGTCGAGCGCGCCGAACTCGGTCGACAGAGACAGGTCATTGAACGAATCGGGTCACCGTGCACGAGGCGCGGAGAGCACCCCTGGTGCCGGAGGGGAGCGCCAACACGCCACCATTGAAACCGCACGCTGGCCGCGCCACAACCCCGACCCATGCTCACCACCGTGCTCGCTCTGGCGATCGCCTCAGGCCCGCCGCCGTCCACTCCCCTCTCGCTGACCAGCGAGAGCCTCACCCTCGACAACGGCCTGATCATCATCGCCGCGCCCGATCACTCGGTGCCCGGCGTGGCGCTCGACATCTGGTACCGGGTGGGCTCGCGTGACGAAGAGAAGGGCCGCACCGGCTTCGCGCACCTCTTCGAGCACCTGATGTTCATGGGCGCGCGGCACGCGCCCTACCCGCGCTTCGACTCGATCATGGAAGCGGCGGGCGGCGTGAACAACGCCAGCACCTCGCAGGACTTCACCAACTACTACGAGATCGGCCCCTCGAACCTGCTCGAGACCTTCTTCTGGCTCGAGGCCGACCGCCTCTCGACGCTCGATCGGGTGATGACCGACGAGAAGCTCAAGTCGCAGCGCCTGATCGTTCAGAACGAGCGCCGCCAGAGCTACGAGAACCGCCCCTACGGCATGGCCGACCTGGCGGTCGAAGAGCAGCTCTTCCCCGCGGGCCACCCCTACTCGTGGACCCCCATCGGTTCGCACGCCGACCTCGAGGCCGCGACGTTGAACGACGTCGTGACCTTCTTCCGCACCTGGTACGTGCCCAACAACGCGGTGCTGACGGTGGTCGGCGACGTCGAGCCGGCGCGGGTGTTCGAGCTGGCCAAGAAGTACCTCTCATTCATTCCGAAGAAGGCGCTGCCCGCGAAGAAGCCGGTCGCCCCCTCGGCGCTGACGGCCGAGAAGCGCGTGTCGATGACCGACAAGGTCGAGGCGCCCAAGGTCATCGTGGCCTGGCAGAGCCCGCGCAGCACCACCGCCGGTGACGCCGAGTGCGACCTGCTCGCGTCCATTCTCACTCGCGGCAAGGCCTCGCGCCTGTACCAGCGGCTGGTGCACACCGATCAGCTCGCCACCTCGGTCCAAGCCAACCAGGGCACCAAGGAACTGGGGAGCACCTTCCTCATCGAGGCGGTCGCCGCGCCCGGCCACACCACGAAGGAGCTGCTGGCCGCCATCGACGACGAGCTCAAGAAGCTGACCGACAAGGGCCCGACGAAGGCCGAGCTCGACGCGGCCCGCGCGCGCCTCGAGACCGACTTCGCCACCGGCCTGCAGGACCTGCGCACCCGCGCGATGATGCTGGCCCGCTACCAGGTCGAGTACGGCACGGCGAACTCGCTGCAGACCGACCTCGAGCGCTACACCAGGGCGACCCCCGAGTCGGTCACCGCCACCGCGAAGGCCGTGCTGGTGCCCGGCCGCCTGGTGGTCGAGGTCACGCCCGAGGCCGCCCCCACCGAAGCCGTGAAGTCGAAGGGAGGTGCGAAATGAACGCCCGCATTCTGACTGCGTTGATGGTGCTGACCGCCTGTGCCACCCCCACCGTCGCGAAGGTCGAGCCGGTCAAGCCGGTCGCCCCCGTCGCTCCGACACCGCCTGCCGAGGTGCGGTTGCCGGGTGAAGAGGTGCTCGACACCCAGCCCACCATTCCTGCGCTGAGCGCCTTCGAGGCGCCGGTGCCGGTCGAGACCGTGCTCAAGAACGGCCTCAAGGTGCTGGTGGTCGAGCGCAAGGGCGCGCCCATCGAATCGCTGGCGCTGGTCATCAAGCGCGGCTCGACCAGCGACCCGGCCGGCAAGGCGGGCCTGGCGGCGATGACGGGCGCGATGCTCGAGGCGGGGTCGGCGAAGAAGTCGGCCAGCGACATCGCGGCGCAGGCCAACGCCCTGGGCGCCGAGCTTCGGGTCATGCCGGCCACCGAGGGCTTCACGCTCTCGCTCGCCGCGCTGCCCTCGAAGGTCGAGCCCCTGGCGGGGCTGCTGGCCGACGTGGCGCTCAAGCCGAACTTCGACGCGAAGGAATGGAAGAAGGTGCACGACCAGCGCGTGGCGCAGCTCAAGGAACAGTTGGCCGAGCCGCGCGTCGCCGCAGGCAACGCCTTCGCCAGCGCCCTCTACGGCGACGGGCCGTTGGGCCACGGCGTGTTCGGCAACGCGACCAGCGTCGCGGCGCTGACACTCGACGACGTGAAGAAGTTCTGGGCCGAGGCGGGCCCGGGTGAGGCCGCGCTGGTGGCGGTGGGCTCGGTGCCCAACCAGCAGGTGGTCGACCTGGCCAACAAGCTCTTCGGCGGCTGGAAGCCCGTCGCTGCGAAGACGAAGGCCCCCGAAGCGGTCAAGCCGGTCGATCGCCCGCGCCTGGTGCTGGTGGAGTTCCCCGGTCGGCCGCAGACGGTGCTGCAGGTCGGTCAGCCCGCGGTGCCGATGAGCTCGCCCGACCTGGTCGCGCTGCGGGTGATGAACAGCATCCTCGGCGGCTCGTTCACCAGCCGGCTCAACGCCAACCTGCGCGAGAAGAACGGCTACACCTACGGTGCGGGCTCGGGCTTCTCGTTCGGTCGCAACAACGGGCCCTTCGTGGCCTCGGCCAACGTGAAGACCAACGTCACCGGCCCCGCGCTCAAGGAACTGCTGTACGAGGTCGGCAAGATCGTCGACGAGCCGCTGACCGACGACGAAGTGGCCAAGGGCAAGTCGCTGCTCGCGTACGGCCTGGTCGAGCAGTTGCAGCGGGCCGATTCGACCTCGGCGCTGGTCTCGCAGCTCTTCGTCGCCGGCATGCCGCTCGACACGCTCAAGTCGTTCGTGCCGAAGCTGCAGACGCTGACTGCGGCCGAAGTGCAGGCCGCGGCCAAGCGCACGCTCGACCCGAAGACCATGACCATCACGGTGGTCGGGGACCCGGGCGTGCTCTCGCAGTTCGAGGCGGCGGGGCTGCAGTTGCCGGCGCCGCAGAAGCGCACGGCGCTCGGAACGCCCTGAGTCGTGCGCCGCGCGGTCCTGTCGACTTCGTTCGCAAGGAGCCTCAGGGCGAGCCGGTCATCACCGCCCGAGTGCACGGCCACGGCTCGGACACCGACCTCGAGGTCACCGTCGAGCCCGCGCAAGACGTGCCGCTTGCAGGCACCGAACCGAGCATGTTGCGTGCTCGCCAGTCGGCCATCGCTCAACACCTACCGCGCTGCACACCGAACTCCCAGGGGAAAGCGGTGGACCCTCGAATTTCCGTGACGGGCCATCGCTCGAGCGCTGCAACGCCGAGAGGTTGCGGCGGCATCGACCGTGCAGTCGCGCGGTCCATGTTCCGAATCATGACCCTCACGGTGCTGGTGTTGAGTGGTTGCCTGGCCGCGGTCGCTCAGGACGATCTGCCCGACGGCGGCGACCGGTGCGGAGGCTGCGCCAGCGGGCTGGTCTGCGAGCAGCTGCCCGACTGTCACCCGGAGCTCGCCGCCTGCCTCTTCCGCTGCGTGAGCCAACCCACGCCTGCCAACGCCGCCACCTGCGCGACCGACGCGGACTGCCACCGGGCCTTCCCCGACGTGTGCAACGTGTGCGCGACTCCGCTCGACGTGCTGGTCTGCGCGGCGAGCACCTGCCAGTGCGCCTGTCAGGTGCACTGACGCGTCCACGCGCTGCCGATTCGTCGGATTCGTCGGCGGGGTGACAGCCCCCCGGCGAAGGGCTACGCCGCGAACCATGCTGACTTCGTTGACGCTGGCGTTGCTGGTCGCGGCTCCCCCCTGCAAGGCCCCGGTAAAGGACAAGTTCTTCGACGTCGGCCCGTGCGAAGGCAAGCCGGTCGAAGCCTGCCTCGGCGCAGGAGACACGCTGATCGCCACCGCCGGCTGTCGCGACGAGGCGCTCGCCCGCTACGAGGTGGGCTGCAAGCGCGGCGCGCTGCGCGCGTGCTCGAAGCTGGGCTTCCGGCTCATTGAAGCGACGCGCGACGCGGCGGTGGTCAAGCGGGCCATCGGGCTGTTCACCAAGGCCTGCGACGGGAACGACGCGCTGGGCTGCGCCAACCTGGCCAGCCTCACCTGGGACGGAGAGGGCGTCGCCCGCGACCCGAAGAAGGCCGCGGTGCTCAGCGAGAAGGCCTGCACTGCGGGCGACGCGTTCTCGTGCGGCACGCTGGGCAGCTTGTGGGCCCAGGGCGAGCTGGGCGCGAAGGACCCGGTGAAGGCGGCGAAGTACTTCGAGCAGGCCTGCAAGGGCGGCAGCGCGTCGGGGTGCAATCAGTTGGGCATGGCGCTGTGGTCGGGAGCGGGCGTGCCGAAGAATCCGAACCTGGCGATGGACGTGTGGACGACCGCCTGCGCCGACAAGAACGCCGCGGGGTGCGCGAACGTCGGCCGGGCGCTCAAGAGCCGTGGAGAAGACGACCGCGCGCGCAAGGCGATGTCGCGCGCATGCTCGCTGGGTGACGCCGAGGCGTGCAAGGAAAAGGGGCTGCCCGGGCCCGACCTCGCCGAGTGAGGAGCTCGCTTCAGCGTCCACGCGGTGAGGGAGGTCTGCCGTGAGGGTGGGCGAGGGGGTGCCTGCGACGAGCCCGGCGACCCCGCTCCCCGTGCCCCCTCGAGGCAGTTCTGCTGAACTGACGCCCTCAGTGCGTGACGTCGACCCCATCGACGAGCGCGTACCCTCGCGCCCCCGCGGGCATTCCATTGCCACCCGCCACCGACAGCGCCCCCGAATTCACGGTCGGCCCCACCGGCGTCGACGCCAGCGTGAGGTCTCCACCGGCCCCGCCCGCGAAGGTCGCGTTGCCACCGACCGCGGTGAGCGCTGCGGTGTTGTTCACCGGGCTGCCGTAGAGGGTGATGCTGCCACCGAACCCGCCGTTGCCCGAACCCGCACCGCCGGTCGCATCGAACGCGCCGGAGTTGGTGACCGGACCGTCGTCGGCGTTGAGCGTCAGAGTCCCACCGGCACCCGCGACGAGCGGCCCACCCGAGGTCGCCCCACCCTTCGCGGTCAACGAGCCATGGTTCGACGCGCCCGACACACCGTTGATGGTGACCGACCCCGCGCCGACGCCCGTGGCCCCGGTCGACAGGCCGGCGCTCACGTCGAGGTTGCCGAAGTTCGCCGCGAACTCGAGCGGCTGGCGGAAGTCGAACGAGTGCTGGGTGTTGAGGCTGACCGAGCCGCCACTGCCACCCTGCGTGCCGTCGCCGCCCCTGGCGTCGACGTTCGGGTAGAAGACCACCGGACCGCTGGGGGCGCCGCCGGCGCTTTCCCCGTACGGAGGCTGCGACGGCGAGGTCGTCGCCGACACGGAACCTCCGGTGCCAGCCGAAGCATTGTTGCCAACGCCGCCACTGACGTCGAACGAGGTGTACCCCAGCAGCTCGAGCGACTGACCCATCGGCACGCTCCGCGGATCGAGCACGAAGCTCACCGACCCACCGCGGCCCGAGGCCAGGCCCTGCCCACCGTGCGCCGTCATGCTGCCCGACACGTGCAGGCTGCCCACCGCGAGGAAGGCGCCTTCGAACGGCCCACTGCCTTCGTACCCGTCGAGGCCCACCGAGCCACCGAGGCCACCGCGCGAGGTCCCGTCACCACCATTCGCGGTGATGGTCGCGTTGAAGAACACCTCGGCCGAGCGCCCGGTCACCACCACCGAACCACCATCACCCGCCAGGCACTGGGCTCCGGTGCACGAACCGCCGTTGGCCGTGAGCGTTCCCGAGACGCGAAGCTGCCCACCCACCCCATTGTCGATGGACACGCCGTTGGCCTGCCCGCCCGCCGCGCCGCCGTTGCCGCCATTCGACGACATCGCCCCCGACGAAGAGGCGCCCAGCCCGCCGTGGAGCGAAATCGAGCCGCCCGTGCCGCCCGACCCGGTGACCCCCGCGCCGCCATTCGCGGTCAGCGCCCCGGTGTCGTACAGCGGACCCGCGTTGGCAGTGAGCGACAGCGTGCCGCCCGTACCGCCCTGGTCACCGGCGCCGCCCGAGGTGTCGATGCGCCCCTGGTTGATGATGGTGGCGCCCGCGAAGACCGTGAAGGACCCGCCCGCGCCGCCGACGCTGTCCACGCCGCTGGTGTCGGTGCCGCGAGTCGAGATGGTCGAGCCCGGGTCTGCGTAGAAGTTGCTGCACGAGAGCGTGATGCCCACCGCGTCGAGGCTGTTGCCCTGCGGCGCCGTCACCAGATTGCCCGCGCTGCGGAAGTCGCCGCGCACCGAGAGGTTGATGATGGTTCGCGGGGTCGCGCTGCGCAGGGTCAGCGTCTTGCCAGCCGCCACCGACACGCTCGAGACCTCGACGGCTGCGCCCGACCGATTGGCGAAGAGCACCTGGTCGACGTTCGAGAAGAAGTACGGGTCGTTCGAACCGAGGCCCGCGTCGACGTCGTCGTACTCGGTCAGCGTCGAGTCTGCCGTGACACTCATCGGCACCGGTCCCGCGATGAAATTCACCGACGGCACCACGAAGCCCGAGTCGACCGCCCCGGTGGCGAACACCTTCACCGCGCCGCCGAGCGAGCCACTGTTCATCGACAGGGTGATGGCCCCGCCGTTGGCGCCCGCGCTGCTCACGCCTGCGCCCGACAGGCCAGGCGCTCCGTGGAGGTCGATGGTGTACTGGCCCGCGGGACCGGTCGGCGGCGTCACGTCGGCCGGGAAATACGGCACCGAGCCATTGCAGACGTAGCGGGTGTTGAGCACCTCGCCGGGCTGCAGCACGCCGTCACCGGCCGTGCCGCCATTGGCGCCGTCGTCGAGGCCGAACTCCAGCTTCGTACCGCCGTTGGGGCAGTTCGCGTCGCCCGCGGGCAGCGCGGTGCTGTTCACCAGGCTGCTCAGGCCGCCGTCACCCGAGGGGCCGACCGTGCCGTTGGTGCCGTTGCAGACTTCCTGGGTCTGGGTGACCTCGTCGGCGTCGA
>CAIWFK010000426.1 GCA_903911905.1 uncultured Myxococcales bacterium
AGCACCGCTGGTTGCACCGAGTTCGTCTTGAACACCACTTCCGGCCTCACCGAAGTGAACGCCATTCAACCAGACGGCGGCACCCGGGTGACCAGCGCGTGCAGCATGCAGCACGTGGTGCTCGAACCGGCGGTCGACCTCGACCTCTGGTACTCGAACCTGCAGGCCTTCCGGCTCGAGTTCCCCAACGCTCAGAGCGGCGGCTTCACGATTCGTGTCTGGTTCCACGGCACGCTCAGCCTGTTCGAACAAGACGTCGGCGTGTACGCGAGGTCGGGCACGAACTGGGTCACGGCAGCGGTCGGTGCCGACCCGTCGGTGAATCGGCAGCGGGGAATGCTCGCGACCTTCACCGAGGGTGACGGCATTTCACCAACGGCCTTTTCGACGTCTCCCGCGACGTTCTCTGGTGGTTCAAGCTCGGTATCCCTCAAGTACGAGTCTGCAACCGGCACGTACACCGCGACGGCCTTCAACGGCTCACTCGTGAACGCAGGCATCGTGAGCACGATGCGTCCCGTCCCCATCATGGGCCTCGTGCAGACAGTGGGACTGTACGTGGTGTCGTCCAGTTCAAGCGCGCCGCCGCCGGGCAACGACGTCTGGCTCGAGCGCTTCGAAGTCTGCGTCGGCCCCTGACGAAGCCGCCACCTCCACGCCGCGTGGGTTAGGCTTTGGTGCTCATGTTTCAACTCGTCTTCGCGCTCACCGTGGCCGCCACGGGTTCCGTGCATCTGGCCGCGACGCCGATGGAAGTCGTCGACATTCCGGCCGACCGCGGTCGCTTCCTCGGACAACACCTGACACAGCAGCTCTCGCTCAAGCCGCGACTGACCGTCACCACGCCCGACGACGTCGGCCGCATTCTGGGGCTCGAACGGCAGCGGCAGTTGCTGGGGTGTTCGCAGGGCGAGTGCATGACGGAATTGGCGGGCGCTCTGGGCGTCGATGGCATCATCGCCTCGTCGTTGGCGAAGGTCGGGCCGGGCTACGTGCTCAACGTGCGCGTCATCGGCGCTCGAAAAGGTGAGCTGCTCTCGGCGTACTCCGGTCGAGCAAACGGAGAAGACGACGTCATCGCGTTGCTCGAGACGGCGGCCAACGCGGTGGCCGCCGCGCTCGCTCCGCCGCCACCTTCGAGCCCGAAGCGGTGGGCTTTGCTGCCCGGCATCGTCGGCGCGGCGCTCGTCATCGGCGGTGGCGTGTCGTTCGGCATTTCGCTGCACGACCGGCAAGTGGTTCAGGACCGCACCGCGACCGACGCCAAAGCACTCGCTGCGACGGTCGCGGAAGGCAAACTCACACAAACGCTCGGCCTCGCCGGTTTCATCAGCGGTGGAGCGCTGCTGGTCGGGGCGGTGCTCATCGCCGTGCTCCTGCCCGACGCTCCGGCGTTGTCGCTGGCGGTGACGAACCAGGGAGGGCTTCTCGCCCTGTCATGGAGGTTCCAGTGAAGCGCGCGCTGCTCGGTTGCACGGTGGTGGTGATGGTCGGGTGCTACGACTTCGACGCCGGCGCGGCGCACTACTGCGACTCGCCAGGGAGCTTCTGTGACGCCGGCGTCGACGCCGGCACCACCGGCGGTGGAACGCCAACCGGCGGTGGGACTGCAACCGGCGGTGGGACTGCAACCGGTGGTGGGACTCCAAACGGCGGTGGGACTCCAACCGGCGGTGGGGCTGCAACCGGTGGTGGGACTCCAACCGGCGGTGGGACTCCAACCGGCGGTGGAACTGCAACTGGTGGCGGTGCGGGATTCGACGGAGGGTGCCCTACCGCCTACGGCCCGGCGACGAGCACCGCTGGTTGCACCGAGTTCGTCTTGAACACCACTTCCGGCCTCACCGAAGTGAACGCCATTCAACCAGACGGCGGCACCCGGGTGACCAGCGCGTGCAGCATGCAGCACGTGGTACTCGAACCGGCGGTCGACCT
>CAIWFK010000427.1 GCA_903911905.1 uncultured Myxococcales bacterium
CGTCGCCATCAGACCGCGCGGGCTGTCTCCGAAGGCCACCGCCACCGGCGTGACCACCAACCCCTTGCACGGCGTCTGGGTCACCGCGTTGGCGGTGAGCAGCACCCGGGTCACCGGCATGACCGCGTCGTTCGAATACAGCCACACCTGTACCTGCTTGCGGCCCAGCGACTTCGGGCGAAAGCGCACCTCGAGGTCGATGCGGTTCTGCCCCGAGATGGCCGGCACCCCGACGGCCGGGTAGTTCGAGGGCACCGAGATTTCGAATTCGCTGGTGTCGACGCCCTGGAAGAGCACGGCGCTCAGCAGGGGCGCCTGGCCGTGGTGGCCGAGCACCAGGTTGTTCGAGGGGTCACCCGGCGTGGTCGGGGCGGTGCCCACGTTGAGCACCGTCAGGCGGCGAATGGCGGTCACCGCCCCCGGGCTCGAGCTCGAGAAGGGAATGCTGCCGAAGTCGAGTGACGGCTGCACGCCCAGGCGCGGCCCGCCACCGCGGCAGGTCAACGGCACCACCACCGGCGTCGGAGGTGAGGTTCCCAACGTGAAGCTCAACGCACTGGTGATGGGGCCCAGCGCCTGGGGCTTGCACGCGACGGTGATGGCGGTCACGCCCTGCGGCGAAACGGTCGAGGGCACGGTAGCCACGAAGTCGGTACCCACCGTCACCGCCGTCACCGGCAGCACGGCGTTCGAGCCGTTCTGCACCGACACGGTCTGCGTCGGCGTGGTCTCGCCCAGAGGGACTGCACCGAAGTCGAGCATCTTCGGCGCCCAGGTCAACGAGTCTGCGTGGCCCCGACCGGTGAGCTCGACGGTGACGGGCGCACACGACGAATCGCGCTGCACGACGACCGTGGCCGACGCCGGGCCCTCGGCCTGCGGCGCGAACCAGGCGGCGACCTCGACCGTCGCGCCAGGAGCGACCGCCACCGGCATGGTCGCGTCGATGGAAAAGAGGCCGGGGTTGGTGCCCGCGAGCGCGCCGAAGGTGGTGGTGGTGGCGACCTGTCGACCGTTGCGCAGCTCGAACGGAATGGACACCCGCAAGCCGGGCGAGACCGAGCCGAAATCGATGCGCGCGGGCACGAAGCAGTCGCGTCCCAGCCCGTTGCCGGTGAGCGTGAGGCTGGCCGTCTTCGCGTCGGGCGCCACCTGGGCCAGGTCGAGGGAGAAGTGGGCGGAGGACGGAACGCTGGCCAGCGACGCATCGGCCGCCTGGGGAGGTGCGAAGCGCACGGTGACGTCGAGCGACTCGTTGGCCTCGAGCACGGTGCCCTCGGCGAGGTCGAAGTCGAACGCCTCGCCGCCCGGGTCGCGGGTCGAGTGCACCAGGGTGAGGGCGGCCGAGCCCACGTTGCGCAGGGTCACGGTGCTCACGCCCACCTCACCCATCGCCACGTCGGGAACGGCGACGGTGGCATTCCGGGTGAGCACCTCGACACCGGCGACCTGCGTCACCACCACCAGCTCGCCCATGTTGCCGGCCAGGGTGGAGTTGCGGCAGGTACACCCGGCGGTGGCCATCGCCAGCACCGCGACCCACACCCCTCGGTTCCCCATGTGCCCATCCTTCCCGTAAGCGAACCGCCCGGCAATACCGGTCGATCAGGTGCGACCCTCGGCGAGAGAGAATCGGCTCACGGCGGGTGAGCGCATGTCCTACCTGCAGGCCGGGAACGGCGACTGACCGGCGGTGGGGGCGGCGCTTCGACGTCGCACCCGCGGCTCCTCGACGTCCACTGTCGGTGGGAGCGGCTCTTCGACGCCGCACCGTTGGTGGGAGCGACTCCGCGACGCCGCACCGTTGGTGGGCGCGTTGGTGGGGCGCCTCACCGTCGGTGGACCAGCTCTTCGACGCCGCACCGTTGGTGAGGTCGCCCTGTGTCGTTGCACCGCCGGTGCGGGAGCACCGCCCCTGATGCACTCCCCGGCGAGCCTGCTGGCACCGCTCCTCAAGCCGTGTAGAAGCCCACCGCGTGCAACCTGCGGCCCTCGACGCCACGCTCTTCGACGAGCCGACCACCGGCATCGGCCTCTACGCGCGCGAATTGGCACGCTCGCTCGACCCCCTCACGCCGCTCGAGCGCTGGGGCGCCACGCACAGCGGTGAGCGCCCGCGCGGTCGAAACCAGAGCCGCACTGGCTGGACCCTGGCCACGCTTCCCGCCCTGCTCGCCACGAACCAGCCGCGGCTGTACCACGCCGTCTCGAACTTCAACCTGCCCCTGACCCGCGTGCCCGGCGTGCCCTACGTGCTGACCGTGCACGACCTGGTGCCGCTGCTGCTGCCCGACACGGTGTCACGCGCCTTCCGGCTGCAGTTCATCGGCTGGCTCACCCGCAGTCTCGCCGTCGCCGACGCCGTCATCTGCGTCAGCGAGACCACCCGCGTCAGCCTGCTCGAACACTTCCAGGTCGACCCCGCTCGCGTGCACGTGATTCACCACGGCGTCGACCACGTCGACCGCCTCGCGCGGCCCGACGACACCTCGCTCGCCTGGCTCGAGGCGCTGGGGCTCCCCGAGAAGTGGGCGCTGTACGCAGGGTCGCTCGACGCCCGCAAGAACGTCGACCTGGTGCTCGCCGCGCTCGAGCGCTCGTACGACGCCGGCCGCCCCATCACCCTGGTCATCGCCGGGCAGCGCTGGTTTGGCTCGACCCCGGTCGAACGCAAGGTGCTCGCGCTCAAGGACAAGGGCCTCGACGTGCGCGTCACCGGGTACCTCGACGCGGCGGTCTTCTACGAGCTGATGCGACGCGCGACGGTCTTCCTCTTCCCCTCGCGCTACGAAGGCTTCGGGCTGCCCCCCGTCGAAGCCATGCACCTGGGCATTCCCACCATCGTCTCGACCGCGGGCTCGCTGCCCGAGGTGTGCGACGGCGCGGCGCTCACCGTCGACCCCGACGACGCCCGCGGGCTCTCGAGCGTGCTGCAGCGCGTGCTCTCGAGCGCCTCGTTCCGCGCCGACCTCTCGGCCCATGGGCGCGAGGTCACCTCGCGCTACCGATGGAGCACCGCCGCGAAGCAGACGCTCGCAGTCTACGACGCCGTCACCGGGTGACCTGCGAGTCGAGGACCTCGATGGCCCTCGAGCACGCACCTGACCACGCCTCACCGCGAACCGACGATTGCAGCGCCCGCAGGCAGGGAAGCAACGCCGGGTCGGCGAGCTCGCACGCCGCATCGAGCGCCAGGTCGTCGAAGGACGCCGCCAATTCCCGCTCGAGCGCGGCTCGCGTGCGCGGGTCCCTGCGCCGGGCCAGGCCTACCAGCGCCTCCCCGCGCACCTCGGGGTCGGCGTCCGCCAGACGGGCGAGGAAGGCCTCGCGCACCGCCTCGGTGTCCACGGGGGCGGCCGCCAGCTCGAAGGTCGCCCAACTGCGCACGTCGACGTCGGAGTCCTTCGACCGCTCAATCAGGGCCGCCACGCCATCAGGCGAGGTGGGCAGCCCGAAGACCACCGCCAATCGCACGGTGACGGACGGGTGGGCCTGCAGGGGCCAGAGCGCGTCGACGATGCGCGGGTCCTCGAAATGGCCGAGCGCACACGCCATCGACCACAGCACCGGCACGGACTTCTCGAGCGCGAGCGCCGCGAGAATGACGTCAACGCACCTGGTTCGAAAAGCCGCGTCGCTCGTGCCCAGCTTCGCCAGCACGTCGGCCGCTCTGGCACGTTCCCGTTCACCCGGCGCCCTCGTCAGCGGCGCGAGGGCGCGCAGCACCGCCTCGGGGTCACGCGAGCCAAGCTCCTGCTCGGCACCCTCGTCGCTTTCGTCGTCGCTCAGCGTCGCTGCGATGAGCTCGGCAATCGAGCGCTCGCCCAACCCCCTCACGTGTCCACCCACGCCCATGACGGCATCGTGGGGCAGTGCCGCCGCGACCGCAAGCAACCGGCCCTGCGACAGGTTGGCGTTGCGTCGCGGCGCTCCGAGCCGGTATTTCACCCACCACATGCGCGAGCCGACCGCCTCCTTCGACCAGCTCTCGGCCCTCCGCGCCATCGCGCCCGGCCGCTTCGAGCTCAACGTCCCCGACCAGTGGCAGCAGGGTCGCGGGGCCTTCGGCGGGCTGGTCACCGCCACGCTCGTACGCGCCCTCGAGGTCATGGCTCCCGGCCGTCCGCTGCGCTCGCTGACCTGCGAACTGTGCGGCCCGACCCAACCCGGCCCTGCCTCGCTCGAGGCCGAGGTGCTGCGCGCCGGCAATGCGGTCACCACGGTCGCGGTGCGCCTGGTGCAAGCCAACGAAGTACAGGCCCACGCGGTCGGCGTCCTCGGCCAGCCGCGAGCGAACGCCGTCGACTCCCGCTCACTCGTGGCGCCCACGCTCGGTGACTGGCACGCGGTCGACGTGCTCGAAGTCGGCCCGCCCCTGGGCCCCGTCTTCGCCAGACACGTCGAGTTCCGGCCGAAGACCCTGCCCTTCTCGGGGAGCGCCGAACGTCGGCTCGAAGGTTGGGTGCGCTTCCACCACCCGGGCGCCGCGCGCGACCCCGCGTGGCTGGCGGGCTGCATCGACACCTGGTGGCCCACCGAGTTCATGGTGGCCGAGGCTCCCCGCCCCATGGCCACCATCGCCTTCACCTTTCAGCCGCTGGGCGACACCGCCGGGCTCGACCCCGACGCGCCGCTCTACTTCCGCTCCTCGGGCGTGGCCGGCGCCGCGGGCTACCAGGTGGAGTTCCGCGAGCTGTGGGGCCACGACGGGCGGCTGCTCGCGCTCAACCAGCAGACGCTGGTCATGATCAAGTAGGCTTCGCGCCCGTCATGCTGGAGCTCCACCTCGACCGTTCGCCCGCCCACTGCTACCAGGCCTTCTGCGACGCGGCCCAGCTCAAGCTGTGGTTGCCCGACCTGAAGAAGCTGCGGGTCGCCACCACCGACGCCCAGGGCCGCCCCCGCGAGGTGGTCTTCGAGCTGGGTGACTCGCTCTCGTTCGCGCTCGTCTACGCCTACGACGACACGGCCAGGCGCGTGCGCTGGGTCCCCTCGGCCGGCGTGCTCGACGGCGTGAGCGGCTCGGCCGTCTTCGAGCCCGACGGCCAGGGCACCCGCTTCTCGTATTCGCTCGACAGCCTGCGCGGCCGCGCGCCCGACCACGAGCGCGACGTGGCCCTCGCCTTCGCGCGGTGGGTGAATGAGGGCTGAGGCGCTCGCCGCCCTGCTGACCCTGCTCGGCGCCTGCGCTCGGCCACCGACCGTCACCGCCACCCCGTGGAGCTGGTCGCTGCCCGTGGGCTGGCCCGCTCCCGTCGTGCCCGACGACGACCCGATGACGGTCGAAAAGGTCGCGCTCGGTCGCCTGCTCTTCTTCGACCAGCGGCTCTCGCAGAACCAGACCACCGCCTGCGCCACCTGCCACGACCCCGCCCGGGCCTACACCGACGGCAGGACCACGGCGCTCGGTTCGACCGGGCAGCTCCACCGCCGCAACACCCAGAGCCTGGCCAACGTCGCGTACGCCTCGAGCCTCACCTGGGCCAACGGCCAGCAGACCGTGCTCGCCCACCAGGCGTTGGTGCCACTGCTCGGCGACACGCCGGTCGAACTGGGCTGGCAAGGTCACCAGACCGAACTCTTCGCGCGGCTCTCTGACGATGAAGCGTACGCCCGGCGGTTCGGGGCCGTCTTCGGTACCGAGGGCGTCACCCTCGACACCCTCACCCGGGCGCTGGCGGCCTTCGAGCGCACGCTGATTTCCGGCACCTCGCCCTGGGACCGCTTCGTCGCCGGCGACCTGTCGGCACTCAGCGACGCGGCGAAGCGCGGGCACGAGCTGTTCACGTCCGACGCGGTGGGCTGCTCGCACTGTCATGCGGGGTTCGCCTTCACCGACGCCGTGGTGGCGGTGGGCGTGCAAGCGGTGCAGGCCTTCCACAACACCGGGCTCTACGACGTCGACGGTCACGGCGCGTACCCGGAAGGCGACCAGGGTGAGCTCGAAATCACCAACCACGCCATCGACATGGGCTGCTTCAAGGCCCCTGGCCTGCGCAACCTGCGCTTCACCGCGCCCTACCTGCACGACGGCTCGGCGGCGACCCTGGCGGAACTCATCGACACCTATTCCGCGGGAGGCCGCGTCTTCCAGCACCTGGGTCACCCCTCGCTGCTGCAGAGCCCGTTGGTGCGGCCGCTGGGGCTCGACGCTGGCCAGAAGGCCGACCTGCTGGCCTTTCTCGACGCCTTGAACGACGAGGACTTCGTCGCGGCGCAGACCTCGCCCTGACGAAGGCGTATGCTTTTCGACCCATGGTTCCGCAGCTCATCGAAGTGGCGTCGGGCACCCTCCACACTCCCGACGGCGACGCCCACGAAGTGCAGGGCGGCGCGTACCTGACCCCCGAAGGCTACCTGACCACCAACGCCCAGCTCGAGCGGGCGCGCTCGCAGGAAGTCGTCACCAACGTGCCGCTGGTCATCGGAGCGGCGCTGGTCGGTCTGGCCCTGGGCTTCTGGCTGGGAAGGCGGGAATGATGCGCACCGCATCGTTGGTGACGTTGCTGTTGGTGGCGTGCGGTGCCCCCGCCACCTCCGACGGTGGGTCGGGTGGCGGCAGCCCCACCGGCGGTGGAGGTGGCGCGCTCACCGGCGGTGGGTCGGCCACTGGCGGAGCGGCTGGTGGCGGCGCGGGCGGAGGCCAGGCCACCGGCGGAGCTGGGGGTGGTGGCAGCGCCTCCGGAGGTGGCGGTGGCGGTACCCAGGGCACCGCCGATACCGGCACGCCCTGCAGCTCGAACGGCGAGTGCGCCTCGGGGCAATGCCTGAGCTCGTTCCGCGACGCCGGCGCCGTGTGCGCCAGCCCCTGCGGCGACCAGACCGACTGCGCGGCGCTGCCCGGCTTCTTCTGCGACGCCGCGAAGGACGGCGGCGGCCTGTGCCTGCCCAACTCGCCCGCACATTGCCTGCCCTGTGACTTCGACAGCGACTGCGGCCCGCTCGGCGAAGTGTGTGTGCTCGCGCCGGGCGACACCCAATCGACCTGCCGCATCGACTGCTCGCTGGCCGGCGCCGACGCCTGCCCGTCGGACTACACGTGCAGCCCGGTGATGCTCAACGGCGTGCAGCGCTCGCTGTGCATGCCTCCGGCCGTGGGCTGCGCCCAGTCCCAGGGCGGCTTCTGCGACCGCTACGCGGTGCCGCAACCGTGCTCGAATTCGAACGACGCCGGCACCTGTCTGGGCAACCGCACCTGCGTGAATGGCCGATACAGCCGTTGCGACGCCGTCGCGCCCGGCTGCAAGCCCACCTGCAACACCATCGACCCCACCGGCTGCACCGAAGCCCTGTGCCCCACGGCGACCCAGACCGTCACCGACTGCGGCGCCTGCGGCCGAACCTGCCCGGGCGCCGACGCTCCCGGCGTGAACGTGACCTGCACCTCGATGCAGGCCTGCACCTTCAGTTGCCAGGGCGAAAAATACGACGTCGACAACGACGCCACCACCGGCTGCGAGGTCACCGACGGCACGACTGGCAACCACAGCACGGCCACGGCCAGCAACGGCGGCACCTACGACTGCTTCGACAGCTCGACCATTTCGCTCGGCGGCCTGGTGCCGTCCGACACGCGCGTGCACGAGAACCCGACCATCGCCGGCTTCGACGTGGCCAGCGGCTCGGCGCCCGACTTCATCGCGCTGCACGCCAGCGGCGGCACCTTCTGCGTCAACGACGTCAACCTCACGCTGACGGCCGGCCTGGGCACGCCCGCCTGCCTGCACCTCGACGTCATCACCGACAAGGGCGGGTGGTCGTGCGCTCCGCCCGCGGGTGGCGCGTGCACCATCAGCCAGGGGTCGGGCTCGTACTCGGGAGGCACCATCGTCTCGGTGAAGGTCAGCCGCACCTGCAGCGCGGCGGCGGGGTCGCTGCCGTACACGCTCACCGGGCACCTCTGAGGGCGCTCAGCGCAGCACGGGCCGCACCATCGGTTCGTCGCGCAGCGGGTGGGCCAGCGCGTCGGGCAGGTCGTAGTGCCACCATTCCATCGCGTTCTTGACGAAGCCCACGCCTTCCATCGCCGCGCGCAGCAGGTCGCGGTGGGCGCGCGAGGCCTCGCTGCCGCCCGAATACGAATGGTGCGCCGCCTTGCCGAAGGTGTCGTAGGCCGAAGGCATCTCGACGTCCCTTCCGTCGAGCGTCACCAGGGTCAGGTCGACCGCGCCTCCGCGGCTGTGGTTGCTGCCCTTCTTCGGGTCGGCGACGTAGCCGGGCACGGGCATCACCTTCCACAGCTCGCCCTGCACCGAGGCCGGCCGGTAGCAGTCGTACAGCTTGAGCCGAAAGCCCTGGCGGCGCAGCACCTCGGCCGCTTTCACCAACAGGGTGGCCGAGCGCTCGAGCAACAGACACGCCGCATCGGCCGGGTACACCCGCTTGTGCATGAAGTTGTCGTCGGTGGCGTAGCGCAGGTCGACGATGGCGTCGGGTATGAGCGCGTGCACCTCGACCAGCGGCTCGGCGGCCGACAGCGCGAGCAGGGCCACCAGGCTCACGCGTACCTCGTGGGGTCGGGCACGCCCGCCTCCTCGAAGCCCTTTCGGCGCAGCAGGCACGAATCGCAGTGACCGCACGCGCCGCCGTCAGGCGAGGGGTCGTAGCAACTGTGGGTCAGCGAATAGTCGACGCCCACCTTCAGGCCCGCGCGAATGATGTCGGCCTTGGTCAGGTTCGAGAGCGGCGCGTGCACCGTCAGGCGCCGCCCTTCGACCGCCGCCCTGGTGGCCAGGTTGGCCAGCCGCTCGAAGGCCGCGATGAATTCGGGCCGGCAGTCGGGGTAGCCCGAATAGTCGACGGCGTTGACGCCGATGAAGAGGTCGTCGGCGCCCACCACCTCGGCCAGCCCCAGCGCCACGCCCAGGAAGACGGTGTTGCGCGCCGGCACGTAGGTGACGGGAATGCCGGTGCCCAGTTGCGAGACGTCGTCGTGCCGGGGCACCGCGAGGTCTGCGGTCAACGCACTGCCGCCGATGGCGCGAAGGTCGATGCTCACCACCCGGTGGTCGGCCACCCCCGCCGAACGCGCCACCTCACGCGCCGCCACCAGCTCGTGCTGGTGCCGCTGGCCGTACGAAAACGACAGCGCGACGCACTGAAACCCCTGCGCCTTCGCCAGGAACAGGCAGGTCGCCGAGTCCAGGCCGCCTGACAACAACACCACCGCAGTCTTCACCTTACGGCCTCACTTTCGTCGCCCCTGCAGGGAAAAGCTGGTGGCACAGGTGTGACACACGTCGGGGCACGCGCCACCGTCGGCCACCACCGTGGCGTGCAATTCCCCGCACGCCAGCACCGAGTCGAACCCCGCATCGGTCAGCCCCGGCCCCGTCACGCCGGCGTCGTCGGGTGGCGGCGTACCGCCATCGAGCGGGTTGGCCGGGCACGCCAGCGCGCCGGGTTCGGCCTGCGAGCGCGAGAGCAACGCCACCACCAGCGTCTCGGTCACCACGGTGGTGCACGCCGCGCAGGTGGTGAATTGCCGCTGGGCGCTGGCCGTGGAGTCGAGCACCTGGCCGTCCCACCCCGCGTCGCGAGCGGTCGCCCCGATGGTCATGAAGGCGCGACCCGAATCGGCCTCGAGCGAGAAGGTGGCCTCGAAGTCGAAGCCGGCGGGAGCGAGCAGGAAGCCCGCGTCGACCCCCTCACCGGCATCGGGCAGCTCGCAGCCTTCGAACGAGACCGGGTCGGCGTGCATTTCGTAGGTGCCGAGGTCGACGTCGCCAGGCGCCCGGGTCGCAGGACAGCCGGTCGCCAGGCACCACGTCAGACACGGCCAGAGCAGGCGGCGCATCGCTTCACTCCAGCCGCGAGAGCGCCTCGAGCGCGAGCGCCCGGAACGCCGTGCTGGCGCGCAGCGTGGCCCCCACGTCGACCGTCGTCGGGTTGGCGCCGCGGGTCGAGTGGTCGAGCAGGGCCACCACGCGGCAGGCCGCCAGCGAGGCCGGCGAGGCCCGGAAGGCCACGCACGCCGCCTCGTCGAAACCCGGCACCGCCCCGCCACGCCGCAGCGCTTCACCGGCGGTCCCCAGCTCGAGCGCCAGCGCGACCAGGAAGGGCACTTCGGCCTGACCGAAGGCCGCCAGCGAGAGCGCACCCAGCACCAGGGTCTGCCCCGCCAGCCAGGCCTCGACGCCGCCTTCGACGTCGAGCACCACGCGCAGGCCCGGCACGCCGAAGGCCCCCAATACCTCGGCCAGCGCGGCGTCGAGCCGGGGCATGGTCTGCGAACTGACCAGCACCACGTCGTCGGGCGCGGTGGCCGTCGACGGCGTCACCGGCCCCAGCGCTCGCAGCGCGACCTGCGGAGCCGCGCCGGTGGTCGAGGTCAACGCGGCACCGAAGCCATCGGCCAGCGTCGCGGCCTCGTCACGCCCCAGGTTGCGCAGCGCTTCGGCCAGCAACGTCCACCCGTCGGCGTCGACCACCTGCTGTTGCAGCACGGCCTTCCACGCGCGCACGGCCAGGCTGGCGCCCTGTGCGGTCGGCGCGAGCCGCTCGGCCACCAGCCGCAAGAGCGGCGCGGGCAGCGGCGCGGCGTCGAGCAGGGTGGTGCCCAGGCGCACCGCAAAGGGCACCAGGTCGAGCGTGACGTAGCCCTCGAGAATGGCCTCGAATTCCTCGCGGGTGGCGGCGACCTGCTCGCGCAACGAGAGCGCTTCGCCGTGCAGCCCCAGCGCCTGCGCGAGCGTCACGCGGCGACGAATCACCTCGGGCGACTGCGGCAAGCGCGCCAGCATCTGCGCGGCCTCGCGGGTGCGACCGAGCGCCTCGTACGCGTCGGCCATCGGGGCGTCGAAGGCCGCCACCGCTTCGTCGCCGGCCAGCGCGCGCAGCCGCTCGACCATCGGCACGAACGAGGCCGGCGCGCCGTCGCGGTACAGTTCGACCAGCTCGCGCACCGCCGCCACCTGGTTGCCATCGTCGAGCAGCGCCCGCTCGAAGGCGGCGGTGGCCAGGGCGCGGTCGCCCACCTGCCGCAGCAGCACCTCGCCGCGCTCGACGTTGAGCGACGCGCGGGCCGCACCCGATTCCTCCAGTTGCACCAGGAACTGCAGCGACGCGACCGCTTTGTCCCACTCCCCCTGTTGCTTCTGTACGGTGGCGATCGCCCGCAGCATGGCCTTGCGGCGCTGCGGCGCCACCTGGGTCACCCGAACGTAGAGCGCCTGGCGCGCGGCCGGCTCGAGCGCCTCGTCGTGCGCCAGCAACACGTCGAGCACCGGCAGCGAACCGACCTCGGCCACCCCCGCCGCGATGGACGAGAGCGCCGAGCGCCTGGCCAGCGCTGCGGCCGCGTCGACCCGCGCGTGCGTGACCGCCAGCTCGCGCCACAGCGCCAGGGCAATGGCCGGCACCGTGGCCACCGCCGCTGCGGCGAAGCCCGCCAGGCCCTCGACGTCACCGGCCGCGCGCAGCACGCCCAGGTACCGGGTGGCTTCGGCCGAGCCGGGGTCGATGAAGGCCAGCACCTTGAGCGCTTCGGCGGCGCGGCCGGCGTCCTGCGCGGCGTCGGCGAGCGCCAGGGCCCGCCCCGCGCGGTTCGAGGCCATGGCCGCAGCGAAGCCGACCTCGAGCGCACGCTGCGGCGCACCGAGGGCAGCGAAGCGGGTCGCCGCGTCGTCGGGGTCGACGAAGCCGGGCACCTCGCGCAGCACGCGCTCGAGCAGCTCGCGCGCCTGCGACACGTCGCCCGAGGTACGCCAGGCCTCGACGGCCTGCAGCAACAGCACCGCGCGCTCCACGCCCGACACCTGCTGCGAGAGCTCGGTCAGCGCCCGCGCCAGCTCGTCGTGCCGACCCGACGCGCGGGCGAGGTCGACCAGCAGGCTGAAGCCGTCGCGCGACGCATGGGCCGCCAGCGAGCGCCGCGCGACCTCGAGCGCGCGCTCGGGCTCGCCGGTGCGCTGCCAGGTGCGCGCGACCTCGAGCAACTGCGCCGCGCGCTGGGGCGCCGGCAACAACTCGGCGGCGGCGGTCTGCACGTCGACCAGCGCGGCGGTGTCGTTGGTGGCCTTCGCCAGCCGCTCGAGCGCCGAGAGCGCCTGCGTGTACCCGGCGGCCGAGGCGCCGCGCTGCCGAATGGGCGTCAGCGCCGCGCGCGCCTCGTCGAAGGCCCCGCGCTGCTCGAGGCGGTTCGCCAGCTCGAGCCACAGCCCGCTGGCCTGCGTCTCGTCGGCGCTCAAGGTGGCCAGGGCACGCAAGGCGCGGTCGAGCACCGCGTCGTCGCCCCGGACCCGCGCGCCCTCGAGCACCGCCAGCGCAGCGTCGGTGCTCCTGGGGTCGGCGCTGGCGGCCTCGAGCCGCAGTTCCCACGCGCGGTTCGGGTCGTGCAAGTCGGCGTCGACCACCGCGGCGGCCGCCAACAACGCGACGGCGGCGTCGGGGCCGCCCACCGCGCGGGCATGGCGCTCGTGCAGGTCGACCAGCTCGCCCAGGCGGCCCAGGGCCGTCAACGCCTTCACGCCACGCGCGTGGAGCGACGCGTCGGCCGGGTGGCGTTCGAGCAGCCAGCCCAGGGCGCCCCAGGCCTTCTCGGGCGCGTCGTCGTGGAAGGTGAGCGCCCGGCGGTAGAGCGCGTCGGCCTCGGCACCCGTCGAGCGCTGGGCCACGGACAGCGTGGTGCGGTACTGCCCGTCGACGTCGCGCAGGCGCGCGTAGGCCTCGGACAGCGAGGTGAGTGCCTCACGGCCGCGCTGGCCGGTGAGGTCGAGCCGGGCCACGGCCTCGAAGGCGTCGACCGCATCACGCCAGGCCTGGGCTTCCACCGCCGCTTGCCCCAGGCGCTGCCACGAGGTCAGTTGGTGGGCCTCGGTCGCGCCGGGCGTCTGCACGATGCGGCGATCGAACGGCTGCGCCGCGCGCGACCCGCCACCGGTGGCCGCCAGGTCGGCGCGCACCACCAGCGCCTCGAGGTCGTCGGGCACCAGGGCCAGGTAATCGTCCCACGCGGCGGCCGAGAGCAGCGGCTCACCCTGGGCGTGCAGCACGCTCGCGCGCTGGCGCAGCAGGGTCGACGCTTCGCCCGGCACGGCGCGCGCGCGCAGCAGCAGCAGCTCGGCGACGCGGCGGGGGTCGCCTTCGGCGCGGGCCAGCAGGGGCGTGAAGGCCTCGAGGCTCTGGGGGCTGGCGTCGAAGGCCTGCGCTTCGCAGACCTGGGCGCGCTCGGTGGCGCCCGCCCGGCGGAAGGCCGCGGCCGCGTCGAGCCAGGTGCGAGCGGCGTCGTCGCCGCCCTGCTGCTCGGCGCGGCGCGAGAGCAGCGCGGCCAGCGCGAGGTCGTCGTGCGACTCGGTCAGCCAGGCCGCATGCCGCTCGAACGCGCGGTAGAACGGGTCGGTCTCGAGCAGCACCGCGTCGAAGTCGGCGGCGTCCTGGCGACGCCCCAGCGCGACCAGCGAATCGGCCACCCGCGCGGTCAGCGAGAGGTCGTCGGGGTCGGCAGAACGGGCGGCCAGCAGCGCCGCCGCAGCCTCGTGCGGGCGACCGGCGCGGTCGGCGTAGAGCGCGGCGGCCTTGAGCAGCAGCTCGGCACGGCGGCGCGGGTCGCGGCTGCGGGTGGCCGATTCCTCGTACCAGGCGGCGACGTCGCCCACCCGGTCCTGCCGCTCGAGGAGCGCGAGCAGCAGGGCCTCGGCGTCGGCCACCGTCGCGTCGAGCTCGAGGGCGCGGCGCAGCGCCGCCTCGGCCTGGTCGGGCGCGAGCATGGGCGCGGCCGACAGGTCGGTGGGGCCGGCGGCGCCCAGCCCCAGGTGCAGCCGCGCCAATTCCACGAAGAGCGGGGCCTGCGCCGAGGGCGGGCTCGACCCCAGCGTGCGCTCGAGCCAGTCGATTTCGGCCTCGCGGTCGCTGCGGCGCTGCGCCAGCGCGCGCCCCAGCCTGGCCAGGTCGGCCGAGGGCCCCAGGTCCCACGACTTGTCGAAGGCCCGGGCGGCGCCCTCGAGGTCCAGCTTCGAGTCGCGCAGCAGCTCGCCCTGGCGCACCAGCACGGCGGCCGCGCGGTCGGGCTGGCCTTCGTCTTCGCTCAACTGCGCCATCGCCGTCAGGGTGCGCAGCGCGTCGTCGATGCGGCCGCTGCCCTCGGCCAGGCGGGCCTCTTCGTCCCACGCGGTGAGCGCGGCGTCGACCTCACCGGCGGTGACGTGCAACTGCGCCAGTTCCTGCAGCGCTTGCATCAGCTCGGCGGTGCGGCCGGCTTCTCGCAGCACCCGGGTGAGCTCGACGCGAATGGGCAGCGGCTGGTCGCTGGCCTCGGCCGCGCGACCGAAGAGGCGGGTCGACAGCCCGAGGTCGCCGTGCACCGAGGCGGCTTCGCGCGCCAGCTCGAGCAGGCGGGCAGCGGTGCGGGGCGAGGGCGCGAGCGACTCGAGGTGACGGGCCCGCAGCTCGAGCGCGGCGTGCGGGTCGCGCCTGGCGAGGAGCGTGGCCAGCCGCTCGACCGCCAGCGCGTTGAGCGGGCGCTCGGTCACCACGCGCCGCAGCGTCGATTCGGCCAGCGTCAGGTCGTCGGCCTCTTCGGCCAGCTCGGCCAGGCGCAGCAGGATGCGCTCGGCGTCTTCCGGCCGCTCGTCGAAGCGCACCGACTGGGCGAGCGTCACCTGCAGCGGCAGGGCCTCGCGCATCGCTCCGCGCAGGTACAGCGCGTCGGACAGGCGCTCGAGGTCGGCGCCGGTGGCGGCAAAGAGCCCGTGCGCGCGGCGCATCAGCTTGAGCTCGAGCGCCTCGTCGCCCACGGTGCGGGCGAAGGCCGCCGCGTCGCGCAGCACCGTCGCGGCCTCGGGCGCCTCGAGGTGGGCGCTGGCCGCCTCGAGCTCGACGATGGCGGCGACCAGGTCGCCGCGGGCCACCAGCAGCGCGGCGAGGCGCCGGCGGGCCGGCACCAGCGTCGGGGCGAGCGAGAGCAGCTTGCGCAGCGCCGCCTCGCCCGGGCCCGGCTGGTTCAGGCGATCGAGGTAGAGCGTGGCGAGCTCTTCGTACAGTGGCGCCGCCCGTTCCTTCGGGGTCTGCGCGGCCTCGGCGGCCAGCACCTCGGCCAGGCCCTCGTGGTCGTCGAGCGCGCGCAGCATGCGCACCAGACCTTCGGTGGCCAGCGGGTGCCTTGGAGCGAGCGTCAGCGCGTCACCGAAGGCGACCACCGCGTCGGCCTTCGCGTCGCGCGCCTCGAGCAGTGCGGCGCGCTCGAGCAACGCTTCGACCCGGCGGGGCACGCTGCCCTGCTTCGAGGCCTCGAGCAGCGCCTGCTCGGCGCGACGCGGGCTCTCGACCTTCGACGCGGCGTGCGCCAGGCCGTACCAGGCCTCGAACCGCTCGGCCGGCGACAACGGCAGGGTGACCAGCGCCTCGAAGGCTTCGAGCGCGCGGGTGAAGTCGCCCGCCTGGGCGCGACCGCGCGCGATGACGCCCAGCCGCTCGGCGGCGTCTTCGCGCATCGAATTCTCGGTGGCGCGCTCGAGCACCAGCTTCCACGCGGCGAGCTCGCCCGACTCGTCGTGCGCCTGCCGGGCGTATTCGGCCAGCGCGCGCAGCAGGGGCAGCGGCCGCGACGAGACCTTCGCGGCCTCGAGCAGATCGCTGCGCGCGGCGTCGAGGTCCTGGCTGCGGCGCGAGAGTTCGGCGCGGCGGGCCAGCAGGTCGGCGCGCGCGTCACCGGTGGCCGACTCGACCAGCCGCGACAACAGCTCGAAGCGCTCGCGCGCGGCGCCTTCGTCGGCCGGCAACAAGGCCAACAGCCGCGAGGCGGCCCACTCGTCGCCGGGCAGGTCGACCAGCATCGCCCGCAGGGCTTCGATGGCGGCAGCGCTGCGGCCCAGCGAGAGCGCGCCCTCGGCGTATTCCCGGCGCGCGGCCTGGCGGGCAGCGCCCGAGAGCCGGGGCCAGAGTTCACCCAACAGGTCGACCAGGGGCTCGAGGGCACCCGCGCGGCGGTGCAGCCCGGCGAGCTCGAGCTGGGCCTCGACGTCGTCGGGGCGCACGGCGGCGTACTTCGAGAACAGGCGCCGCGCGGCGTCGTAGTGGCCCGAGCGCTGCGCGGCGATGGCGGCGCGGCGGGTCAGCGCGAGCAGGTCGAGCGAGAGCCCGGCCACGTCGTCGTCGCGTTGGTCGGCGGCCAGCACCACCTCGAAATCGACCAGCGCCTCGCGCGGGTTGGACTGCTCGGTCAGCTCGGCGCGGCGCAGCCGGCCGGGCACGAAGGTCTCGTCGCGCTCGAGGCTCGAGGCGAGGAAGGGGGCTTCGCGCGGGGTGTCGCGGGTGAGCGTGGCCGCGCGGAAGAACCAGCGGGCCGCGTCGCGACCGGTGGTCAGGGTGGCGCGCCGGGCGAACAGGCGCGCGGCCTCGAGCGGCTCGCCGCGCTTGAGCTCGAGGGTGGCCATCAGCTCGAGGGTCTCGCCGGCCTTCTCGCCCGCGGGGGCGGCGTCGAGCGCAGCGGTCAGCCGCAGCATGGCGCCCGACAGGTCGTTGGCCTCGAGCGCGGTCTGCGCGGCCTTGAAGAAGAGCGGCGCGGCGTCGTGCGCGCGGCCCGCCTGCTGCAGCGCCTGGGCGCGGGCGGCCCACAGGTCGGTCAGCTCGCGGGTGAAGCGGCCTTCGACGTAGAGCCCCTCGAGGCGGCTGGCGAGCTCGTCGTCGAGCCGGCGCAGGGGGAAGGCCTGGGCGTAGTTCTCGCGCGCGCCGTCCTTGTCACCGAGCAGCTCGCAGGCGCGGCCCAGGCGGGCGCGCACCTCGGCCAGCTTCTCGGGCGGCGCGTGGCGGGGCAGCAGCGCGAGCACGTCTTCCAGCGCCCGGCGGGCGTTGAGCGGCCGCTCGACCCGCAGCGACAGCGTGGCCAGGTCCATCAGCGTGTTGGGCTCGGGGAAGAGGCGCGAGGCCTTCTCGAGCGCGACCAGCGCTTCGCCGGCGCGACCGAGCCGTGCGTCGAGCACCTGCGAGAGCTCGCGCAAGGCCGCCGAGGCCAGGCGCTTGTCGCCGAGCTGTTCGGCCACGCGGGCGCGCTGCTCGAGCGCCCACGACAGCCCCGGCATGTCGGCGCGGCGGCGCTCGAGGGCGGTCAATTCACCCAGCACGGGGAGGTCGTCGGGCTCGACGCGCAGCACCTCGCGGTAGGCGTGGGCGGCGGTCTCGAGGTCGAAGGCCAGGTCGCGGGCGGCGACGGCCAGCCGGCGCGAGTAGCGCACGCGATCGCGCCCGTCTTCGGCGAGGTCAGCGAGGGCCTTGAGGCAGCGGCACAACTGACCACCATCGCGGCGGCTCTCGGCCAGGGCCAGCATGCCCTCGAGCGCGAGGCGGTTCTTCGGGTCGGCCTCCAGCGCCTGGGTCAGCAGGCGGTCGGCACGGTCGAGCTGGTTGAGGCGGCCACGGTACAGCTCGCCGGCCTCGGCCCAGAGCGCGGCACGGCGCACCGGCTCGTCGATGACCGCGGCGGCCTTCTCGCAGGCATCGGCCAGTTCGGCGGCCTTGCCCGACGCGCGGAAGTACGGGAGCAGCTCGTCGAGCGCCAGCCGGTCCTGCGGGTCGAGCGCGAGGGCGGCCTCGAGGTGTTCGCGCGCGCGGGCGGGTTCGCCCAGGCGGGTCTTGAGCAACCGCGCGAGCGCGTGATGCGAAGCGTGGGCGGCGGTGCGCAGGGCTTCGGTGCGGGGCGAGGGCCCGGCGAGCTCGACGGCCTGCTGGTAGCCAGCCACCGATTCCTGCAGCTTGCCCAGCGATTCGGCGACGCGCGCGGCCAGGTAGAGCGGCTCGGCGTCGCCGGGCATGAGGCTGGCGGCTTCGCGGAAGCGCAGGAGCGCGTTCTCGGGCTGCTTGAGGCCGGTTTCCCACACCAGGCCGGCGAGCAGGTTGGCGCGGCCCACGCGGTCGACTTCGTGGCGCCCCATGGCCACTTCGCGCAGGCGGTCGAGCGCCTTGATGGCGCGCAGCCATTCGCCGCTGCGGTAGCAGAGCTCACCCAACTGGAAGAGCGCCTCGGGGTGGTCGGGAGCCAGGCGCAGCGCGGCTTCGC
>CAIWFK010000428.1 GCA_903911905.1 uncultured Myxococcales bacterium
GTGGTGTTCCGACTTGCCGACGTCATGGAGCAACAGCGCGAGGTAGAGCAGGCCGGGGTGTTCCACGCTTTGAAACAGGGGCCCATAATGTTTGTACGGCTCGGCCGGCGCTTCCCAGACGCGGTCGAGCTGTTCCAGGCGAAGGAAAACCCGGTCAAGGAAATCTCGATGGCCAAGTTGTTCGCGGGCGATCTCGCGCAGAAGGTGGCCTACGACTGCCAGCAGTTCTACGGCGGCATGGGCTACATCGAAGAGACCGACATCGCGCGTACCTGGCGCGACATTCGCCTGCTGACCATCGGCGGCGGCACGTCGGAAATCATGAAGGAGATCATTTCGAAGCTCTCGGGCTTCTGAAAGGCGCTCACTTCTTGAAGAGGGCCTCGGCGGCAGTGACCGCGGCCGACTTCGAGGCCTTGCCGCCCCGGTCGCTGCCGTCGCCGATCTGGTACAGGTCGCAGAAGTTGGCCGATTCCTTGTCGCCGGGCACTTCGGCGAAGGGCTCCTTGCATTCCTTGGCCACCGTCTGATCGTAATGGCGGCAATGCACGCAGGCGTGCAGTTCGGCGCCGCATTCGGGGCAGAGGTCTCGGCGACCCACCTGGTTGAACATCACGTCGAGGCGCGAACCGCACTTTCCACAGCCGGGCATGGTGCAGGTATAACGCACGCCTCTTCTTTGGAGGTCGTCCCCGTGATGCGCGCGTCGTCGTTCCCCGTTCTCGCCCTGCTGCTGGTGTCCTCCCTCGCTCGCGCGGCCGAACCGCTGGCGCTCAGCGAGGACGAGTTCAAGATGTACCAGCACTACAAGCTGGCCCTGGCCGACGCGCGGGTGCAGGCCATGAAGCCCGAGGCCCGGGTGGCGGCGATCGCGAAGGACGTCGGCCTCAAGCCCAAGGACCTGCAGAAGGCGATCGAGAAGGGCGAGGGCGCGGGCGACCTCAAGGCGATCTGCGAGGCGAACCTGAAGGAAGCGTTCGCCAGGGGTGACCTGGCGGGCCGGGTGGGGCGGCTCGAGGTCGACACCTCGGCGGCGCACGCGGTGGCCTACGTGCAGTGGCTCAACGAAGAGCCCAAGGCGCTGGCGATCGAAGCCTCGTTCGCTGCGGCGCGCGCGGTCGAGGCCTGCCCCATCGCCTCGACGGTGACGGTGTGGGCGCAGGACAAGGCGGCCCCGAAGACGCGCGTCTTCCAGGCGTTGATCAGCGCCAGCAGCGCCCGCCGCATCAAGGCCGACAAGGTGAAGGACTACGCCGAGACCCGTTACCTGAAGCTGTTCGAGAAGGTGAAGAACGCGGCCAACGGCGACGACCTGAGCGGCGCCGACGGCACGCCGACCGCGCAGCCCTGACGGTCGACATGGCCAAGCGCCCCTACACCCCGAAGGACTACTTCTTCCGCAAGGCCAAGGAATCGGGCCTGCGCGCCCGCTCGGCCTTCAAGATCGACGAGATCGCCGGGCGCTTCGCGATCTTCAAGAAGGGCCAGGCGGTGGTCGACCTGGGTGCGGCGCCCGGCGGTTTCCTGCAGATCATCGTGAACGAAGTGGGGCCGACCGGCACGGTGGTGGGCGTCGACCTGGCGGCCATTCGCCCCCTGGGGCGGCCCAACGTGAAGACCGCGGTGCTCGACGTGCTGGCCGACGACTTCGACGCGAAGCTGCTCGAAATGCACCAGGGGCCCTTCGACGTGGTGGTCAGCGACCTGGCCCCCAAGACCTCGGGCATCAAGTCGACCGACGAAGCGCGGTCGCTGCGGCTGGCGGGCAAGGCGCTCGAGATTTCCCGGACCCGGGGGCGCGCCGGCGGTCACTTCATCGCCAAGCTGTTCATGGGCGGCGACTTCGAGCAGTTCCGCGCCGATGGCTTCACGCGCGTCAAGGTGGACGTCGAGGTGCGCGAGCTCGAGGAGCAGATCGACCTCGACAAGAAGTACAAGCACGACGTTGCGGTCGTCGTCGACCGTCTGGTCATGTAGGACGGCCTGCGGCGGCGACTGACGGACTCCATCGAGACCGCCGCCCAGCTCGCCGATGGGCTCATCGAGATCGAGACCGCCGACGGCGCCACGCTCACCTTCAGCGAGAAGTTCGCCTGCGTGCACTGCGGCATCTCGCTGCCCGAGATCCAGCCGCGCATCTTCAGTTTCAACAGTCCGCACGGCGCCTGCCCGGCCTGCCACGGGCTCGGATTCACGCAGGAGATCGACCCCGGGCTCGTGGTGCCGGACGGCTCACTGAGCATCGACAAGGGCGCGCTGCTGCCCTACGGCCAACTCTCGTTCGGCTGGCTCGAACAGGCGTTCGAGTCCATCGCCAGTCAGTTCGGCGTCGACACGGACGTGCCCTGGGACGAGATGCCGCAGGAGCAGCGCGACCTCTTCATGCTGGGCACCGGCAAGGAGCGCATACCGCTCAGCTACCGCAACTACCAGGGGCGCATGCGGCACTACACCTCGAGCTTCCCCGGCATCCTCAAGCACCTCATGCGCCGCTACGCGGAGACGGAGTCGGAGCAGGTCCGCCAGAAGATCGAGGAGTACATGGCGGACCGGCCGTGCCCGGAGTGCCACGGCGCGCGCCTCAAGCCCA
>CAIWFK010000429.1 GCA_903911905.1 uncultured Myxococcales bacterium
AGCCGTGCTGGGTCTCGACCGTGGTTTTTGGGGCGTTCTCCGAGGCGGTCTTCACCGCGGTGCTGCCGCGAACCTGTTCGGCCAGCTCGAGCTCGTCGGCTGAGGGCACGGCCTCGAGCAGCGCACTGCGCAGGGCCCGCATCGAGGCGTGGCGAGCCGACGGTTCGCGGGCGAAGGCCCGCCTGAGGGCGGGGCGCAGCGCGGGCGGGACGTCGTCGAGGGGCGGGGGGCTCGCGTCGCGAATGCGGTCCATGGTTTCGAGCGGCGTGACGCCGTCGAAGGGGCGGCGCCCGGTGAAGACCTCGACGGCCAGCGTGGCGAGCGCGAACTGATCGCTGGCGGGGGTCATCGCGCGCCCCGAGACCTGCTCGGGCGACATGTACGCGTACGTGCCCTTGCGGGCGTTGGCGCGGGTCTCTTCCTTGAGCTGCGTGGCCCGGGCGATGCCGAAGTCGGCCAGCTTCACCTCGCCCCAGCGCGAGAGCAGCACGTTCCTGGCGCTCACGTCGCGGTGCACGATGCCCAGCGGCCGCCCCGCCTCGTCGGTGGCCTCGTGGAGGGCGATGAGGCCCAGGGCGACTTCGCCCACGACGCGCGCCGCCAGGGGCGAGGGCAGGGGCAGGTGCAGCGAGCCCAGGTCGAGCCCATCGACCAGCTCGAGTCGCACCCAGGGCCTCCCGTCGGTCACGCCCAGGTCGTGGGCCTGCACCAGGTTGCGATGCGAGAGCCGGGCCTGCAGCTTCGCTTCCTCGAGGAACATGCGCTCGAAGCGGGCGTCGCCCACCAGCTCGGGGCGCAGGGTCTTGATGACCACCAGCTTCTCGAAGCCGTTGGCGCCGAAGGCCCGGGCGCGGAAGACCTCGGCCATGCCGCCGACGCCCAGTCGGGCCTCGAGGCGCCAGGGGCCGAAGAGGGAGGGCAATTCCATCGCGTGGGGCCGAGGGTACACTCATCGGGGTGAGCCAGACACGCCTGACCACGCAGCACGACGAGCAGGGGGCGCCGGGGCGCTGCCAGCTGGTGGTCGTCGAGGGCGCCGAAGCGGGGCGCGCCGTCGCGCTCGACGGGCCGGTGCTGATTGGCTCGGGCGACGGGGCGCAGCTGCGCTTGAGCGACGAGCGGGTCAGTGGGCGACACGCGCGGGTGACCCCCGAGGGCGCGCGCTTCCGGGTGACCGACCTCGAGAGCACCAATGGCACCTGGCTCGAAGGCGTGAAGGTCAGCGAGGTGGTGGTCGGCGTGGGGGCGACGCTGAAGGTGGGTTCGTTCGGGTGCAGCCCGTGGCCCGGCCGCTCGAGGTGACCCCCAGCGCCTCGCGGCGGTTCGGCGAGCTGGTGGGCGAGTCGCTGGTGATGCGCGAGCTGTTCGCGGTGCTGCAGTTGGTGTCGGCCAGCGACGTGACGGTGCTGGTGACGGGGGAGACGGGCACGGGGAAGGAATTGGTGGCGCGGGCGATTCACGACGCCAGCCACCGCCGCGGCAAGCCCTTCGTGGCGGTGGACTGTGGCGCGTTGCCCGAGGCGCTGCTCGAGAGCGAGCTGTTCGGCCACGTGCGGGGCGCGTTCACTGGTGCGGTGGGCGACCGCAAGGGGGCCTTCCCGCGGGCCGACGGAGGGACGCTCTTCCTCGACGAGCTGGGCGCGGTCAGCCCCGCCGTGCAGGCGCGGTTGTTGAGAGCCCTCGAAGCGAAGACGGTGCGGCCGGTGGGCGCCGACGTCGAGCGCGCGGTGGACGTGCGGGTGGTGGCGGCCACGCCGGTCGATCTGGGTGCGCGGGTGGCCGAGGGCCACTTTCGCAGCGACCTGTTCTACCGCCTGTCGGTGGTGGCGCTCGAGCTGCCGCCGCTTCGCTCGCGGCGCGAAGACCTGCCGTTGCTCGTCGAGGAACTGCTGCGGCGCCGGGGGTTCGCGTGCGGCGAGCTGCGGGGGCCCAACCTCGATCGCCTGCAGGCGCACGCCTGGCCCGGCAACGTGCGCGAGCTGCGCAACGTCATCGAGCGAGCGCTCGCGCTGTCGGTCGGCGCGAAGGACTTTGGCACGCTCCGCCTGGGGCTCGACGCGCAGCCGCCCGAGGGGGGCGCGTCGGTCGTGCGTACCGACGTGCCGTACAAGGACTCGAAGGACGAGGTGTTGGCGGCGTTCGAGCGGCACTACCTGCGCGACGTTCACGCTCGTTTCGACGGCAACGTCTCGGCCGGAGCGCGCTTCGCAGGAGTGGACCGCAAGCACTGGCGCGAGCTGTTGCACAGACATGGGCTGCTGGAATGACGGCTGCTCGTTACGGTGAGGCGCCTGGGCGCTCGAAGGTCGAGACCGCGACGCTCGCTCCAGTCGGCAAGGGGCTGACGACCGTGACCTTCACGCCTCGTCGGCGCAGACGCGCACGACGACGCCGGTGATGTTGTCGGTGCCGCCGGCCTGCAGCGCGAGCTCGGTCAAGCGAGCGCAGGCCTCGTCGGGCGTCAGCGCGAGCGCCGCGCCCAGGGCCGGCTCGTCGATGGGGTCGTAGAGACCGTCGGTGCACAAGAGGAACACGTCGCGGGCCTTCAGGTCCCAGGTGGCGAGGTCGGCGGTGCTGGCACCGTCGATGCCCAGGGCGCGGGTGATCTGGTTCTTGTAGGGGAAGCTCTTGCGGTCGCCAGCCCAGCCCTGGGCCTCGAGCTCGGCGAAGTACGAATGGTCGCGGGTCAGCGCGCGCAGCTCGCCGTCACGCAGGCGGTAGAGCCGGCTGTCGCCCACGTGCGCCACGACCAATCGCGGCCCGGCGATCATCGCCGCCACCACCGTCGACCCCATGCGCGCCAGGCGCTCGGTTCGGTGCCTGACGATTTCCCGGTGGGCGCAGACCACGGCGGCGTCGAGCAGGTTCTCTTCGAACGTGCGCGAGCGGTCGGCGCGCGTGGGCCAGGTGCCCTCGGGGTCGCGCCGGTTGGCGGCGATGAAGTCGCGCATCGAGGTCACCGCAAGCGAGCTGGCGATTTCTCCGCCTTCGTAGCCGCCCATGCCGTCGGCCACGACGAACAGCCCGAGGTCCTCGGCGTGGCAGAGCGCGTCTTCGTTGTTGGTACGGCGACCGACGTGGGTGGAGCCAGCGATGAGCAGGTGCATGCGCCGATCGAGGAGCACGGCGCGAGCCGCGCCAACCCCGCGAGTCGTCGTTCACGGGTGGTGACTCGAGGCCCCACTCGCGGCCGCCCCCCTGGAGCCTGGAGCCCCCAGGGTCACTCGGGAAGCACGTGAAGCAGCGTCAACTCGGGGCGCGCCAGGAACCGCACCCGCGGCATCACCGGCTCGAAGCCGATGCCCCGGTTCACGTAGAGCGTGGTGCCATTCACCTCGTACCGCCCCATCTCGTACTTCTTGCCGAACCGGCTGAAGGTGATGACCGCGCCGTAGAAGGGCAGGCGCACCTGGCCGCCGTGGGTATGCCCGGCCAGGTAGAGATCGGGCCGGGTGTGGAGCGCCTCGACCAGATCGGGCGTGTGGTACGCGAAGATGGTCAGCGCCTCTTTGGGGGCATGGGCCAGGCAGGTCTCGACCGCCTCGGTGGCGCCGAACGGCGCGCCGCACAACGCCACGGTGCCGTGCTCGAGCAGCAGGGGCGCATCGCCGAGCAATTCGGTGGCCACGCCCTGGCCGAAGAGGTCGACGTCGCCCCAGCGGTACACGTCGTGGTTGCCGCGTACGGCCACCCGCCCCAACCGCGTGGGGAGCACCGCCAGGGTGCGGCGGAACAGCTCGGTGCCGGGTCGGGTATTGATGGCGTCGCCGGTGAAGACCACGAGGTCTACGTTGGCCTCACGCAGTTCGCGCTCGAGCTGAATCAGGGCGCGGCTCTGGCGGTCGACGTGCAGGTCGCTCAGGTGTGCGATGGTGAGGTGGGTGCCCGGCGCGAGCTTCTTGCTGCGTACGGTGACGTGGGTCACCTCGAGCCAGTCGGCCTCGAGGAACTCGGCGTACAGAAAGCAGAGCAGGCCCACGCCGACCACGCCGAAGCTCGCCTGGGCCAGGCGGCGCTCCCGCTGGCTTCGTTCCCGACCGCCCCGGCGTTCCCGCACCACCAACACCGCACTCCACGCTGCGGCGAGCAGCGAGGTCAGCATGGCTGCGATGACGAGCTCGAGGCCGATCATCGGCGCGGCGGCCTCGGCGGTCTGGGCGGCGGCGGGGTCGCGGTGCGCGGGTCTTCGGGCCACGAGTGACGCGGGTAGTGCCGCATCAGTTCCTTGCGCACTGCGGGGTAGTGCCGTTCCCAGAAGCCCGAGAGGTCGGTGGTCACCTGCACGGAGTTGCCGTTGGGGGCGAGCAGGTGCAGCACCAGCGGGGTCTTGCCGACCGCCGGACCGCGGCCGAGCCCGAAGAAGTCCTGCAGGCGCGACTCGATCCACGGAGGCTTGCCGGGCTCGTAGTTGATCTTCACCACCCGGCCACCGGGCAGGGTGATGCGCTCGGGGGTTTCCTTGATGAGCAGGCTCGACTGCGCGGGGGTGAGCTTCGCGTTGAGCACCGAAATCAGGTCGACCTCCTTCAGCTCTCCGAACGAGCGCAGCCCGGCGCAGGCGTCGATCAGCGCCCGCTTGACGAAGGCCTCGTCGGCCACGGGGAAGCCCTTCTCGGGAAAGCCGGTGCGCAGGGTCTCGACGCGGCACTGCCAGGCGGTCAGCCGCTCGGC
>CAIWFK010000430.1 GCA_903911905.1 uncultured Myxococcales bacterium
ACCGGCGGCGGCACGGGCACTGGCGGAGGCACCCCGGCCTGCACCACCGACACCTGGGCCAGCTATGGCTCGAGCTTCTTCAACTCGTACTGCACGGGTTGCCACGGCAACTTCGGCAGCGCGGCAGGCGTGCGCGCAGACAGCTCGATCGCCGGGAAGATCAGCGCCAACCACCACACCTCGGGCCTGAGCGCGGCCGACAAGACCCGCATCTTGAAGTACGTGAACTGCGGCGCTCCTTGATCGACTGGTTGCACTCGCCGCCAATCACGGCATGAAGCGGGCATGAAACGAGTCTTGCTCGCAGTGGCAGCAGCGGTGGGCGTGGTGGTGATCGGCTTCGTGGGCGTGATGGCCTCGGCCTTCATGGGCAACAAGCCCATGCCCGACGGCGAAGAGCTGCCCGGGGGCGCGCGGCGGGTCAACGACGGCTACACCTCGGCGTACGTGCTGCCCCTGAGCAACGGCAAGGTGGCGCTGGTCGACTGCGGCAACGACGTGGAAGCCACCGCCCTGCTGGCCGAGCTCAAGCGCCGCAACCTCGACGCGTCGGCGGTGGCGGCCGTGTTCGTCACCCACGGGCACCCCGATCACATCGGCGGCTGCAAGAAGTTCCCCGGCGCGCAGGTCTTCGTGGGCGAAGGCGATCAGCACCTGGTCGACGGCACCGCGGCGGCCAACGGGCCCCTGCCCCACGTCATGGGGCCGCAGCCGAAGCTCGCGCTGCCCGACGCCCACGTGGTGAAGGAAGGCCAGACCATCGAGCTGCCCGGGCTGTCGGCCCGCGTCTTCGTCATTCCCGGACACACCGCGGGCAGTGCCGCGTACCTGGTCAACGGCGCGCTCTTCATGGGCGACTCGATGGGCGTGAGCACCAAGGACACCTTGCGCCCCGCGCCGTGGCTCTTCTCTGACGATCAGTCCCAGAACGTGGCTTCGCTCAAACGGCTGGGCGCGCTGCTCAAGCCAGAGGAGGGCACCGTCAAGGTGATCGTCCCCGCGCACACCGGCTCGGCGACCGGGCTGTCGGTGCTCTCGAACTTCGCTGGGTGAGCCAGGGTCGATCGGGGGTGCTCCACTTCGGGGCAGCGCCTGTGTCCCTACACCCTGGAATACGAGCCCTTCGCTGCGGCACGCCCCCTGCTCTGCCTCTTCTCAGGAGGCCTCACCATGCAGGTTCGATTCTGGGGTGTACGAGGCAGCGTGGCGTCGGGCGATCTCTCGCGCATCGGCGGCAACACGTCGTGCGTCGAGGTGACGAGCGGAAAGCACCGGCTGATTCTCGATGCCGGCACCGGCGCCCGCGCGCTGGGTGACGTGCTGAAGGCCGAGCGCGAGCTGAAGCTGACCTTCCTCTTCTCGCACCTGCATTGGGACCACGTGCAGGGCTTCCCCTTCTTCGCCCCGGCCTGGCGCCCCGACTGCGACCTCACCATGTTCGGGCCGGGTGCGGACGGCGCCGAGGCCCTCGAGCGCGCGCTGACCCGCCAGATGGAGGGGCCCGCGTTCCCGGTGCCGCTGACGGCCATGGGCAGCCGTCGAATCTTCGCCTCGGCCCGCGCCGGTGAGGTGATCGAAGAAGGGCCCTTCGTCATCACCCCGCTCGACCTGCCGCACCCGCAGGGCTGCGTCGGCTACCGCATCGAGGCCGACGGCCATTCGTTCGCCTACTGCACCGACGTCGAGATCACCGCCACCTCGATTCCCCGCGCGCTGAACGCCAGCCTGGCCGGCGTCGACCTGCTGGCGCTCGACGCCCAGTACACCCGCCCCGAATACGACGGCACCGCAGGGCCCTCGCGCCGCGGCTGGGGCCATTCGACCAACCTCGACGCCGCGCACCTCGCCCGGCAGGTGGGCGCCGAACGGCTGCTGCTCTTCCACCACGACCCGGGCCGCGACGACGACGCGGTCGAGGCCATGGCCGCCGAAGCAAGGACGATCTTCAGCCACGCCGAACCGGCCCGCGAGGGCCTCGCGCTGACGCTGGAGCATCGATGAGGGGCGTGGCAGCCTTGGCGCTGCGGCACATGCCCTCCTTCGACCCCAGTGACCCCTCGCGCGTGCTCCTGCCGGTCGGCAGCCTGCTGGGGCAGGAGGTCAACCTCGACGAGGTGCTGCACACCCTGGTCGACCGCATCGCGGCCTCGCTGCAGGCCGACCGCGGCACGCTGTACCTGGTCGATTCGTCTCGCGACGAGCTCTTCAGCCGCGCCGCGCACCTGCCCGAGCTCAAGCAGATTCGGCTCAAGCTGGGCCAGGGCATCGCCGGCGACGTGGCGCGGCGGGGCGTGCCGGTGAACATTCCCACCGCGCGTGACGAGCGGCGCTTCAACCCCGACATCGACAAGCTGACCGGCTACCGGACCTCGTCGCTGCTGGCCGTACCGCTGCGCGACACGAAGGGCGAGGTGTTCGGGGTGGTGCAGGTGCTCAACAAGCGGGGCGGCGGCACCTTCGACCAGGCCGACGAGCATCGGCTCGAGCAGATGGCGGCCGAGGTGGCGCGGGGGCTCGAGGGCACTTCGCTCTACACCGAGCTCAAGCGGGCGCGCGCGGTGCCGCAGCAGCCGGTCGGCTATTTCTTCAACCGGGTGATCGGCGAATCGGCGCCCATGCAGGCCATCTATTCGGTGGTGCAGAAGGCGGCGAAGACCGACGCCACGGTGCTGTTGCGCGGCGAGTCGGGCACCGGCAAGGAATTGGTCGCCCGCGCGGTGCACGTCAACTCGCCCCGACGCGAACGACCCTTCGTGAAGGTCGACTGCGCGGCCCTGCCCGGCTCGCTCATCGAGAACGAGCTGTTCGGTCACGAGAAGGGCGCCTTCACCGGCGCCGACACCCAGAAGACCGGCAAGTTCGAGGCGGCCGACGGCGGCACGGTCTTCATCGACGAGCTGGGCGAGCTGCCGCTGCCGGTGCAGGGCAAGCTGTTGCGGGTGCTGCAGGACCGCGAGTTCGATCGGGTCGGTGGCACCACGCCGGTGAAGGTCGACGTGCGCATCGTCGCGGCCACCCACCGCGATCTCGCGGC
>CAIWFK010000431.1 GCA_903911905.1 uncultured Myxococcales bacterium
CGACCGACCCGCGCTGGCGAGCGGTGCGCGCCGACGGCTCACCCTTCCCCGGCACCGAGCACCCGTCGATGGAAGCCCTGCGAACAGGCCTGCCAGTCAGCGACGTGGTGATGGGCGTGGGCGTCGGGACCGACCTGAGATGGATTCAAATCTCGGCCCAGCCGATGTTCGACGACGGGGCGAAGCAGCCGCGCGCCGTGGTGTGCTCGTTCAGCGACATCACGGCCCTGGTCCACGCGCGCAAGGCCGCCGAAGACGCGACCCGGGCCCGCGGCGAGTTCCTGGCCACCATGAGCCACGAGCTGCGCACGCCGATGAACGGGGTGATCGGCATGACCGACCTGGTGCTCGCCGAGGCGGCGCTCGACGGCCACACCCGCGAGATGATCTCGACCGTGCGGGACAGCGGTGCGGCGCTGCTGGCGATCATCAACGACATTCTCGACTACTCGAAGATCGAGGCCGGCGGCCGCGTGCTGAGCCCCGTGGTCTTCAAGCCCGCCTCGTTGGTCGACGAGGTGGTGCAGCTGCTGGGGCCCCAGGCCGCGCACAAGAAGCTGACCCTCGAGGTGACGCGCGGCGACGACCCGGCGGCGATGGGCGACGTCGACGCGGTCCGCCAGGTGCTCTTCAACCTGGTCGGCAACGCCATCAAGTTCACGGCCTCGGGCCGGGTGGTGGTGCGGGTCGAGAGCGACGGCACGACCTGCCGCATCACCGTACAGGACAGCGGCATCGGCATCGCCGCCGAGAACGTGCCGCGCCTGTTCAAGCGCTTCTCGCAGGCCGAGCAGAGCACCGTGCGTCGGTTCGGAGGCACGGGCCTGGGCCTGGCGATCAGCCGCAAGCTGGTCGAGTCGATGTCGGGCACCATCGGGGTCGACAGCGAGGTCGGCCAGGGCAGCCGCTTCTGGTTCACCCTGCCGGCGACGAGCGCGAACGTACGGCCGCTGGTGCCGCGCGAGCGGGTGGTGGCGCTGCCCTCACGCTCGCTCAAGGTGTTGCTGGTCGAGGACACGCCGGTCAACCAGCTGGTGTCGATGGGCATGCTCAAGCGCATGGGGCACCGGGCGTCGCTGGCGAAGGACGGGCGCGAAGCGGTGGCGCTGGCCACCCGCGAGCAGTGGGACCTGATTCTGATGGACATTCAGATGCCCGAGCTCGACGGCCTGTCGGCGACCCGGGAAATTCGCGCCTACGAGCTGGCGCACGGGCTGCCGCGCGCGACCATCTTCGCGTTGACGGCCAGCGCGATGAGCGACGAGCAGGAAGCCTGTCGCCAGGCCGGCATGGACGACGTCTTGTCGAAGCCGCTGACGCTCGACGTGCTGACCGCGCGGCTGGCCCGGGTGGCCTGAACCGCTGAACCGCTAGACGTTGTCCCAGGTGTAGCCGTCGAGATCGAGCGCGTGGTTGGCGAGCGACTTGACCAGCTCGTCGTCGTTCTCGTTGATCTGCGCGAAGTTGGCCTGGAAGCGGCGCTTCACCTGGCCAGTGAAGACCTCGAGGATCTCGAGCTCGCGGGTGACCGAGGCCGCGCCCTTCTCGCTGACTGCGGTCGAGACGCGCGAGAGCGTGGCGGCCAGCACGAAGAGGTCGATCATCATGTCGGCCAGGCGCCGGCTGGCGAACTGCTTGCCGATGATGTTCTTGCCGTGCTTGCGCAAGACCTGGTCGACGGCCGTGGCGAGGTCGCGGGTGAGCGCCTCGAAGACCTGTTGCTGGGGCTGCACGGCGGGGTGCAGCTTCGTGAAGACGGCGTTCTCGCGCTTGATGAGGTTGCTGGCGAGGCCGGCGCGGCGGCGCGCGTAGTCCGAGATGACGCCGAAGCCCTTGATGGGGTTGTCGAAGATGCCCTTGAGCGAGCTGGCCAGTTCCTTGAGCTGACTGCCCACTTCGTTCATCGAGGTCAGCGAGATGAACAGGCGCAGAATGTCGTTGGTGCCCTCGAAGATGCGGTTGATTCGGGCGTCACGCAGCGCCCGCTCATAGGGGAATTCGCGCATGAAGCCGTTGCCGCCCGCGACCTGCAGCGCTTCGTCGATGGTGCGCCACATGGCCTCGCTGGCGAAGACCTTGGTGATGGCGGCCTCGACCGCGTAGTCCTCGTGGCCCGAGTCGATGAGGTGGTTGACCAGGTTCACCGCGGCCTCGGTGACGTAGCAGTCGACCACCATGGTGCCGAGCTTCTGCTTGATGAGCCCGTACTCGGCGATGGGCTTGCCGAACTGCACGCGGTCCTTGGCCTGCTTGGTGGCGAGCGTGAGCATCTTCTTCATCACGCCCACGCTGCCGCCGCCAAGGCCCGTGCGGCCCGAGTTCAGGATCTTCATCGCCACCTTGAAGCCCTTGCCCACTTCACCCAGCACGTTGGCGGCGGGCACACGCACGTTGTCGAACATCACGGTGGTGGTGTTCGAGGCGCGCAGGCCCATCTTGTCTTCGTGGGGGCCGGTGGTGACGCCAGCCATGTCGCTGGTGACGATGAAGGCGGTGACGCTGCCGCGCTCGCCGGGGCCACCGGTCTTGGCGAAGACGGTGAAGAACTGGGCGATGCCGCCGTTGGTGATCCACAGCTTGTTGCCGTTGAGCACCCAGTCGTCGCCGTCGCGCACCGCGTGGGTCTTGATGCTGGCTGCGTCGCTGCCGGCGCCGGGCTCGGTCAGACAGAAGCAGGCGATCATCTCACCGGTGGCGAGCTTCGGGCAGAACCGCGCCTTCTGCTCGTCGGTGCCGAAGAGCAACAGGCCACGCAGGCCGATGCTCGAGTGCGCGCCGACGGTGACCGCGACCGACCCGTCCCACCGGGCCAGTTCCTGCAACGTGCGCGAGTAGGCGGTGGTCGACAGGCCCATGCCGCCGTGCGATTCGGGAATGAGCAGCGAGAAGAGCCCGAACTGCTTGAGCTCCTCGATGAAGCTGGCCGGCATCTCGCCCTTCGCGTCCCATTCGCGGAAGTCCTTCTCGTGGGGGCGCAGCAATTGCTCGATGGAGGAGCGGATGTTCTTGAAGGTCTCCTGCTCGGCCTCCTTCATCTTCGGGTAGGGCAGAATCTGCTCTTCCAGAATCGACCCGAAGCACAGCTGCGAAACGAAGCTCGGCGAATTGCTGTCGATGGCCATGGCGGCGAATGTACCGCCGGGGGGCCACGAAGCGCAGCCGTTGTCTTCGAGGTGGGCGTGCCGTACTCCTCGCAGCCATGAGCCAGTCGTTGGACGAAGTGGTCAGTCACGTGAAGAGCGGGCAGCGGGTGTTCGTGCACGGCGCGGCGGCCACGCCCACCGGTCTGCTCGAGGCGCTGGCGCGGCGCAGCGATCTCGAGGGCGTGCGGCTGTACCACCTGCACACCCAGGGCCCCGCGCCCTTCGCCGAGAAGTCGCTGGCCAACCGCTTCACCAGCGTCTCGTTCTTCACCGGGCAGCCGCTGCGCAGCGCCATCGACGAAGGGCGCGCCGAATACCTGCCGGTCTTCCTCTCGGACATTCCCGCGCTCTTCAGTTCGGGCGCGGTGCCGCTGGACGTGGCGCTGGTGCAATTGTCGCCCTTCGACGCGCACGGCAACGCGACGCTGGGCACCTCGGTGGACTGCGCGCTGGCCGCCACGCAGCATGCGAAGGTGGTGCTGGCCGAAGTCAACGCCCAGATGCCGCGCACCCTGGGCGCCTCGGTGGTGCCCCGCACCAGGGTCACCGCGTTCGCCGAGGTCGACCGGCCGCTGCAGGCCCACCAGAGCGCCGCGCGCACGCCGGTGGAAGAGCGCATCGGCGAGCTCATCGCCGAGCTCGTGCCCGACGGCGCGTGCCTGCAGTTGGGCATCGGCGCCATTCCCGACGCGGTGCTCGCGCGCCTGGGCGACAAACACGAACTGGGAGTGCACACCGAGATGTTCTCGGACGGGCTCATTCCCCTGATTCGCAATGGGGTGGTGACGAACTCGCGCAAGGCGGTGCACCCGAACCGCACGGTGACCAGCTTCGTGAACGGCAGCAAGGCGCTGTTCGACTTCGTGCACGACAACCAGCAGATCGAGTTCCACCCCTGCGATCGCACCAACGACACGGCGATGATTCGCAAGAACGACGGAGTGGTGGCGATCAACTCGGCCATCGAAATCGACCTCACCGGCCAGGTCTGCGCCGACTCGATGGGGCACCGCATCTATTCGGGCATCGGCGGGCAGATGGACTTCATTCGCGGCGCGGCGCTCTCGAAGGGCGGCAAGGCCATCATCGCTCTGCCGTCGACGGCGGCGAAGGGCACGGTCTCGCGCATCGCCTTCGAATTGAAGCCGGGCGCGGGGGTGGTGACCACGCGCGGCCACGTGCACTGGGTGGTGACGGAATACGGCGCGGTGAACCTGCACGGGTGCACCCTGCGCGAGCGGGCCGAGAAGCTCATTTCCATCGCGCACCCCGATTTCCGGGTGGAGCTGACCCAGCAGGTGCGGGGCCTGCGGTTCTTCTCGTGAGGCCGGCGGTGTGGTCTCGTCTGACACATGCGCCCCGGCAGCTTTCAGGTCTTCGAGCTCTACCTTCGTGCTGACGACCCACAGCGCGTGCGCACAGCGCTCTCGGCGCTGAGCACTCAGGCCACCGAGACCGGGTTCATGCTGCCGGTCGGTCGCGCCGAGACCGGCCTCACCGCCACGCTGGTCACCCTTCCTCTCGAGGCGAACCGCGACGAGGTGCGGGCGTTCCTCGGTTCCCTGGCGATTGTCGTCGATGAGCACCAGCTGACGGTCGATGGGTTCGACGTACGCCCAACCGCCGAGGCCCTCGCCGAGCGCTACGACGCCTGGCGAGCAGAGGCGTCGAGACCCGATGCGCGGCTGACCGGAGTTCGGGTGCGCTTTCGGGAGCGGGTCGGCTTCTGGCTGGCGTGCCTGTTCCTCTTCCTGTCCCTCATCGTCGGGGCCTGCGCGTACGTCGCCCCGGCGGTGGGCGAGCACCTCTCGGGAATTCATTTCTGATGAGGCTCCAGGTCTCGCCCAGTGGCCGCGCGACGTGCCGGACCTGTGAGACGCGCATCGAGCGAGGCGCGCTTCGCGTAGCGGCGACCACCTTGCTGCACGACCAGACCGTCGAGAGGTACCACCACCTCGCCTGCCTGGTGGAGGACGACCCGAACGGCGCCATGGTCGCGATGCTGGCGGCTCCGCCCGAGCTGCGCAGCGCCGCGGAGCGACTGCTGGCTCGCAACACTGGCTTCCTCACCGCGGTCGCGCACGCAGCGGCAGCGAAGGTGGCCGCGGTCGCCGCGAGCGACGCCGAGTTCGACGACGCGACCGAGGCGGTGCTCGAGCAACTCGCAGCGAACCCTCGCGAGGCTGGCCCGCTGAGCGTGCTGCAGGACCAGTTGCAGGAGCGTGGGCTGCCGCGGGGCGAGTTGATCGCGCTCGAGCTGGCGAAGGCGCCAGAGACGGCGCGGCTGGTCGAGCTCAAGCGCCAGCTCTGGCCCCCGGTGAAGGACGTGCGCGTCACCTGGGGCACGGGGTTCCTGCGCACCATGAGCGTGATGGTGCGCGACGAGGCGAGCGCTGGCGCCGTGGAGCAGGCGCTGCGTCACCCCAGCGCGCGGCTGCTCGAAGAGCTCTCGTTGCAGCGGTGGGTCGGGGCGCTGCCCACGCTCCCCGCCTCGCTGCGCCGCCTCGACCTGCAGTGGTGCGAGGGCGCGGGCGCGTCGGTGGAAGCGCAGCCGCGGCTGCAGCACCTGCAGCTCAACCACGTCGAGGACGCAGCGGTGATGCGCAGCGCCTCGCTGCAGTCGCTGGAGTGCGGCCCCGACGTTGTCGCCGCCCCGCTCGCGCAGCTCGTGCCGCGGGTGTCCACGCTGGTGTTCCAGGCCCCCGAGTCCATCGAAGTGCTCGCTGCGGCCGGGCTGCTGAAGCAGGCCCGCGTGCTGGTGCTGTCCCAGGTCTGGAACGAGTCGGTCCTCGACGCGCTGGCGCAGACCGGCGGCAGCTGGGACCTGTTGGTGTACCCGCGCTTGCGCCCCAACGAGAGCCAGTGCCGGCTGCTGCAACGGCTCGCCAGGCGCTCCGCCGTCAGCCTGTCCACCGGGGTGGCCGAGTGGGTCATGCACACCGCCCGACCGGAGTGGGGGCTGGGCCGGGTGCGCGCGCGGACCGCAGCGGCGATCGAGGTGGAGTTCGAGTCGGGGGTGCGAACCTTTGCGCCGAACGCCTCGGTGCTGATGGGGGTCGAGGGGGTGTGGATCGGATCGTGAGCATCAGCTGAGCTGATCGACGATGGCATGGGCCCCTTCCCGGAACAGGTGTGGTGAGGCAGATGGAGGCATGGCCAAGATCACCCTCGAGGTTCCCGA
>CAIWFK010000432.1 GCA_903911905.1 uncultured Myxococcales bacterium
GGAGTTCGTCACCGAGCAAGTGTCGGACGGCGCCGTCCGCGTCCCCGACCTGGGCGGCGTCAGCGGCCGGGTCGCGGTTGGTCAGTTGTTGAGCGTGGCCCTCGAGCCACATCTGTCGGGTACGGGGCGGGTCGTCGCGCAGAAGCCCGCCGCTGGAACCCTCGTCGAGAAGGGCAGTCGCATTTCCCTGGAGCTGGCAAGCCGCTTGCCTGTTCCCACCCGTTGAAGGTCGCCACCGCGCGGCCAGGAAGACACGTTCATGAAGCTGACTGAACTGCTCGCAGGCGTTGGAACCGAGCCGGTGGCCTCGACCCGATCGAAGGTCGACGTCACGGGCATCTGCGCCGACTCGCGGAACGTGAAGCCGGGCGACCTGTACGTCGCCATTCCCGGCACGAAGGTCGATGGCCTGCAGTTCGTCAACGACGCGGTGGCGAAGGGCGCGGTCGCGGTGCTGGCCGAGAAGGCCATCGGCGGCGTCTCGGCGCCGGTCTTCATCACCCCCGGCACCCGCAAGGCGCTCTCGCTCATCGCCGGCAACTTCTACGGCAACCCCGCGCGCGATCTGGTGATGCTGGGCGTCACCGGCACCAACGGCAAGACCACCACCGCCTGGCTGGTCGAGAGCATCATCGCCGCCGGCATGACCAGCGTCGGCCTCTTCGGCACCATCGCCACGCGCTGGTCAGGCACCTCGCGCGAGCCCACCCACACCACGCCCGACCCCATCGAGCTGCACCGCACCCTGCGCGAGATGGCCGACGCCGGGGTCGAGACGGTGGTGATGGAGGTCTCGAGCCACGCCCTGGTGCAGGACCGGGTGCACGGCGTCACCTTTCGCGCGGCCGGCTTCACCAACCTCTCGCGCGACCACCTCGACTTCCACAAGGACCTGGAGGCCTACTTCCAGGCCAAGCGGAAGCTCTTCACGGAAAACCTGTCGGCGGGCGGGCTGGCGGTGGTCAACGGCGACGACACCGCCACCATGCGCGTCTACAACGAGATGAAGCAGTTGAAGCGCCAGGCGTGGAAGTTCTCGCGGCTGGGCAACGCCGAGATCTCGGCCGCCAACGTCGAGATGACCACCGCCGGCATCAAGGGCACGCTCAAGACGCCTGCCGGCGACATCGCGTTCAAGAGCGGGCTGGTCGGCGCGCACAACCTCGACAACATTCTGTGCGCGGCGGGCATCGCGCTGGCGGCCGGCGCCTCGCGCAAAGACGTGCAGGAAGGCATCGAGCGGGTCACCCGCGTGCCCGGTCGCATGGAACGGGTCGAAGGCAAGGGCATCACCGCGCTGGTCGACTACGCGCACACCGACGACGCGCTGGGCAAGGCGCTCGAGTCCGCGCGCGGGGTCACCAAGGGCAAGGTCATCGTGGTCTTCGGCTGTGGCGGCGACCGCGATACGGGCAAGCGCCCGTTGATGGGAGAAGCGGCGGCCTCGGCCGACCTGCCCATCGTCACTTCCGACAACCCGCGCAGCGAAGACCCCGACGACATCATCGGGGCAATCGTGCCTGGCCTCGAGAAGGCCGGCCTGCGCCGCATGAGCCCCGCCAAGGCCCGCACCGGAGAGAAGGGCTACCTGGTCGAAGCCGACCGCGCCGCGGCCATCGCGCTGGCGGTGTCGCTGGCCAAGCCCGGAGACACCGTGCTCATCGCCGGCAAGGGCCACGAGCGCATCCAGGAACAGGGTGGCCAGAAGAAGGCGTTCGACGATCTCGAGGAGGCGCGCAAGGCCCTGGGCTGACACGCGACGACACCATGGCGGTTCGCTTTTCCGACGAACAGGTGCAGCAGGCGACGGGCGCAGCGCGTGACCGCATCGGCGGGCGTGCGTCGTACGGGGCGGTGTGCACCGACACCCGCGCGCTGAAGGCCGGCTGTCTGTTCGTCGCGTTGAAGGGCGAGAAGTTCGATGCGCACGACTACCTGCAGCAGGCGGTCGAGGGTGGCGCGGCGGGCCTGGTCGTCGAGCAGGGTCGTGAGCTCAAGGTGCTCGATGCCAACGTCGCGGTGTACCGCGTGCCCGACACCCTGGTGGCCCTGGGCGCGCTGGCCAACTACCACCGGCTGCGCTTCAAGGTGCCGGTCGGCGCGGTCAC
>CAIWFK010000433.1 GCA_903911905.1 uncultured Myxococcales bacterium
CGACCGCGACCGCGACCGTGGCGAGCGCGATGGCTCGCGGGTCGACGCTGCGCCGCTGGGCGTGGCCCTGGGTGCCGACGACCTCACGCTCATTCAGACCGCCAAGCACGCCGGGCGCGACGCCCGCCGGGCCATGGCGCGCGTCTTCCGCAAGGTGCTCGGCGAGCTCGAACTGGGGACCTTCGAGAAGGCCTGCGTACGCATGCTGCACAAGCTCCACTTCCGCGAGCTCAAGGTGGCCCGCCGCTCGAAGGACGGCCCGACCTTCACCGCCCGCCGCAAGGACGGCTCGCTCGAGCTGCGCTACGCCATTCGGTTCATTCGCGGCACCCAGAGCGTCGACCGCAAGCACGTGCAGGACCTGCGGCGCGACCTGGGCAATTACGGCGCCAACATCGGCCTCGTGCTCTCGGCTGGTGAATCGCGCGGCGACGCCCGCGCGGAAGCCACCAACGGCGCTCTGGTGCTGCTGTGGTGCGGCGACGGGCTGTCCGACAAGTTCTTCGAAGCGGGCGTCGGCGTGTCGGTCACCACCATCGAACTGTACGAGCTCGACGAGGCCTTCTTCGCCCAGGCCCGGCTCGACGCCGACGAGGCCGCCAAGCGCCGCGAAGAGCGGCACCGCGAAAAGGAACAACGCGGTGGTTCGGGTGAGGTCGACCCGTCGAGCGCGCCCACGCCTCCGCCCCTGCCGGTCACCGAAGCTGCCGCCGCGCCCGCCGAAGTGCTCGCCGCGCCCGTCGACGGCGACGAGGGTGACGACGGCGAAGAGGGTGACGACGAAGGGCCTGACGAGGTCGGCGCCGAAGGTGGCGCTCCGACCGACCCGACCGCCGAAGGTTCGGAAGGGCGCAAGCGCCGCCGTCGCCGTCGCCGTCGTCGTCGTGGCGGCAACCGTGAAGGCCAGCCTGGTGCTCCGGGTGCCGTGACGGCCGAAGGTGGCTCGCCTGCGGCTCCGGGTGGTGAAGCGCCTGCTCCGGGCGAGGCTCCTGTCTCCGTCGTCGACGCTGCTCCCCGGTCGGAAGCGCCCACGCCGCCTCCGCCCACGCCGGCTCCGTCGTCAGAGTCGTCGAGCTAGAACGTTGGCGCGCGCGCTCGCAGCGCTCGGGCTGCTGCTGGTCGTCTCGTGCGGGACCTGTGCTCGCACCAGCCGACCCTTCGTCGAGGTGTTCACGGTCGACGCCTTCGAGGGCGGCGAGGTGGCCTCGATGTCGGTCGACCAACTGCGAGAGCGGCTGGCCCAGGCGCTCTCGCGCGAAGCCTTCACCGTGGCCCGGCCCGACGAGGTCGCTCCCGAAGGAGTGCGGCCGTGGAAGGTCACGCTCGCGGCCGGCTTGTCCGAGCCCGACGCCGAGGCGAACCGTGGGCCCGACGCCGTCGTGGTGCTGCACCTGCGGCAGAAGGGCGAGCCCGAGGGCTTCGAGCTGCGCACCCACGAGCGCCCGGCGCTCACCTCGAACGACGTGCAAGCGCTCGAGAAGGCGGTCACCGGCGCGGTCGACGAGGCGCTCGCCCAGGCGGTGAAGGAAGCGCGGGCCACCATCGAGCTGACCGGCGCCACCACCCAGGTGTTGGAAGAGAAGCTCGCCGTCCCCGAGGCCTGGGTGCGGCGCGCGGCGGTGCGACTGCTGGTCGAACGCCATGATCTCGCGGCGCTGCCGGTGCTGCTCGAGCGGCTCAAGAGCCCCGACGTGACCCTGATTCGCGAAACCGTGGGCCTTCTGGTGCAGCTCAAGGCTCCTCAGTCGGTGAATGCCCTCATCGACGCCGCCCACCAGCGCGGGCCCACCCTGCAGCGAGAAATTGCCTATGCCGTCGGGGCCATCGGCGGAGAAGACGCCGAAGCCTTTCTCGACCTGGTGTCGTCGGGGAGCGATGATCCCTCGGTGCGGCAGGCTGCCACCGAGGCCTTGTCCGAACTGCGAAACCGAAAGCCCTCGAGGACCGAATGAGCCGAACCAGCCTGATCGCCGCCGTGTCGTGTCTGTTGCTCGCCTGCCCCAGGCGCGTGCCGAACGAGACCGCCGCCGCCACGCCGCAGGTCACCGCGGCCGACTTCTTCGCCCTGGTGGTGGGCGCCACCTGGACTTACGAGGGTGATCTGCTCGGCGCCAAGAACACCATCGAGGTCAAGACGCTGCGGCAGAACGCCGACGGCTTCTTCGAGGACTCCAGCGGCGCCGCGCTGATGGCCGACGCCTACGGCGTGCGCGACGCCAAGCGCTACCTGCTGCGCAACCCGGTCGAGGTCGGCACGAAGTGGACCAACGTCGTCTCGGTCTCGTCGGTCGAGCACTACCAGGTGCTGGCGACCGCGCAGCCCTGTCAGACCCGCGCCGGCAGTTGGAACGACTGCGTGCTGGTCGAGAGCCGCAACCGGGTGAAGGAAGGCGTCGAACTGGTCAACGAGCTGACCCTGGCCCCCGGCGTGGGCATCGTGCGCTCCTCGACCTCGCTCGAGGCCAACGGCCGCACCATTCCCCAGTCGCGCCTCGAGTTGACGAAGTTCGTCAAACCCTGAACATCAACCCGTTGGAATGACGGGCATACTTGAAGGCGGGCGGGGTGACCATTAGCGTTGCGGGCGTGGAAACCGTCGAGCTCTCGAACGAAGAGATGATCTTGAGCTTTCTGGCCGAAGGCGGCGACGACTTCGTGTCGGGCGCAGCCCTGAGCGACAAGCTCGGGCTTTCGCGGGCCGCCGTCTGGAAGCACGTCGAGACCCTGCGCCGACTGGGGTACCGCATCGACGCCCAGCCTTCGCGTGGGTACCGGTTGATCGAAGTGCCCGACCGGTTGACCTCGCTCGAGCTGGCACCGCTGCTCTCGACCCGCGAGCTGGGTCGCGAAATTCACCACTTCGAGACCACCGGCAGCACCAACGCCGAGGCCTGGCGCCTGGCCGAAGAGGGCGCGATCAACGGGGAAGTGGTGATCGCCGAGCACCAGACCGAAGGCCGCGGTCGCCGCGGTCGCACCTGGGTCTCGCCGAAGGGCAGCAACCTCTACCTCTCGGGCGTGCTGCGCCCCGAGATTCCGCCGGCGCGTGCCGCCGAGCTGACCCTGCTGGCCGCCGTGGCCCTGGCCGAGACCCTGCGTGAAGCGGGCGCGCCGGCCACCATCAAGTGGCCCAACGACGTTCAGATCGACGGGCGCAAGGTGGCGGGCATTCTCACCGAGCTGTCGGCCGACGTCGACCGCGTGCACTTCATCGTGCTCGGCATCGGGGTGAACCTGAACACCGCACCCCGCGACTTTCCGCCCGACGTGGCCGAGGTCGCCACCTCGCTGATGGCGGCGCGCGGGCAGCCGGTGCCCCGGGCGCTCTTCACCGCCGCGCTGCTCACCAGCCTCGAGGCCTGGCTCGATCGCTGGGCCGATCAGGGGTTTGGCCCGGTCCGCAGCGCCTGGCGCAAGCTCTCGTCGACCCTGGGCCAGGAAGTGCTGGTGCGCTCCGACGCCAACGAACTTCGAGGGGTGGCCGAAGACATCGACGACTCGGGAGCACTGCTGCTGCGGGTCGGCAACAAGCTCGAGCGGGTCTTCGCCGGCGACGTCGAGCAGTTGAGGACCAAAAAGAGCTGAACCACTAGACTCTCGCGCATGCTGCTCGCGATCGACGTCGGCAACACCAACACCGTTCTCGGGGTCTACGAGGGCAAGACGCTCAAGTCGCATTGGCGCGTCGAAACCAACGGCAAGCGCACGTCCGACGAATACGGCCTGTTCACGCTGCAGGTGTTCGCCCACGCCGGGCTCGACCCCCGCGCCATCACCGCCATCGCGGTGTCGAGCGTGGTGCCCACCATGCAGTTCTCGCTCGAGCAGATGAGCCAGCGCTACTTCGGGGTCAAGCCGATGTTCGTCGGCCCGGGGGTGAAGACGGGCATGCCGATTCTGTACGACAACCCGCGCGAGGTCGGTGCCGACCGGGTGGTCAACGGCGTGGCCGCCTGGGAAAAGCATAAGGGCGCGCTGATCGTGGTCGACTTCGGCACCGCCACCACCTTCGACGCGGTGAGCGCGAAGGGCGAATACCTGGGCGGCGCCATCTGCCCGGGCATCACCATCGCCATGGACGCGCTGTTCAAGAACGCCTCGCGGCTGCCGCGGGTCGAGTTCGCCCGGCCTCCGGGCGTCATCGGCAAGAACACCGTGCATTCGATGCAGTCGGGCCTGGTGTTCGGGTACGTGTCGCTGGTCGACGGCATCTGCGCGCGCATGGCCGTCGAGCTCGGTGGCAGCCCGCGGGTCTTCGCCACCGGCGGCCTGGCGCCGCTGATCGCCAGCGAGTCGAAGGCCATTCACGAGGTCGACGAGTTCCTCACGCTCGACGGCCTCCGCCTGATTCACGAGAGGAACCAATGAGCGACGAACAGCCCACCGAAGTCGCGGCCGAAGCGTCGGCGTGCCCCATCACCGACGAATTCCTGCCGCCGAACATGAAGAAGCACGTCGACGTGAAGGCCCCGGTGCCCATTCGCATGATGGCCGCCAAGGGCCTGGTGCCCCTGAGCCCCGCCGACCTGACCAGCGTGCTGTTCATGTTGATGTACGACCCCGACGCCAACGTGCGCGACACCGCCGGCAAGACCGCGGTCACGCTGCCCGACCGGGTCACCGCGTCGGCCTTCCGCGACGAAGGGGTGCCACCGCCGGTGCTCGGTTGGTTCCTCACGCTCTACGGCGCGAACGATCAGTACGCCGAAATGCTGATTCTGAACGGCAACACGCCCGACGAGGCGGTCGCCACCATCGCGTCGAGCTGCTCGCAGCGCACCGCCGAAATCATCGGTGGCAACCAACTGCGCCTGCTGCGCCACGACGACATCATTCGCCAGTTGGCGCTCAACCCCGTCGCCGAGGGCGCGTTGATCGACGGCGTCTGCGACTTCGCGGTGCGCAGCGGGGTCAAGCTGCCCGACGTGCCGCAGATGCTCGCCGCCCAGGTTCGCCTGTTCGGGCCGCAGTCGGTGGTGGCGCCGCCTCCGGCCGCCGAAGCCACGCCCACCGCCGACGAGCTGATCGAGGAATATGGCATGGACCAGCCGGGCGCCGACAAGGCCCCGCCGCTGGAAGAGGGCAAGAAGCTCACCTTGAGTCAGCGCATCGGCAAGATGAACATCGCCGAGAAGATCAAGCTGGCCACCAAGGGCAACAAGGAATGCCGCAGCATCTTGATTCGCGACTCGAACAAGCTGGTCGCCGTCGCCACCATTCGCAGCCCGCGCATCACCGACGGTGAGGTGCTGACCCAGGCCCAGAACAAGGTGGCGATGGAAGACGTGCTGCGCGTGATCTTCAGCAACCGCGAGTGGATTCGCGTCTACGCGGTGAAGCTGGCCCTGGTGAAGAACCCCAAGGTGCCCACCGGCATCACCATGAAGTTCCTGACCCAGTTGCAGGAATCAGACGTGAAGGCGCTCGCGCGCGACAAGAACGTGCCCGGCAACATTCAGATGTTGGCCAAGAAGCACATTCAGAAGAAGGAGCCGCCCAAGAAGGACTGAAGGGGCGGCTGCTTCCCGGGCCGCGGTCAGGCCTCGGCCAGCTCGTCGATGTCGAGGTCTTCCCCGTCGGTCGAAGGCGCCTCGTCGAGCGTCTGCATCGCGCCCTGAATGGCGGTGCGCAGCCGCTCGAGGTGGTCCTGCTGGGCCTTGACCCGGGCCTGGTGCCGGGCCGCGCGGTCCTCGTGCTTGCGCTGGTCGGCTTCGGCGTCGGCCAGCCGCTGACGCAGCCCCGAAATCTCGTCGGCGAACGAGGTCGCCTGGCTGGTGAGCTGCGAGCGGGTCGAGTCGAGGTCCATCTGGGCCTGGTCGTGCTGGCCGCGCAGGTCGTCGAGCTCGTGCTGCCGCTCGTCGAGCTGCGACTTGAGCGCCTCGAGTTCGCCGCGCGCTTCCGACAGGTCGCTCTCGGCCTGGGCCCGGCCGCTCTCGGCGTCCTGCTGGGCCTGGCGCATGGGGTCGAGCTGGGCCTCGAGCTCACCCACCCGCGCCTGCAACGCATCGTAGTCCGACTGCAGGGTGCTCAGCCGCGCACTGCTCGAGCGCGCTTCTTCTCGGGCGGTGAGCAGCGTCTGGTCGACCTTCTTGCGCTCGGCCGTCAACTGGTCGGCCTTGGCCTGCAGGGTCTTGACCTGCGCGTCGCGCTTGGCGAGTTCGCCCGAGGCTTCGCTGGCCTGCTGCTCGAGCGTGTTTTCCTTGTCGCGCAGCTCGACCAGTTCCTGTTCCTTGGCGTTGAGCTCGTTCTTGAGCCGGAGGATTTCCTTGTCCTTCTTGTTCGCGGCGTCCTTGAGCGCGAAGATTTCCTTGCTGTCGCCCTTGGCCGGGGCCGACTTGGCGGTGTCGAGCTCGGCCTGGCGGGCCTCGAGCTGGGCTTCGAGCTCGCGCACCTTCGCCTCGAACTCGCTGGCCTGGGTGCGCGCCTCTTCGAGCGAGCCGGTCAGCTCGGTCACCTTCGAGCGCAGTTCGCGCGCCTCGGCCGGGTCGATGGCCACCGACGTGCTCGACTGGAAGGGCGGAGCGGCCGCAGGCGTCTGGGTGGCGCGCGCCGGCTCGGGCGACCGCTTGGGCAGCGGCGGCGGAGGTGGCGGCGGCATGAAGCCCACCGTGGTCTTCTCTTCGGGAGCCAGTTCCTCGCCCGAATTGGTGTTGAGTGAAATCTCTTCTTCGAAGGAAGGCGCCTCGGTCTCGGTGGCGCTGGTGTGCGGCTTCTCCTCGAACATCGAGTCGACCATCTCGAAGTCGGGGTCGGCGCCGGTCGCGTCTTCGCTGGTCGGCGCGTCGATCGAGATCTCGTCGATGGGCGACTCGTCGAGAATGCTGGCCGGGTCGAACGCCTCTTCGGCCGGCTCGGGGAAGCCGACCAGGGTGCCGACGCGATCGATCAGCGTGCCCACGTCGAGCGGCTTGCCCACGTAGTCTTCGGCGCGGGTCTTCAGCTTCTGGTGCGACTCGAAGCCCTTGGGGTCGCCGATGATCACCACCGGCACGCCCTTGAGGTCGTTGTCGCTCTTGAGCTTCTTGCAGATGATGTAGCCGTTCTGGCCGGCGTCGAGGTCGACCGCCAACACCACCAGATCGGGCTTCGCCTTGCGAATCAGGTCGGGGGCGCCCTTGCCATCGGTCGTTTCTTCGACCGAGAAGCCGCGGGTCTTGAGGCCCTCGCGGACCGACTTCATCAACGCCAGGTCCTTCTCGACGATCAGTACTGTCTTGGACATTTCATCGGCAAGGCTACTGACCGCCTTCAGGGGGGTCAACGAATCGTGCCAGGTGCAACAGCCTGGTTCAGCGCTGCAGCGAGGCCGGCCGGGCCTCGACGGCGGGCGTCGAGTGCAGCGGCGTGCCTGGCCGAACGTCGTCGAGCGGGGCGGCCTGGGTGCCGTGCGCCCCAGGCACCAGCTCGCGCAGGTCGTGTTCGTCGAGGTCGGTCACCAACTGGTACACCACGTCGCCCTCGCGCCAACTGACCACGTTGTAGCCCAGGCTCGAGCCGACCATGGGCTCGCTGCCCACGTCGACGTCGTGATCGTCGCCGAACACGAACAGCCCCATCGGGCGCGGCGAATCGTAGCGAATGTAGGCCGCCTGCTTGTCGCGTACCTGCAGCAGCCGCGCGCCGGCGGCGGTGGCGTGGGGGAAGCGGGGCACGTTCACCCGGTGATCGAGCTTGCCGCCGAACCAGGCCTCGATTTCCTCGGGGCCGGGCTGCCGCATTTCGAGCGGGAACTGCCGCGAGTGGCGCAGCGCTGCGTCCTGCTCGTAGAGCCGGAACTGGTGGGCGCGGTACTGGTGATTGCCCAGGAAAACGACGAAGGCGACCCCGGCTGCCATCGACGAGACCTTGAAGGCCCGCATGCGTCGGGCCTTCGAGGCGTCGGCCCGCACCGCCGCGAACACCGAGTCGCGCAGCGCCTGGGGCGCACGGGGGCCCTGTTGGGCAGCCAGCCGCACCACGCTCAGGTTGTGGCGCTCGACCTCGACCCGACGGGCGCAGGTGGCACATGACGCCAGGTGCGCCTCGACCGCCACACGCGCCTCTTCGACCAGTTCTCCGTCGAGGTAGGGGGTCAGCTCGGTGTCGAGGGTCTGGCAGTTCATGATCTTTCAGGGCGTCGAACGCCCGGCTACCCCAGCTTCTTCCGCTCGCGAAAGGCGTTCAAGTCGATCAGGGGGCTGGTCTCGGTGTTTTCCCGGGCCAGCAGGGTCTTCTGCAGTTGCTTGCGGCCGCGGAACAAGCGGCTCATGACGGTGCCCACCGGCACGTCGAGAATGTCGGCGATCTCGCGATAGGTGAATTCCTGCACGTCGGCCAGAATCACCACCATGCGGAAGTCGATGGGCAGGCCATCGATGGCCTTGAGCACGTCTTCGCTCATCACGCGATCGAGCAGGTAGTCTTCGGGGTTCTGGGCGCGGTCGGTGACGTCGCTCGAGAAGAACTGCGCCTCGACCGACTGCCGCTCGCTCTCGTCCTGCAACGACTTCTCGCGGGTCGTCCGGCGGTACGAATTGATGAAGGTGTTGGTGAGAATCTTGAAGAGCCAGGCGCGGAAGTTGGTGCCCTGCTCGAACTTGTCGAAGAAGCGCCAGGCCCGCATCACGGTGTCCTGCACGAGGTCTTCGGCGTTGCGATCGTTGCGGGTCAGCCGCACCGCCGAGGCGTACAGGGTGTCGAGCCACGGGCTCACCTGCGCTTCGAATGCCGCGCGGTCAGCCGCGCTCTTGGTCTTGAACCCCAGCATGGGTGCTCCCTTCGAACGTCCACGACGAGCCAAAATTCCTTCGAAACCCCCGAGGCCAGCCCGGGGTGCGTGAAGGTGCTACGTGCATGGGTCAGGCCCATTGCTGCGACGCGGCAAGTCATTGATGTCGTTGGGAGTCTGAACCGGCCGCTGAGCAGGGGCTGACACAGTGGCAGCGCAGGCGTGTGCGCACCGCCACATTGAACAGCACCACAAAGCGATCCCGGCGCGATTCGAACGCGCGACCCCTGGCTTCGGAGGCCAGTACTCTATCCAGCTGAGCTACGGGACCTGAACGACGAGCACGAGCGTATACACAAAAATGCGGCCGACCACACCGCACTTTCTTTCCACGCGAAAGCCTGACGACCTGCTGCGTCTGCTCCTGACGTGACGGCCCCGGGGCACCCGAACGTGGAGAACGTGAATTCGCCCTCAGACCCGCTAGAACACGAGCCACCATGACTGCATCCGACAGCCCGAAGTCTCTGGGCCGCTACCAGCTGGTGTTCATGCTCGGCCAGGGTGGCATGGGCGAGGTGCACCTGGCCAAGCTGACCGGAGCCGCCGGGTTCGAGAAGCTCTGCATCGTCAAGACCATCTTGCCGCAGATGCAGGCCGACCCGCAGTTCGTCGAGCGCTTCCACCACGAGGCGCGGGTGCTGGTGCACCTGAACCATTCGAACATCGCGCAGGTCTACGACATGGGCGAGGTCGACGGCACGCTGTACATGGCCATCGAATACGTGCCGGGCGTCGA
>CAIWFK010000434.1 GCA_903911905.1 uncultured Myxococcales bacterium
CGGAAGAACCTGGCCTTCGCGCTGACCTATGCGGCGGCCGATCGCACGCTGACCGACGCTGAAGTGACCGACGCGCATGCGAAAATCGTCGCTGAAGTGACGCACCGGTTGGGTGGGGCGCTGCGAGCGTAAGTTATTGGAGTTACTGGGTAATTCGGCGCGCTGGCATCAAGTGGCTGGCGCGTCGAAAAAGCACAGCAATGTCGCCATGTTGACATGGGTTTTGGGCTGACTACGCTCTGATCCCATGACCAAGGCGGACATCATCGAGAGCGTCTACGAGAAGGTCGGCTTCTCGAAGAAGGAATCGGCGGAGTTGGTCGAGCTCGTCTTCGACACGCTCAAGGAGACGCTGGAGCGCGGCGACAAGGTGAAGATTTCCGGGTTCGGGAACTTCCAGCCTCGCTACAAGCGCGCGCGCCCGGGTCGCAACCCTCAGAGCGGCCAGCCCATCGAGATCACGGCCCGCCGCGTGGTGAAGTTCGTGCCCAGCCAGGTCCTCAAGGCTGACCTCAACGAGGGCTTCCTGCCGGATGGCGAGAAGTCGGCCGAAGATGATGATGACGGCGCCGATGATGATGAGGATGACGACGATTGATCGTCGAGCGTGCTTGACCGGTCGTTGTCAGGCGGGCATAAGCAGCCGCGTCGTTAGTCCGTTCACGGGGTGTAGCGCAGCCTGGTAGCGCACTTGCTTGGGGTGCAAGTGGTCGCAGGTTCAAATCCTGTCGCCCCGACCATTTGAAGGCCCTGATTCTTCTCGGGAAACCGAGGTGAGTCAGGGCCTTCGTGTTGCGGGTCACCGTGGCCGACGCGCGCGGCGGCTACGGATACTGGGTGACCTGCGTGATCGCGTGCCCAACCGAGTACGCCGCGCCACCTGGGTACATCGTCGTCGTGCACGCCTGTCCCAGCTGAAACTCGGCTTGGTACGTCCCAACCGGCAATGCGCCAGCGGGGATGGTGGCCTTGAAGACGAAGCCGTCGTCACACAAGTTGCCGGCCGTGGTGAGGTGGTTGCACCGGGTAATGCCACCCACGTTGATGGTCGCGCCCCCACCGGTCGGCTTGATGAAGAGCGCGAGCGCGCCACTCCAGCCAGCACCCGCGCCACCGCCATTGCTGCAGCTCGAGGACAACGCGTCCCCCTCGAAGTGAATCAGGGTCGTCGCTGTCGTCGAGGGAATCGGAATCGTGAAGGTCTCGACCACCGCGGGGCCGGTCGTGCTCCACACTGGAAGCGGCACAACGGCTGAGTAGAGCAGGTGCACACCCGCGTCAGAGAACGGCGACGAGGTGTCATCGAGGTACACGAGTCGCGCGTCGGCGCCTGCTGGGCCGCTCGGCCCTAGTGGGCCCGGTTGTCCTGGTGAGCCCGGAGCGCCAGCCGAGCCCTGCGCGCCGGGTTGCCCCTGCGGCCCTTGAGCGCCGGGAATGCCGGCCGGCCCTTGAGCCCCTGAAGCACCCTGGATACCCGCGGGCCCGACGACGTACGCGACACCGCCGCTAACTTCGATCGTTCCACCGTCGGCCGCGTTGAGCACGACAACCGCGCCCGGTGGGCCGGGCGGCCCGCTGACGATCACGAGACCCCCGTCGACGACCATCGACCCACCATCTGCAGCCGCGAGCACGATGACCTGGCCGGGCAGTCCTTGCGGGCCTGGGGCTCCCTGGTCGCCCTTCGGCCCCGGGTCGCCCTTCGCGCCGCTTGAGCCCTTCGTCTCTTGGCAGCCACTCATCAGCGCCAACGACGTCACCACGACCGCTGCCAACCTCGCCATATTGCCCCCTCCGACCACGAGCAGACCGAACGCACCAAGTGCCGCAAGCGAACGTTCGTCGAGCGCGGCATCATCTGCAACGGCCTTCCTTCGCCTCGGGTCGGCGTGACGCCTGCGGTCACACCGCCAACCGCGCCGGTTTCCCATCGAGTGCGACAGCCGACGCGATACAACATTGCCCGGTTGATCACGGGCATGGGGGCTCAAAGATGGCGGACACAAATCTCTCCTCGTTCATCTGGTCGGTCGCGGACCTGCTTCGCGGCGACTACAAGCAGTCGGAGTATGGGAGGGTGATTCTGCCGTTCACCGTACTTCGGCGCCTCGACTGCGTACTCGAGCCAACGAAGGAGGCGGTGCTCGCCGAGAAGAAGCTGCGCGACAAGGCGAAGCTGAACCCTGAGCCCTTCCTGCTGAAGAAGTCGGGCCAGCTCTTCTTCAACACGTCGCCGCTCGACC
>CAIWFK010000435.1 GCA_903911905.1 uncultured Myxococcales bacterium
CGCCGGGGTGGCGCTGGGTGAAGTGCCGCACGCGCACGCCGTCGATCTGCACCTCGCCCTTGACGAAGGCGCGGGGCACGACCTTCGCGCCCAGGTCCGAGAAGCCGACGGGAAAATACGCGTCCTGCATCTGGCCCGAGAGCAACCGGTAGTTCCGATCGTCTCCCTCGGGGCCGTAGATGTAGATGGTGGTGTTGGGGCGGTACGCGGGGCCGAAGAAGGGAAAGCCCTGAATGTGGTCCCAATGCGGGTGGCTGAGGAACAGGTGCATCGTGCCAGGCGCGTCGACGCCCCGCCGCATCAGGTTCACGCCCAGCTCGCGCAGGCCCGTGCCCGCGTCGCAGATGATGAGGGTGTTGCCGTGCCGAATTTCGACACAGCTCGTGTTGCCGCCGTAGCGACGGGTCCGCGGGCCCGGCGTGGGAATCGAGCCGCGCACGCCCCAGAACCGAACGAACATGGGCATGGTCAGTTGCCCTCGCGGTACAGGAAGACCAGGTCGCCGAACTGCACCTCGTCGCCCTCGCGCAGCACGGCCAGGTGCACCTTCAGGCCGTTGAGGTAGACGCCGTTGCGGCTCTCGAGATCTTCGAGCTGGTACTCGTCGTCGATGCGAGAGAACCGCGCGTGCTGGCGGCTGACCTCTTCGCTGTCGACCACGATGTCGACGTTCTCGGCGCGGCCCAGCACGATTCGCTCGGCCTTGAGCTCGAGATGCCTGGGCGCACCGGCGCCCTTGATCAACTCGAGTACGTGGGCCCGCCGCGGCCGGGGTCGAATGCCCCCGATCGGCTTCGCGACACGGGTCGTCAGATCCTCACCAAAGTCCACCGGGACTTCCGCCATGGTCAACCGAGCATGGCACAGATCTCCGTTGAATCGAGCAGCCAATGCCAGCACGCTCTCCTACATGCGCTCACGACTCGCGGCGGTCCTCGGCGTCCTGACCCTGGTCGGCTGTCCCACCTCGTCGAACACCGACGGCGGGGCGCAGCCCGGGCCCATCGTCACCTCGATTTCCCCCTCGCACGGCCCCACCACGGGCGGCACCCTCGTGACCATTCTGGGCGCCAACTTCTCGTCGGCGGCGCGGGTGCGCTTCGCGAGCGCGGCGGCCACCGAGGTCTTCGTGATTTCGCCGACGTCGCTGACCGCCATCGCGCCCGCGGGCATGAGCCCCGGCCCGGTCGACGTGACGGTGCTCAACGACGACGGCAAGAGCAACGTGCTGAGCGCCGGCTTCACCTACGAAGGCCAGGCCACCACCGTCACCATCGGCGGCGCGTACCTGACCTTCCCCGCCACGGCGGCCGACTCCTCGGGCGCGGCGACGGTGATGCTGGCGGTGACCGGGCAGGTCGAAGCGGGCACGGTGACGAAGGGAGCGGGCCAGGGCGCGGGCATTCGCGCGCAGGTCGGCTTTGCCACCACCGTGTCGGCCACGCCGACGGCCAGCGACTTCACCTGGACCGACGCGGCGTACCTGGGAGACGCCGACGGCGCGACGCCCGGCGACCTCGCGCGCGATTCGTATTCGGGCGCGGTGAGGTTGCCCGGAGCCACCAGCGCGAGCCCCGTCAGCTACACGTTGGCGGTGCGCTTCTCGGGTGACTCGGGCGCCACCTGGACGATCGGCGATCGCGACGGCTCGGGCAACGGGCTCCAGGCTTCACAGTTGTCGGTGATCACCGTGGTCAAGCCAGCCATCGACTGGTGCAAGCTGGGCGGTGAAGCGGTGCAGGCGCCTCCGATGATCGCCCTGCGAGGCACCGCGACGGGGCCGGTCATCTACGGGCAGGTCTACAAGGCCAACGTGACCAGCGTGGCCGGCGCGTCGTCGCAGATTTCCGGGCAACTGGGCTCCGGCGCGCCTGGCACCGACCCTGCCGGGTGGACGTGGGTCGACGCGACCTGGAACCGCGACAGCGGCAACGGAGCCAACGACGAGTACCAGGCCACCCTGCCCAACCCGGGCCCGGGCACCTTCGAGTTCGCCTTCCGCTTCACGGCCAACGGCGGCCCGTGGACGTACTGCGACGCCGACGGCACGTCGACCGGCGGCTTCACCGACGCCGAGGCGGGCACCTTGACCGTGACGCCGGTGGGCATCGATCGCTGCGTGCTCCAGTTCCCGCCGACGCTCGACACACGCACGGGCCGGCCGTCGGCGCTGACCTATGGCCGGGTCTTCGCGCAGGGGGTCACCGACGTGGTTGGCGCGGGCGCGGGCATCGAAGGGCAGGTCGGGTACGGGCCGGTGGGCGTGGCGCCGAGCGACCCTGCGTGGGCGTGGAGCGCGGGCACCTTCAACGTCGACGTGACCGCCGGCGGTGGAGACGAATACCAGGCCAGCCTGACCGGCCCGGCGCCGGGCACGTACGCGTATGCGTGGCGCTTCCGCTACCAACAGGGCGCGTGGGCGTATTGCGATCAGGACGGCAGCGACAACGGCTTCCAGGCGGCGCAAGCGGGCGCCATCACCGCCCTGCCCTTCGCCATCGACGAATGCGTGCTCGACGCGACGACGGCCTCGCAGACCGCGTTGGTGGGCACCAGCTCGGCACCGTACCAGGCGGCCATCACGGTGACCACGCTGACCGAGGCGGCAGGCCAGGGCTCGGGCGTGACGGTGCAGGTGGCGAGCGGGCCTGCGGGCAGCGACCCCACGACGTGGACCGGGTGGACGGCCGCGAGCTACCAGAGCGATCAGGGCAACGCCGACGTCTATGCGGGCACGGTGACGGCTCCGGGGCTGGCGAGCACGGTCGACGTGGCGTTCCGCGCGGAGTTGGGCTCGGGCGCGTTCGTGTACTGCGACAAGGACGGCGCGGCGAACGGGTACCAGGTGGCGCAGGCCGGGCGGCTGGTGGCGGTGGGCTCGGTGGTGACGGCGTGCCGGCTCGAGACGGTGTCGTCGTCGAGCATTCACAGCGGAGACCCGCTGCGGGTGACGGCCAGCGTGGCGGGCACCAACACCCAGACCACGGGCGCGACGCCGGGGCTGCAGGTGCAGGTCGGCGTGGGGCCGCAGGGGGCCGACGGCTCGAGCTCGCCGCTGTTCGGCTGGGGCGCGATGACGTTCACGCAAGATGCAGCGGGTCGCGACGTGTTCGCCGCCACCGTGCTGCCCGCGTACACCGGCAACCGCACCGTGTCGGCGCGCGCCAGCTTCGACGGGGTGACGTGGACGTACTGCGATCTCAACGGGTCGGACGTGAATGGCTACGAGGTCACCCAGCAGTACGACGTGGCGGTCGCGCCGCACGTCGACCTGGCGTTCTGCAACACGCAGTTCCCCGCCACCATCTCGGTGGGAGCGCTCGACGGCGGGCTGGCCGACGCCTACGGGCAGGTCTACGAGCCGAGCCTGACCCCGAACGCGAATGGCACCGGCGTCAGCGCGCAGTTCGGCGCGGGCCCCGAGCAGCAGGACCCGGGCGTAGCGTGGACCTGGGAGCCGGCGCCGTTCTCGAGCACGGTGGGAAACAACAACGAGTACAAGGTGTCGTGGAAGCCCGACGGCGGCGGGCTGAGCTACGCCTTCCGGTACACGCGCGACGGTGGTGTGTTCTGCTACGGCGATCTGGACGGCACGGGAAGGAATGGCAGTGGAGGAGGCTTCACCGGCGGCGCGAACCTCGGTACGGTGGTGCCGTAGCGGGTCGTCAGGAGTCGGTTGGAGAAACGTGTTGACAGCAGCAGGAAGCGGCCGTAGAAGCGGCCGCCATTCGACCGGGAAACCGGGCGGATAGCTCAGCGGTAGAGCGTTGCCCTTACAAGGCAAGGGTCACAGGTTCGAACCCTGTTCCGCCCAAGCCGAAGAAGTAGAAGTCGCTTTTGGGGAGTTAGTTCAGCTGGTTAGAACGCCGGCCTGTCACGTCGGAGGTCAGGGGTTCAAGTCCCCTACTCCTCGCAAAAGTGAGCCCCGAGAATCGGCAACGGTTCTCGGGGTTTTTGCGTTTCAGGCACTAGCTTCGACGTCGGCCTCCGTGGCCGTCTCCAACATGTCTCCAAACTTCGAACCCTCCAACAGCCGAATGGCGCTCTCCTTTGCGCCTTCGAAGAGGTGAACGTATCGGCGTTGCGCGCAGGAACCTTTCGACGCTGCTTTCACGTTTTACCGACGAGGCCGCTGAAAGACGCCGTCGATCAGCCCGTACTCGATGGCGACTTGTGGTGAGAGGCGCTCACGATACGCACAGAGGGACTCGACACGCGCCGCGCTCAACTTGCTGTGGCGAGCAAAGGAACGAAACAGGGTGGCACGCAGCTCCGCCAGCGAGCCATCAGCCTCGCGACCGGCCGACGCGTCGGAAAACACCGACAGGCGGCCTCCCTCGGTTGGAACGAATTGAAGGCGCGCGTCGGGAAGAGCGAACCGCTTTTTCGGAGTCCCTGACGTCAGCAAGAGCAGCGCAGTGCCGCACGCCTGCCCAATGCACACCGTCGACAGCGCTGGCTGCAAGCGCTCGATTGCTTCGCAGATCGCAAAGGATGCAGTCACGCTGCCGCCTGGCGAATTCAGGTAGAGATTGAGTTCCTTGTCTGGCTCGAGCGCCTCGAGAAACTGCAACTGGGCAATCGTCGCTTCCGCCATTCGATCGTCGATTTCCGCGCCGATGACGACGATCCGGCCAGCGAGCAACCGCTCGTACAACTCGACGACGTGATCAGGTACCGGCTTCGCCGTCGGAAGCAGGTCGATGAGCCACTGCGGAATCCACGACGTGCGCCTCGACGACCCGTCCGAAGCCGCGGGCTGCTGCGGTTTGCTGAATCGATCAGACGTGCCCAAGCGAGCCTCCCCTATCGTGCCTCATCGACGCTGCCGTCGCGCGGTTCACCACGCCTCCAACACGACGACAGATCTGCCGCTCGCACGGCGAAGTGCGCCCCGGCGTTCAGGAAGATCGGCGACCGCGACTCGAGGTGCTCGATGGGCACGAACCCCTGCTGCTCGGTTCCAGCAACGAACCGCGTCCCGACGTCGAGCGTGCCGAGTGTGGTGGTGTGATTTCCATTGAGCAGAAAGAGCGGAAGGGCTCGCGAGCATTCCGTCGTCTGCCTGGTCTGTGGCGGCCCCATGCCGTCGACTTCGGTTGGCAGGCTCGCGCCTACACTGTTCCGGAATTCGGGCCGGTCGTGCGCCCACCCCACGATCGACGCGCCATCGCGGTCGAACCCCGCACACACGCGAGACCACGACGCGCTCCCGGCCGTCACGTCGACCCGGACTCCCGCCTCGAGCACCACGGAGGGCGGCTCTCCCGGTTTGGCGCTGATCGCCAAGGGCTTGTCGAGCGGCGAGCCGGTGAAGCGCTGCTCGACCGACCGCCACAACCGAAGCGCCCGACCTGGCACCTGAATCGGAGAGAGCGCCTTGACCACCCTCACCTCCGGCCGCGGAGGAGGCACGACCCCTCCTCCCTTCACCGTCACGACTGCTGCGCCGGCGGGCACGCGGTACACGTCGAACGAGAGGTCCCGATCGGCCGCCAGCCAGAGGTCCTCGTGACGCACGAACACCTCGAGGCGCGTGCCGCGGTGATGAATCTGCACCGGAAGCAGCTCGCGTTCATCGACGGTGACCGTGATGGGCGTGCCGGCCACGAGCGTGCCGATCACCTCGCCGTTCTCGGCACGAAGCGGCATCGACTCGGCCCACCCCGCAATCACGCACTCTTCTGCGAGTGACGCCCTCGCAATCATCACGACCGCCACGACCAACGCACGCCACATGCGAGTCATCGTGCGAGACAGGATGAACAGCGTCAACCCACCCCTCGCCCCCACTTTCGCAAGAACGGTCAGGAGCCGCCCCCGGCGACTCGGCACAGTGCCTGTTGGCTCGGAATTCCCTCGAGCCTCAAGGAACCACACTCATGCCTCTACGCTCCAGCCTCCTCGCCCTCACCCTCGTCGTCACCGCTTGCGGTCCCGCCTTCACGATTCAGTCGACCTCGGGGAAGAAGCAGACCCTCACCCGCCGCTGGGACCGCGGGTGCATTCCCGGCACCGCCTTCGCGCCCGATGCGCCCGCCGGCGTCTGGGTGCGCGATCAGCGGACCATCACCGGCCTGACCCTGGTCACCACGCTGCTCGAGTACCACAACACCTCGACCACCACGCCCAACTGTACCGACGGGCTGGCCAACACC
>CAIWFK010000436.1 GCA_903911905.1 uncultured Myxococcales bacterium
CACCTTCCGCGAACGCCACGCCGGGCTCGTCGCCACCTGGCAACGCCTGGTGCGCCGCCGCGACGCGATGCTCCGCCTGCGCCGCCTGGTGTCCCGGCAGGCCATGCAGCGAATCGCCGACCTCTCGGTGCTGCGCAACGCGCTGGGGCAGACCAGCACCGTGCGCGAGCGCTTCGCCCCCGCCGAGCCCTCGTGGGGTGCGGGCGACTGTGCAGCACCCAAGCTGCTGCAGGCCGCCATCGACGCCAGGCTGACGCCGGTGGCCCTGGCCGAGTTCTGGTGGGGGCGGGCTCCCGCGGGCGGCGGCCGCGTTCAGGGCATGTTCTTTCCCGCGTGCCGGGAAAAGTGCGGGCCGATTCTTCCCTTCTTGCTCGAGGGTCAGCAGGTGGCCCCCCGCGTGACCTGGAAGCCGCGCTTCATCGACGACGAGCTGACCGTGGTGCACGACGACCCGCGCTTCCTGGTGCTGCTCAAGCCCGACGGCCTGCTCAGCGTGCCCGCCCGCGACACCAGCATCACCGACTCGGTGCTGGCCCGGCTGCGACGGCGCTACCCCAACGCCAGTGGCCCGCTGCTGGTGCACCGGCTCGACCTCGACACCTCAGGCCTGTTGCTCGCCGCGCTCGACGCCGAGGCCTTCGTCGCGTTGCAGGCGCAGTTCGCCGCCCGCACCGTGTTCAAGCGCTACGCCGCCATCGTCGAGGGCGTGGTGCCCGAGGACCAGGGCCGCATCGACCTGCCGCTGCGGGTCGACCTCGAGCAACGCCCCCGACAACTGGTCGACGAGGTGCATGGCAAGCCGGCCGTCACCACCTGGACGGTGCGCGCGCGCTCGGCCACCGAGACGCTGCTGGCGCTCACCCCGCACACCGGCCGCACCCACCAGCTGCGCGTGCATTGCGCGCACGAGCGGGGGCTGGGCCTGCCCATCAAGGGAGACCGCCTCTACGGTCGACCCGCGAGCCGACTGTTCCTGCACGCCGAAGCGCTGGGGTTCCTGCACCCGACGACCGGCGAACGGGTGACCGTGGAGTCACCCTCGCCATTCTCGCTCGCAGGCGATGTGACTAGTCCTTGACCGGCGTGGCCTTCAGCGCGGCCTTGCCTTCCTTCACGTAGACCTGGAAGCGCACGGTCTTGCACTGGTACTTCGTCACCAACTGCTCCTTGTTCTTGAGCAGCTTGGTCTTGAACTTCTCGTAGGTCAGACCGTCGGCCGGCTCACCGCACTTCTCGCGGGTCGCCACGAAGTCGCGGAACACGTCCTGGAAGTGGCGCTCTTCGGGGTCGCCTGCCGGAGCGGCCGCTGCGGCCACCTTGGGCATGGGGGCCGAGACCTTCACCGAGGGGCGCTCGCCGGTGTTGCCCGAAGCGCCGGCCCGCGCGGCCTTGATCAGTTCCTGCGGCACCGCCGCCACGCGCGTGGCATCGGGGTTCTCTTCGAACGCCTGCTGCTGGTTGGCCTCTTCGGCCGACATCTGCCCGGCGGCCATGGCGAAGGGGTCTTCGACCGGCGGCGCCGACACCGGCTGCGTCATCATCATCGACACCGGCGGCGCGGCCTTCGCCCCGGGGGGGAAGGTCGGGTACGCCACCGTGCGGCTGGGGCCGTCGTCGTCGTCGAACGGGTTGGTGGGCGGCGGCGGCTTGGGGTTCGACGGCCGGGGCACCGCAGCGCTCGACCCACTGCCGTTGCCGCTGGCGCGCGCAGGGGGCGGCGGCTGGGCCACGGGAGGCGCCGCACCGGCGAACGGGTCTTCACCGTCGAAGAGCGGCGACAGCCCACTCTGCGCGGGAGGCGGCGGGGGGTTGAAGGCCGGCGAGGCGCCCGTCACGGCCGTGGCCGAGGCAGGTCCCATCATCGACGGCGTCGAGATGGCGAAGCTCGAGGCGCTCGAGGCCACCGGCGGCTGCGAGACGGGCGCGGACACCGGCGGCGCCGACGCGGGGAAGTGGAAGTCGTCGGGGCTGGCTTCGGGCGCGTGGTGCGGCTGATCGCTCCCCATGGCCGTGGCGAGCGCGGGCGCCGGCTCGTCCTTCGGCCTGGTCACGGCGACCGGAGGCAACGGCACCGGCGGCGGAACCGCGAGACCGCCGCCCTCCTCTTCGGGCTTGATGAGCACGGTCACCACCACCGAGAGCAGCACCAGCCCCAGCAGCGACAGCACCCCGGTCACCTGCCAGGCCGCCAGCGCGTCGACCGGCTCGCGCACCGAGACGATGGCGAACGACTCGAAGGGCGTACCGGCGATGGCCTGACGCGCTCCCACCGAGTGCGGCGCATTGGCCACGAACAGGGGCATCGACAGCGGGCCCAGCTCGCGAACCGGCCCCACCACCAGCGCCGTCGCGTCACCGACCTTGACCGTCTTGAGCGCGGCCTCGGCCTGCGCCTTGTCCGAGCCGCTGAGCATCAGCAGCTTGTCCTTCGAGACGATGCCCAGGGCCGACAGCTTGAGTTCCTTCGCCAGCACGTCGAGCGACTTCGGGTCGGGCAGCAGCGGCAGACCGATGATGGCGTTGCCCTGCACGCGCACCTCGTTCTTGTCGGAGACCAGCATCGGGGTCGCGTAGAACAGGTAGGGCGCGCCACCGAAGGCGGTCACCGCCCCGGCCGCGCCACCTTCGAGCAGCGGCTGCACCGAGAAGCCTTCGGGAGGTTGACCGGGGTCGGCGCTGCCCTGCGCGAGCAACTGGCCGGCCTCGTTGGCCACCGCGACCACCACCGTGGCCTTGTTGTTGCCCTCGCTCAGGGTGTCGAGCACCAGGGTGCGCACGGCGTTGAAGCGATCGGCCGAGGGCGCTTCGAGCTTGGGAGTGACCTTGGCGTTCCACACCACCGGCGACGCGGCGAGCCTGACGATGGCCGCCTGCAGCGCCGAGCGCTGAGCTTCGACCTTCAGCGCGATGGAGGGAGCCGCGGCTGCGACCCGGCTGCCTTCGACCTCCGAGGCGCGCTTGGCGGCTTCGGGCGAAGAGAAGACCAGGTACCCGACCACACCCAGGGCGACGAGGGCAAAGAGCAGGAACTTGAGACAGTTCATCTTCCTCTTGGCATATCAGAGGAAACGTCCACCGGCGCGGAATTCGCCGCGTTTTTCCATGAAGCGTCTCGGGGCACGGGCCGTTCGGCTAGCCTCGAGGCATGGCTCCCAAGACCTTCGCCGTCGCGACCTCCATGCAGGACCCGTTGAGTGCCGAACGGCTGGTCGACGCGCTGCAAGCCGCCGGGCTCGATGCCTTCGTGCGCACCGGTGGCGCGGCCTCGAGCGCGGCCTTCGCCGCGGCCCAGTCGGCGTTCTACGACGTGCTGGTGCCCGCCGAGTCGTTCGACCAGGCCAGCGGGGTCATTCGCGAGGTGCTCGAGCTCATCGAACGTGACGCCGACGCCAACGCCCGGGCCGCCGAAGACGAGGCCATGTCGGGCGAGCACGAAATAGGCTGACCGTCACCCCGCGTCCGGCGACGGCGCACTCGACGGCGCGAGCCCGGGCAGGGGCGGAAGCGGCGGCTCGAGCGGCTCGAAGAGCGCCAGGCCCTCGATGGTCCACGAGGCGAAGTCGAGGTTGCGCTCCAGGTAGTGCGCGAGCGGCTCGTCGACCACCTTCTTGTAGCTGCGTGAGGCGTGGCGAAGGGTCGGCCCCTTCGGCCCCTGCACCAGCACGCCCACGTGCGAGACCCGGGTGACCAGCGAGGGCTTGTCGGCCCGCACCACCACCACCACCAGCCCGGCGGGCGCGTGGGCGAGCGCCTCGAGCACCCGCGCGGCGGGCACCACCTCGAGCGAGAAGGTGCCGCGGGGCTGCGAGGCCTCGTCGAGCGCGAGGCCGCGGGCCGACTTCGTGCGCCAGGTCGCGTCGTCGAGCACCTTGGTCACCACCCGGGTCGCCGCGCCGCCGTACTGTCGGGTGACGTCCTTCACGTAGCCGCGGGCGAGGTTCGCCGGCAGCCACTGCGCTTCCATCACGTGGTTGCGGTGATTCCAACTGGGAGTTCCCGAATAGCGCAGGCGATCGAGCGTGGGCACCAACTGCGAATCGTCGACTGCCAGCGACAGGGCCATGGCCTGTTCGACCATGGTCACGCAGTCGACCGCGTCGAAGCGAATCATCGGGTCGGGGTCGTGACCTTCGCCTTCACCCAACGGCGAGAGCACGTAGCGCGTGCCCAGAAAGCCTTCGGTCGCGGTCACCAATCGACCCGGCAACGGCAGGGCGTGGAGCGCGGTGATGGCGCTGGCCCGCCGCGAATCGTCCAGCGACGACCAGGCGGGAGCGGTGGCCAGGGTCGAGAGCAGCAGCAGGGGCATCATCACGGCGCCAACCCCACGCGTCGCAGCGCGGCCCGGCGCGCCTCGTCGCTCAGGCGCAGCTTCTCGAGCTGGAGCTCGTAGGGCAGCCGCGCGTCGCCCGTCGCCTTGGCGCTCTCGACCACCAGCCAGTCGACCTTGCTGGCGTCTCCGCCTTCGGCCAGCACCCGCGCGGCGGTGGCGCGAACCTCGCCCTCGCCATCGGCGAGCACCGGGCCCAGCAGCGGCGAGGCCTGCTTCGCCTTGACGCCCTCGAAGAGCAGCACGCCGGCCAGCCGCTCGTGCGGGTCCTTCGAGGCCAATTGGGTTCGGGCGTACGCCAGCCCCTTCGCGTCACCCAGCAGGCACAGCGCGCGACCGGCCGCGGCGCGGGTGGTCTCCGAGCCATCGGTCAGCAGGCCCTGCAGCACGGGTACCTGGCGGCGGTCGCCACAGCGCCCGAGCGCAGCGACCAGCTCGAGGCGGGTCTGCAGGTCCTTCTCGGTCTTGAGCGCGGCGGCCAGCGCGGGCCCGGCGGCGGCCACGTGCAGCTCGCCCAGCGAGAGGGCGGCCTGGCGCCGCGCACCGACCCGTTGGTCGCTGAGCAGCGCGCCCAGCATCGGCACCACCCGCTGGCTGCGCATGCGGGTCAGCCCCCGCACGCCGGTGAGCTGCCGCGAGAGATCGTCGCTGGCCACCGCCCCCAGCAGCAGGCGCTCGACCTCGTCGCCGGGCGAGGGTTCGACGATGGCCGCGATGATGCCCAGCACCACGTCGCGCTGCCGGTCGTCGTGCAGCCGACCGAAGTTGAGGGTCAGCTCGAGCGCCCCCTGGCGCTGCGCGTCGAGGAAGGTGAAGCGGTTGATGGCCTGGCCCGCCGGGACCGAGCCCTCGAGCACGGCGGCCACCAGCGCGTGCGCTTCGGCCTCGTTGCTGTGGGCCGCGGCGGCGGCGACCGAAAGCACGACGACGAGCAGGGCCAGCAGGCGCATGGCGCGAACGGTACCATCGCCCCCGCGGCGCCGCGAACCTGGCGCCGACGGGGCTGGGAGCCGCCGGGCGGGCAGAAACCTGTGGTTCGCCGGAACTGCGCATAGACTGACCGCATGACCTGGAAGCTGGCTGCCGTGATCGAGCCGAATGCTGCACGCCGCAAGGCCCTCAATGACGCGCTCACCCGCGCGGGGCTGAAGGTGACGAAGGCCACCACCGTCGAAGCGCTGACGAAGGAGCACGTGGTGGTGCTGGGCAGTTCGCTGACCTCGCCCACCCGCACGGTACGGGAAGTGCGCGCGCGCGCCCCGCAGGCCTTCGTCTTCGCCGGGCTCAAGAAGGGGCTCAAGGCCTCGTGGGCCGACGCGGTGCTGCCCCTGCCCGTCTCGGTCGCCGACCTCAAGGTGCGGCTGGTCGAACTGCAGGCGCGCTCGAAGACCGAAGCGCTGCCGGTGGCTCGCCCGGGCGACGGCATTCTCGACCTGAGCACCAACTTCTACACCTTCGCGCACTTCAAGGAGGTGCTGTTCGTCGAGGTCAAGCGCGCGCGCCGCTACGGCTTTCCGCTGGCGTTGGCGGTGGTGGGGTTCGACGAGGTGCCCGGCCAGAAGTCCAGCGCCGAGCTGCAGGCGCAGTTGATGGGCGGGCTGGCGCTGTCGATTCGGCGCTCGCTGCGCGACACCGATTACCCCGTGCAGTACTCGAACGATCGGGTGCTGCTGCTGATGCCGCACACCGACCTCGCGGGCAGCCTCATCGTGGCGCGCCGCATCTGCGAACGGGTGGCGCGGGCCACGCTGCAACACGGGGAAACGGTGCTCCACCCCACCATCTCGGTCGGGGTGGCGGCCGGTGAGCCGGGCCGCGAGTACAACTTCAGCGATCTGGTCAGCCAGGCGCAGGACGGGCTGGTGCAGGCCATCGCCCGTGGTGGCAACCGGGTCGAGTTCCAGGACTCGGCCGAGGTGGCGGCCAACCAGCAACCGAGCGCCCCGCGAGAGCCGCCGCGCATTCCGCCGGTCTTGCCGCCCCCGCCCTCCGAGTGAACTGACACGAAGGCGCGCAGGAAGGGCCGTTCATCGGTCGGCCGCAGCACCAGCAGTGGCACCGGCGAGCCGGTCAGGCGCCCGAGATTTCCATCGCGTCGACCCGGTTCCGGCCGCCCTTCTTGGCGCGGTAGAGGTACTTGTCCGCGGCGGCGATGAGGTCTTCGGGCTGCGCGAAGTCGGTGTCGAACAGCGTGGCCACGCCCAGCGAGATGGTGACCTTGATGGGCGTACCGTTGAAGACGAAGTCGGCGCCGTCGACCGCGCGGCGGCATCGCTCGGCGCAGCGAATCGACTTGTCGCTGGCCGACTCGCGCAGCATCAGCGCGAACTCTTCACCGCCGTAGCGCGCGAAGAGGTCTTCCTGGCGCACGGTCTCGGCGATCTTCGCGGCGACCTTCTGCAGCACGTGGTCGCCCGCGGGGTGGCCGTAGGTGTCGTTGATCTTCTTGAAGAAGTCGATGTCGAGCATGACCAGCGACAGCGGCACCCGGTGGCGCAGGCAGTAGGCAAATTCTTTGCGCAGCGTGTCCAGGAAGTACTTCTTGTTGAAGATGCGGGTCAGGCCGTCGCGGGTGGCGCTCTCGTAGATCGACCGCTGGTACTGCTCTTCCAACTGGTCCTGAATCGAGAACTTCACCACCGTGTTGGCGCCGATTTGAATCTTGTCGCCGTCCTGCAGGGTGGCGACGTTGACCTTGATGCCGTTGAGGAACGTGCCGTTGGTCGAGCCCAGGTCGACCAGCTGGTAGTTGCCGTTGGGCGCCATCGACAGCTTGCAGTGCTTGCGCGAAATGCCGTCGTCGTCGACCTGCAGCTGGGCGTCGGTCGCGCGACCCATCACCAGCTCGCCCTTCTCGATCTTCAGCATCTTGCCGATGGTGGCCGGCGTCTTCGCGCTGATGATGATCAGGTAGGCCGAGGTGGTGGCCTTGGTCTCTCCGAGCAGGTCGGAGATCTTGTGGACCGCTGTTTTGTCCTCAGACATGTGGCGCGCTTGGCTTCCAGGTCACGAACGAACCGCTCGGCATTACGCTAGCACCGCCGTTCGTTCTCCTGCCACAGATCGACCAAGATATTTACGCAGCGCGTCACCCTTCAGGTTCCCCAACCCGACCATGAGCTTGGTCACCGCGGCCGACACCGTCATGTCGCCGCCCCCGATCGCCCCTTCGCGCTGTGCGAGGTTTCCCGACTCGTAGAGCGAGAGGTCGACGCCGTTGCGGTGCGCCTGGCTGGTGATGAGCACCACCACCCCCCGCGCCTTCGCTTCACGGAAGAAGGGGGTGAGCGACCTGCCGAAGGCCTCAGTCGAGGGAAAGTTGCCCGCGCCGTAGGCCTCGACCACCA
>CAIWFK010000437.1 GCA_903911905.1 uncultured Myxococcales bacterium
ACCCCCCCAGGTTCACCGTCGACCGCATCGACCAGCCCGGCCTGGTGGTGCTCGACGAGCAGGACCAGGTGTTCGCCACCTGGTCGGCGGCGTGCCCTGGCGACGCGGGTGTACTGGCCGACGGCGGCTCGAGCTGCGCGCCGCTGCTGCCCGGCCGCTTCACGGTGCGTGGCCAGCGCATTCTGCTGGGAGACCAGAACGCGGGCCGCATCGTGGTCTTCGACGTGAGCGACGCGGGCCTCAGTGAGGTGCGCGGCGTGGCCAACGCGCTGGCGACCTGCCCCATCAGCTCGGTGTCGGGCGCGGGCAACGTCAGCGACCTGGTGAGCCTGCCGTGAGTTCGGCCCTGCTCGCGCTGGTGCTGGCGGGCGCGGGCTCGGTGCAGTGGCTGGGGCCGAAGCCGCCCGCGGTGGTGACGCGGGTTGTGACCCTGGCGCCGTCGCTGACCGAGACGGTGGTGGCCCTGGGCGCGGCCGAGGTGCTGGTCGGCGTCAGCCGGTTCGACGAGCTGCCTGAAGTGAAGGCGCTGCCGCGGGTGGGAGGCTTCAGCGACGTGTCGGTCGAAGCGGTGCTGGCGGCGCGGCCGCAGGTGCTGCTGGTGCAGAAGTCTCCGGGCAACCAGAAGCCGGTCGAGACCCTGGCGTCGCTGGGGGTGACGGTGCTGGCGCTGCCGTTGACCACGGTGGACGACGTGGCCCAGGCCATGCGCGAGGTGGCTGCGGTGCTGCACCGCGAGAAGGAAGGGCGTGCGCTGCTGGACGCGCTCGCCCAGGCCCGCGCCGACATGCGGGCGGCAGCGGCGAAGCGGGGCTCGAAGCCGCGTGTCTTGTTCGCCTATGGGTTCGCGCCGCTGGTGGTGGCAGGCCCCGGCAGCTTCGCGCACGAGCTGTTGGAAGACTGCGGAGCGGTCAACGTGGCCGAGCGCGCACCCACCGCCTACCCGACGTACTCGCTCGAGCGGGTGGTGGCGCTGACTCCCGAGCTGATGGTCGATGCTGCCGACACCGCCGACGGGCGCGACGCCCTGAAGGCCTTGCCTGGGCTCGGAAAGATGCGGTGGCTGACGCTGCCGTCGAAAGACCTGCTGCACCCCGGGCCGTCGCTGGCCAGGGGGTTGCGAGAACTGTGTGCGATGATCGCCACGCCTGCGTCACCCTGACTTCAAAGTCGTGACAAACTCGTGAAAACAGTGGTTTGACGCACGATGACGAAGAAAAAGGGTGGACAAGGCGATCACCGTGGTACATTATTGATGAAGGTTGGAGCGCATGCCCGCAAGTCGCGGCGCAGCCAGCGGGGGGATTCTCAGCTGGCTGCTGCGCTTCGCCGACCTCTCTTCTTCACCGTGACTCCACTCTCCGCCCTGGTGGCGGCGACGCTGGTGGTGTCGTGTGCGCCGACGGCGCGCGTGCTCACCCCCGTGGGAACTGCCATGAGCCAGGACATCGTTCAGACCGGCGCTCCCGTCTTGCGGGCCCGCGCGGCGGAAGTGACGCCCGAGCAACTGAAGTCTCCCGAGTTCCAGGCCCTGGTGCAGCGCATGGTGAAGGCCATGCGTGAAGCGCCGGGCGTGGGCCTCGCCGCCCCCCAGCTTGGCGTGTCGCTGCGCGTCTTCGTGGTCGAAGACCCCGCGGAGTTGCAGGGCGGGCTCACCGACGTCGAGCGCGCCGAGCGTGAGCGCGTGCCGGTGGCGTTGCGGGTGTTCGTCAACCCGGTCGTCACGCCCATTGGTGAGAAGCGCGTCACCTTCTTCGAGGGCTGTCTGTCGGTGAACGGGTTCGCAGCGCTGGTCGAGCGCTTCCACGAAGTCGAGGTACGCGCGCTCGACGAGACCGGAGCGCCGGTGACCTGGCGGGTGCATGGCTGGCCCGCGCGCATTCTGCAGCACGAGGTCGACCACCTCGACGGCACGCTCTACGTCGATCGCATGTTGACGCGCAGCTTCGGTACCCAGGCGCAGGTGAAGGCGCTCTGGGGCGGCAAGCCGATGAGCGAGGTCACGCAGGCGTTGGGCGTGAAGTAGTCAGCGCCCGGGCAGCCGCATCCACTCGAGCAGGGCCTCGCGGCGCCAGTGCAGCACCTCGTGATGCGGGGTCGGGCAGGCGTAGAGGTTGCGGCAGCCCCGCGCGGCGCGCCAGGCCCGCACCGTGCGTCGTGGGGCCCAGAGCAACCCCAGCCCCACGCCCGAAAGACAGAGCAGCAGGACCATCAGGGTGGTGACGCCGGTGCGCAGCTCGAAGGCGCTGATCTCCATTTCACCGACCAGGTCGGGCTCGTAGCCGAGCGCCAGGTGGTGCAGGTCGTGCCAGTGCAGCTGCCCCGGGTGCGGCACCGGCACGCGGAGTGGGCCCAGTCGTACCCAGAACAACCGCAGGCCGAAGAGGCGCGACTCGCCAGGCCCGTCGGAGCGGTGGGCGTCGCGCCAGGTCGCGAGGGCGTCGGCGACGGTGCTCACGGTGGCAGTCCTGACGTGGTGCAGGCAAGTACCCGGTACGACGCTGGACGTGCGTGGCGCCTCGAGCCGCGACGCCTCGTGGGTGCCGCCTCGAGGCGGCGTTCTGCAGGCACAACGATGGTGCGGTGGTCGGAATGCGCTCCACCGGGGGTGCAGACGGTGGGCGGCTTCCCACTGACAGTGTGCTCATCGAACGACGCGCCACAGACAGCGCGCTGGTCGGGAGGGGTTCCACCGACGGTGCAGACGCTGAGCGGTGTCCCACTGACGGTGTGCTCATCGAACGACGCCTCACCGACAGCGCAGTGGTCGGAATGCGCTCCACCGGCGGTGCGCGACGCGTGCAGGCGCGCCCCGGCGGTGCAGACGGTAAGCGGTGTCCCACTGCCGGTATGCTCGTCGAACGACGATCCACCGACCGCGCGCATTCCGGGGCGCTCGCCCACGGCACGACGTTCGGGGCCAGCCCCACCGAACACCGGCTGACGCAGGGCGAACTCGTCGAGCCGCGAAGGCCGGCGTGTCATCTGCTGGAACCCGAGGGACGTCATCGCGGCGACCTCACCCCACGACCTTCGCCAGCCACAGCACCAGGGCCGCGAAGGCTGCGGCCCACGCCCCCGATTCGATTCTCCTGGGCACGTGCTTGCCCTGCTCGCGAATCGCCGCGCGGCGGCCGGCTTCCTCGAGCGGTCGCTGCGTGGCCGACAGCTCCGCAAGCCAGCGCGCGTTCCACGCGGTGATGGCGAGCAGAGGCGCCAGCGCAAGCCCGAGCATTCCCGGCAACTGGCGCTGCAGCACGAAGCTGAGCCACAGGCCGCCCAGCAACACCAACCACTGCGCGAGCGTGATGGTGCCGCGCGCCTGCAGCACCACGGCCGCCGTACGAATACCCTCTCGCTCGTCTTCGTCGAGGTCTTCGGCGGTGTTCACCAGCAGCACGCCGGTCTGCATCGCGCCGAACGCGAGCGAGGTCAGCACCACGTCGAGCCCGGGTTGGTCTCGGAACAGGCCCGCGACCAGCATCATCGGCCCCACGAAGAGCAGCCCGACGTAGGTCGGCAGCTGCAGCAGCCCCCGGCTCTTCAGCCGCAACGGCGGCGCCGTGTAGCTGGCCCCCAGCACCGCGCCCACCAGCCCCGCGGGCGCCAGCCACCAGCGCTGCACCGTGAGCGCCAGGTGCACGGCGAGCCCGGTCGCCGCGAGCGCCGAGAGGACGATCTGCACCAGCAGCGAGCGTCGCCCGACCAGCGCGATGGCCTCGGCGAGGTGGGTCTTGCGGTGCAGGTCGACGTCGCGGTCGAACCAGCAGTTGATCATGTCGCCCACGTTGAAGAGCAGGAAGAAGACCGCCACGCCCTCGAGGAAGGCGAGGCTGGTCAGCGCGGCGGGCGTGCTCGCCGAGAGCAGCGCGGGCAGCAACAGAATCGGCAGCTCGGCGCGGAAGAACTCGGGCCGACGGACCCGCCAGGCGGCGCGGAGCCGGGCCCACCACCGCTGGTCGGGGTCGAGCACGTTGACCCGATGCAGGTGCCGAGGTGCCCCGGTCACGAACGCCCGCCGCCCGTGCAGCAGTGCGTGGTTGTCGGCGATGACGAAGTCGCCTTCCGCCCACGGCACCGCCAGCACCGCGTCTGGGGCGGCGAGCGCTCGAGACAGGTCTTCCTGGAGCGCGCGGGCGTCGTCACCGTTCAGGCCCAGCGGTTCGACCGAGACCGGGTTCAGGTCGCGAACCGGCTCGGCGTAGCGCAGCACCTCGACGCCCAGCGTGGGGTGCGTGGCGACCACCGGCGAGACGAACGAGCCGCCGTAGTGCACCTTCTTCTCGGTGGTGTACCGAACGCGCGCCGCCTGCCACCGCTCGAGTTGCTCGGGGCTCGACCGCTGCAGCACCCGCGTCGAGTCGACGAACACCGTCTCACCGCCCGCTCCCTCGGGAGGCGCGCGCACGCACTGAAAGACCAGCCAGTGCGGCACGGCGTCTGCGAACGCGCCGTCCCAGTGCAGCGGCACCGCGTGCTCGGTGTAGAGGTAGTTCTCGGTGCGCTCGACCTGCTTGAGCTCGTGCACCGCGCCGAACGACCACGGCTGCAGCGGCCCCAGGCGACGACACTGCGCGGCGAGCACGTGCGGTTCCACCGGCGCCACGCCCCGCAGCTGCACCACGCGGTGCTGGTCGACCCACTGCTTGAGCTGCTCGGCCGGGAGCGACTCCAGCGGCGTCCCGGGCGGGCATTCGACCCGAACCCCGAAGGGCGTGAGCGGCACCAGGGTGGGGTTCATGGCAGCTCCAGGTGGGAAGGTCGGTCACCGTCGAACACGACACGAGCGCCGAGCGCCTCAGCGTCAGCGCGGTGCATCAGCGTGACCCGCGTGCGGTCGACCACCGCCACCGCGTGCCACGGCGTCAGCCACGGGTCGCTCACGCCGAGCAGGTTGAGGCCAATCTTCGTCGACGCCTCGGGTTGCGGGTGAATCGACAGCCGCAGCGCGTCGGGGAAGGCCGCCCCCACCAGCGCGCCCCAGGCCTCGCTGCGGCGCACGACTTCATAGGCGCGGTCGCGGGTCTGCTTGCGCGCCTGGTTGCGGGTCAGCTCGGGGTGTTGCACCACTTCGTCTTCGAAGAGGAAGCGGTGAATGCCGTCGACCTGCGCGGCCAGCGCGGGCGTGGTGCGCGCGCGCTCCCGCAGCGAGGCGTCGGTGGCGGCGTAGCGGTCCATCAAGGCCCGGCGCTGGTCTGCGGAGCGCCGGGTGTCGAAGGCGGTGCCCAGGTCGAACCAGCCGATGCGCTCGTCGTCGAGCGAATCGACCAGCGCGTCGCGGTAGGCGTCGACCTCGGCGTCGGTGACGCCCACCGCATCGGCGAAGACGTGCCCGTCCGAGCAGATGGTCAGCCGGGCACCGGGCGCCCAGACCGCCTCGAGCTCGTCGAGCAGCTCGGAGAGCCGCTCGAGCGCCCGCGCCTCGGCCAGGTCGGGCAGGGGCCCCAGCACCTTCTTCGGGTTCGGCGCCTTGGCGGGAAAGGCGGGCAGCACCAGCTCGAGCGGAGCCCCGGCGCGCACGAAGGCCTCGACGCGCGGCAGGTGCAGCGCTTCGGCGAGCGGCGTCAGCCCCTGCGGCACGCCCGGCAGCACCCGGTTGTCGCGGAAGAGCCGGGTCAGCAGCTCGCGGCTGGTGGCGCGCACCGACTGCTCGTTCGCGCTGCGCGGCCGGTCGAGCAAGAGGCGTTGCCAGCCATCGCCGAGCAGCCGCTTGACGATGACCAGCGAGGGGCGCGCCCACCGAAGCGCCCGAGCGAGCTGCTCGACGAGTGCCAGCGCCCAGTCGGTGGTGGGGCGTGAGAGCGTCGCGAGCACCACGCCCAGTTGAGCCGTGTAGAGGGCCTGCGCGAGGCGGTCGGCGTCAGTTGATGGCGGGGCGTTGGTCGAGTCACGCACCAGCACCATCAGCGCGCCGTGCACGGTGGCGCGGGTGCGCTCGGTGTGCGGGCCCAGCGCGTAGAGCGTCGACTGGGGGTCGAGCGCCCGGCCCAGCAGCGAGGTGAGCGCGCGCCGATGCCGCTCACACTGCGCGACCCGCACCTGCATCAGCGCGGTGAAGCGCTCGGCGATGGTGCCCGGTGGCAGCTCGAGCGCGGCCTGGGCGAGCTCGTCGGCGAGGCGATCGTAGATGGCGAAGGCGAAGTGCTCACGGGTCGGGAAGTAGCGGCAGACCAGCCCGATGGAGGTGTCGGCGGCGCGGGCGACGTCTCGAATGGAGGTGGCGTCGAACCCCTGGGTGGCGAAGGCCGCGTTCGCTGCCTCGAGAATGCGAAGGCGGCTGCGCACCGCCCGGTCTTGTCGGTGGAGGACCATACGAAAGTGAACATGTTCACTTTTAGTGTCTCCGTCAACTACAACGCCGGCACGGGGCTGTCGTCGGGCGCGCTCAGCAAGGGCGGCGTGGACAGCGGAGCCGGTTGCTTGCGGGCCTTTCGGGCGGCGGGAGCGTCACCTGCGGCGTACTGGAGCCCGAGGCCGAAGATGGGCCCGTAGCCGATGGGGCCCCGCGTCAGCGGCACCCAGACCTGGGCCTTGAGCCCGAAGCCTGACGCCAGCGACAGCGCCCAGCCAGCGCCGGCCATCACCATCGGCAAGGCCGACACGCCGGCGTCGCTCCCATTGTTGACGCTGCCATCCGAATAGACCGTGCGCGTGCCGACGAGGGTGATGTCGGGGCTGGTGGCGATGGAAACGCCCGCGAAGAACGTGCCAGCGCCGGTCTTCACCCTCGGTATCAGGGCCGCCTCGAGCCCGGGCATCGCGCTGTAGATGGTGCCGAGCGGAGCGCCGTTCGACAGTGGCACCACCTCGGTGACGGAGACCGGCAGCAGGTGCAGCGAGACCTGCCCGCTGGCGTCGAGACCGAAGCGCTCGCCGTCGTAGAGGACGCCGTGCACGCCGAGCCGAAGCCCCAGGGCCGGGGTGTCGGGCGGCGCGGTCGGGTGGGCCCAGGTGGCCCTCGAGGCTGAGGCGAGCTCGACCTGGCCACCGACCGCCACGCGCGAGGCGACCCGAATCATCACGCCGAGGTCACCCTGGCCCAGCGGCGCGCCCAGTCCCGAGGTGGTGTCGATGGCCTTCAGGGTGAGTGGGTGAACCTGGCCGGCGAGCTCGACCTGACCTCGGTGCGTGTCGTCGAACATGGTCAGCGGCATCGCGGGCAGGGGCGCCAGCATGTTGCGGGTGACCGAGCTCTGCGACGTCACGCACGACAGACCAAGCACCACGCTGAGCAGACAGACCGCACGCATCATCGTCACCCCTCTTGCGGGGCGTCGTGAGCAAGACTGATGCCGTCGCAACCGACGTGACTTCCACTGGCCCGAGTCGAGCGGCCTGGGGGGGACCGGGGCGCTGGTGTCGCGATCAGCTCGCCGGTCGGGTGGAGCGTGCGCGCGCGATGAGTCGCAGCCCGAAGGAGCCCGCGAGCAACAACACCACCACCAGGGGCTCGCTCACGTCCTTCTTCACGCGAAGGAAGAAGTGCAGCGCGCCCAGCGAGCTGGCGACATAGGTCAGCCGGTGCAGGCGCTGCCAGCGCTCGAAACCCAGGCGCCGGACCGCGGCGTCGGTCGAGGTCCAGGCGAGCGGCACCAGCAGCACGAAGGCCACGAAGCCCACGGTGATGAACGGCCGCTTGACCACGTCGGCGACGATGGCCGAGAGCTCCAACCCCTGGTCGACCACCGAGTACAGCAGCACGTGGGCCGCCGCGTAGGTGAAGGCCAGCAGCCCCAGTGCGCGGCGAACTCGCAGGGGCCACGTCCACCCGAAGAAGAGCTTGAGCGGGGTACACATCAGCGACGCGACCAGCAAGATGAGCGCGAGCAGCCCCAGCCGGTTGAGCGCGATGGCGATGGGGTCTGCGCCCAGAGCCCCAGTGGCGGCCTGCAGCGCCAGCGCGGTCAGCGGCGCGAGCGCACCGACCACCAGGCCCGGCTTGAGCCAGGGAAGCGGGGTCGACATCTAGAAGGCCGCCTTGAGGTCCAGGTCCTTGTACAGGCTGGCCACCTCGTCGGCGTAGCCGTTGAAGGGCAGGGTCTTGCGACGGCCGAGCTCTCCGATGCGGCGCTCGCTGGCCTGGCTCCAGCGAGGGTGGTCCACCGCGGGGTTCACGTTGGCGTAGAAGCCGTACTCGCGCGCGGCGGCCAGGTTCCAGGTGGTGCGTGGCTGCTCGGCCTGCAGGCGAATGCCGACGATGGCCTTGATGTTCTTGAAGCCGTACTTCCACGGCACCACCAGCCGCAGCGGCGCGCCGTTCTGGTTGGGCAGCGGCTTGCCGTAGACACCGACCGCGAGGAGCGCGAGCGGGTGCATGGCTTCGTCGAGGCGCAGGCCTTCCACGTAGGGCCAGTCGAGAATCGGTTCGCGCTGACCGGGCATCTGCTCGGGGCGCAACAGCGTCTCGAAGGCCACGTACTTCGCGCGCGAGGTGGGCTTGACGCGCTCGAGCAGCTTGCCGAGCGGGAAGCCCAGCCAGGGAATGACCATCGACCAGGCCTCGACGCAGCGGAAGCGGTACACCCGGTCTTCGAGCGGAAACCACTTCGTCAGCTCGTCGAGGTCGACGGTCTGCTCCTGTTCGACTTCACCCGAGATGCGCACGGTCCACGGGCGGGTGACGAGCGTGTGCGCGTTCTGCGCGGGGTCGCCCTTGTCGGTGCCGAACTCGTAGTAGTTGTTGTACGTGGTCGCGTCGTCCCACGAGGTCGGCGCTTCGTCGGTGTCGTAGCGGCCGCGGGGGCGTGCGGCGCTTGAGGGAGCGCCCTCACCGGCCTTCTGCTTCGCGTCGTCGCGCCGCGCGTGCAAGGCGCCACCGCTGAGCGCCCACAAGCCGCCGCCGGTGACCGCTGCGGTCGCCGAGAGCAGCGCGCTGTTCTTGAGGAACTCGCGGCGCCTGGCAAACGTGGCTTCGGGGGTGATCTCGCTCGACTTCGGCTCGTTCGCCATGATGGTGACCTTACGGCCGAGCGGGCTGGGAAGTTACGCTCGCGCCGAGAGCCGCGAAGGCGCCTCGAGCCCGGGGGCGAAGTTTGTACGAGCGCGGTGACGCGGCGCGTCGTATACGCATCGGGTGTTGGTGGAGCACGTCAGAGCAGCGGGAGTCGACGTCGAGGTGGCGCGCACCAGTGGCGGCGGCCCGACCGTGGTGCTGCTGCACGGCAACTTCGCCACCTGGCGTTGGTGGCGCCTGGCGATGGACCTGGTGGGCTCGCGGGCCACGCTCATCGCGCCCACCATGCGTGGCTGCCGCGGCACGAGAGGCTCGTCGTCGACCGGCACCTGGTCGATGTCGTCGTTGGCCGCCGACCTCGAGGCCGTGGTCTGCGCCCTGGGGCTCGACACCTTCCACCTGGTCGGCCATTCGCTGGGAGGCGCCATCGCGCAGCAATACGTGCTCGAGTGCCCCGGCCGGGTCACGCGACTGGACCTGGTGAGCCCCGCGCCGGGTGACGCGATGGAGTCGATGCTCGCGCGAGATTCGGCCGGCGGTCGGCTGCTGCGCAGCATCAACCCCAACCGGGCGCTCGACCGCGCGTCGTTGCTGATGTGGCTGCGAATCGGCCGCGACCTGGGCACCAACCGCCGCTCGCTGCGCAAGACGCTGCTGGGCCTGATGCCTGGCGCCGACCTGACCCGCGTGCAGTTCGAGTCGCTGCTCGACGACGCCGCGCAGATGGAGCCGGTGGCAGTGGTGGGGCTCTACCGCGAGCTGTCGAACTGGGACCTGCGGGAGCGGCGGCGCGAGCTGACGCTGCCCATTCGCGTGCTGGCTGGCGGGAGAGACCCGCTCATTCCCCTGCCTGCGCTCGATGAGCTCGCGAGGGAGTTGCCCCAGGCGAAGCTGCGGGTCATCGACGGCGGGCACTCGCCGATGCTCGAGCACCCCGAAGCCTTCGCCGAGTGGCTGCTCGAGCCCTGAACGCCATCGCCGCGCACCGCTCGTGCGCCCGCGTTGCGTCACGCACCGCCGGTGCGGACGCCTGGGAGCGCTCGTGACTCCGACCGCTCGAGCACCCTGTCAGAACCAGCCGTCCTGGAAGTCGCGAAAGCTGCGCTCGCCGCTCTGGCAACGTCGCACCAGCTCGGGCACCCGGGGCAGTTCGGTGGCGAACCAGTACTCGCGCGTGGCGTGCAGGCCCTTCGCGAAGTCGTCGGTTCGCGCTCCGAGCGCGGCGGTCACCTTCACCCACACCCAGGCGACCACCGTGGTCGACATCAGGTCCATGAAGTCGGCCGAATGCACCAGCATGCCCTCGACGTCGCCGCTGGCCCCGCGCATACCCAGCGTCGCCACCAACTCCGAGACCGAGGGCAACACCGCTCGCAGGGCGCTGACGTCGAACGTGGCGCGCGCGCAGTCCTGCTCGATTTCCTCACCCAGCGCCTGCAGCGCGGCGCCCGCTCCCGCGACCACCTTGCGACCGAGCAGGTCCAGCCCCTGAATGGTGGTGGTGCCTTCGTGAATGGTGTTCAGCTTCTGGTCGCGCAGCCACGCCTCGGGCAGGTACTCGCTCGAATAGCCGTAGCCGCCATGCAACTGCAGCGCGAGCGCGTTCGCCTCGAAGCCCTTTTCCGCAGGGAAGGTCTTGGCGATGGGCGTGAGCAGGTCGAGCAGCAACCGCGCCCGCGCGCGCTCGTCGTCACCGGTGGCGTGCTCCGAGAGGTCGGCGAACCGCGCCGTCACCCCCAACAGCGCCAGCGACCCTTCGACGATGGCCTTCTGGCGCACCAGCATGCGGCGCACGTCGGCGTGGGCCACCAGCGGCACCGGAGCGGACGCAGGTGAAGCTCCGTGCGCGCGGCCCTGCTTGCGTTCGCGCGCGTAGGCCAGCGACTCGTGGAAGGCGACCGAGGCAGTGGCGGTGGCGTTGACGCCCACCATGATGCGAGCCTCGTTCATCATCTGGAACATGCACTTGAGGCCCTGGTGCTCGGGGCCGACCAGCCAGCCGTGGCAGTCGCCTTCGTCACCGAAGCTCAGGGCCAGCGAGGGCAGGCCCTTCCACCCAATCTTGTGGATGACGCCGCTGACGTGGACGTCGTTGGGCACCAGCGTCGAGCCCTGCTCGCGCTTCTTCGGCACCGCGAACAGCGAGATGCCCTTGGTGCCGGGCGGGGCGCCGTCGATGCGGGCGAGCACCAGGTGCACGATGTTGTCGGTGAGGTCCTGGTCGCCGCCCGAGATGAAGATCTTGGCGCCGCTGATCAGGTAGTGGCCGTCTTTCGTCGGCTTCGCGCGCGAGGTCACGTCGGCCAGGCTCGAGCCCGCCTGCGGCTCGGTCAGCGCCATCGTCCCGGTCCATTCTCCCGAGTACAGCTTGGCCAGGAAACGGGCCTTGAGCGCGTCGGTGCCGAAGGCCTCGATGAGGTGCGCCGCACCGGTGGTGAGGCCCGCGAAGGCGTAGGCGGCGAGGTTCCCCGCCATCAGGTACGCGTGTGAGACGGTGGCGACGGTGAGCGGCAACTGCTGCCCGCCGACTTCGACCGGGCGACCGGCGGCGATGACGCCCAGCTCGCAGAGTTCCTTCCACGCGTGCTTCATGCGCGGGTGGACCGAGACGCGCCCGTTTTCGAAGCGCGGAGGCTCGGCGTCCATCGTGCGGTAGTCGGGGAAGAGCACTTCCCGCGCCACGCGGCGACACGCGGCGAGCCACGGTGCGATGGTCTCGGCGCGGCTGTGGCCTTCGAAGGCCGGCAGCGCGAGCAGCGCGTCCAGCTCGAGCACGTCGGTGACGAGGAAGTCGACGAAGGCGTCGCTGACCAGCGGGTTCACGCGCGGGTCCCCGGAGGGAGCAGGTTGGCGAAGAAGTCGTTGCCCTTGTCGTCGACCACGATGAAGGCGGGAAAGTCGACCACCTCGATGCGCCAGACGGCTTCCATGCCGAGCTCGGGCATCTCGAGCACCTCGACCTTCTTGATGCAGTCTTGCGCCAGGCGCGCCGCCGGCCCGCCGATGGAGCCCAGGTAGAAGCCACCGTGCTTCTTGCACGCGTCGGTGACGGCCTTCGAGCGGTTGCCCTTGGCCAACATCACCATGCTGCCGCCGCTGGCCTGGAAGAGGTCGACGTACGAGTCCATGCGGCCGGCGGTGGTGGGGCCGAAGCTGCCTGACGGCAGGCCCGCGGGCGTCTTGGCGGGGCCCGCGTAATAGACGCACATGTCCTTCAGGTACGAGGGCAGTCCCTGGCCCGAGTCGAGGCGCTCCTTCAGCTTCGCGTGGGCGATATCACGCGCCACCACCATCGGGCCCGACAGCGCGAGGCGGGTCTTCACCGGGTAGCGGGTGAGCAGCGCGCGAATCTCGGACATCGGCATGCGCAGGTCGACCTTCACCACCTCGCCGCCGAGGCCCGCTTCTTCGACCTCGGGCAGGTACTTCGCGGGGTCCTGCTCGAGCTGCTCGAGGAAGACGCCGTCCCTGGTGATTTTGCCCAGCATCTGCCGGTCGGCGCTGCACGAGACCGCGATGGCGATGGGCAGGCTGGCCCCGTGGCGCGGCAGGCGCACCACCCGCACGTCGTGACAGAAGTACTTGCCGCCGAACTGCGCGCCGATGCCCAGGCGCTGCGTCAGCTTGTGCACTTCACCTTCGAAGGCCACGTCGCGGAAGGCATGGCCGGTCTCGCTGCCCTGGGTGGGCAGGTCGTCCAGGTACTTGGTGCTGGCCAGCTTGGCGGTCTCGAGCGCGAACTCCGCCGAGGTGCCACCGATGACCACGGCCAGGTGGTACGGCGGGCAGGCGGCGGTGCCCAGCGAGCGAAGCTTCTCGTCGAGGAACTTCATCAGGCTGGTGGGGTTGAGCACTGCCTTGGTTTCCTGGAACAGGTAGCTCTTGTTGGCCGAGCCGCCGCCCTTGGCGATGAAGAGGAAGTTGAACTCGTCGCCGTCGACCGCCGCCAGCTTGATTTCCGCAGGCAGGTTGGACCCGGTGTTCTTCTCTTCGTACATGCTCAGCGGCGCGAGCTGCGAATAGCGCAGGTTCGTTTCCGTGTAGGTGGCGTACACGCCCTTCGCGAGCGCCTCTTCGTCACCGCCGCCGGTGAAGACCAGTTGGCCCTTCTTGCCCTTGATGATGGCGGTGCCGGTGTCCTGACACATGGGCAGCACGCCGCCCGCCGCGATGTTCGCGTTCTTGAGCAGGTCGAGCGCCACGAACTTGTCGTTGTTCGAGGCCTCGGGGTCGGTGAGGATTTTCGCCAGCTGCGACAGATGCGCAGGTCGCAAGAGGTGGGCGATGTCACGCATCGCCGCCTTCGCGATGACGGTCAGCGCCTGCGGGTCGACCTTGAGGAAGGTGCGGCCCTGGGCCTCGAAGGTGCTGACGTGGTCCTTCGTCAGCAACCGCCACGGAGTGTCGTGGTGCTTCAGCGGGAGCAGCTCGGAGTACGAGAAGGGCATGCGCTGCGTTCTACTCCCGTTTTGGTGCGCGGGAGCCGAACGGCGTTCAGCACGGCTGATGCCTGACTTGAGACGTCAGGTGGCGACGCTGACGCTCTGCTGCAGCGCCAACATGCGCAGGGCGATGGCCAGCACGAAGCCGCCCAGCCACCCCGCCAGCAGCACGCCCTTGAAACGGTGCTCGAACTGCGAGAACGCGTAGTAGGGCGTGTAGACCGGCAGGCAGAGAACGAGGAAGCCGGTGCCGACGCTGCGCTTGAAGGCGTGTAGCAGCACCGGCACGAAGCAGCTGGCGGCGACGATCTGCAGAATGAGGGCGACGGTCGCGACGGCCATGGGCGCCAAGCACCATACGAACAAGAGGCAGAGGGTGCTATTCCCTCGCGCATGGCCCTCGTTCGACTGGTGATGAACTTCCTGGTGGCTGGAGCGTTGCTCGGTGTGCTCGCCGTCACCGTCGCGTACCCGAAGTACAAGGCGTGGGACAACACGCCGGCGTTCGGCAAGGCGCTGTGTGACTGCGCCGAGACCACCCGGCAGACGGCGCAGGGGCTCATCGACGCGCAGATGACCGGGTGTGCGGCGGGCGCGGGTGTCGGAGCGGCAGCCGGCATCGCCTTCGCGTTCCTGCGGCGCAAGAAGGTCGTCGCTGCGGCGCCGGCGAAGTAGCCGGACAAGAGAAGAGCCCGCTTTCGAAGTCGAAAGCGGGCCCTTCGAACTGCAACAGGTGAGCTCAGCTCAGCTGATCGGCCGCACGTTCTCGGCCTGCAGGCCCTTGGGGCCGCGCTTCACGTCGAACTCGACCTTCTGACCCTCGGAGAGGGTACGGAAGCCTTCGGTCTTGATCGCCGTGTGGTGGCAGAACACGTCGTCGCCGCCGCCGTCCTGCGCGATGAAACCAAAGCCCTTCGCATCGTTGAACCACTTCACAGAACCAGTAGCCATCTTCTCTTCTTTGCTTTCTCGTAATGCCGCTCGCGTTTCGTGCGGGCGACCCCCACCGGAAATGGCGGGGCCGAAGAAATATCTCGGTTGGCGTTCGGTTGTCCAGCGGGCCTCAAAACCCCAACGCTTCGTGCGCTTTTCCGAGCAACTGCACGCAGCCGACGGCCATCAAGACGAAGCCTGCGGCGAGCACCTGCAGGGCGCGGGCGCGCGCGTTGGTCGCGGTCGAAAGCCGCAGGCTGGCGATGGTCAGCAGCGGCGTCGAAAGCAGGGTGACGGGCAGGGCCATGCGCGCCACGCGCAGGTTGCCGGCGATGGCGAACAGCCCGCAGCCCAGGCCCAACACCGCAGCCGCCCCGCCCGCATAGAGCAGCCACGTGCCCAGCTTCGCGACCTGCGCCCGGTCGAGTGAGGCGACGCGGGCGATGAGCACGAAGAACAGACAGGACACCGCGCCGGGGTAGCCCAGGAACGCCGCCGCCATCGAGCCGCCCTTGTACATGCCGTACGCCGCCGCAGCGGCAGACAGCGCAGCCAACACCAGGGTCACCACCAGTCGCGCGGGCGTCATGTCATTCCTGTCTTCAGTCGTAGCTCTCGACGTGAACGAACTCGCGGTCGATGGCGAGTTCCTTGCGAAGCACCGCGCGCACCTCGTCGAGCATCTTGCGCACGCCGCACAGGTACGCCTGCGGTTGGCCTTTTTGCGCGAGCGCTTCCCACCGGGTACGCGTGTGCGTCTGCACGTAGCCGGTCAGCCCGATCCACCCGGCGTCGGGCCGCGAGAGGCTCAGCTCGAAGGTCACGTTGGGGTGCTGGGCGGCGAGTCGCTCGAATTCCTCGCGGTAGAGCGCGTCGGCCGTGGTGCGCACGCCGAACAGCACGTGGAGTGGAGACGTTTCGTTCGCGCGCAGCGCCTCGTGCAGCATGCCGCGGAAGGGCGCGATGCCGGTGCCGGTGGCGATGAAGAGGGCGGGGTGGGGCGTCTCCAGGTCCCGGGTGAAGACACCCTGCGGCCCGCGCACTTCCAGCTCGCCACCCTCGGCGAGTTCGTGGAGAAAGGTCGAACCGCGCCCGTCGTCGACCTTCGTCACCACCAACTCGAAGCGCGGTGAGTCGTCAGTTGGCACCGAGGAGATGGAGTACGAGCGGCGAAGCGGCCGGCCCTTGGCGTCGAGCAGGGGGAAGGTGACCTGCACCCATTGCCCGGCCTCGAAGACGAAGGGAGCGCCGTCGACGCGCTCGAAGGTCAGCTCGCGAACGCGCGGCGTGACGGTTCGCGCGTGCACCAGGCGCACCTTCAGGGTCTCGGGCAACTGCATGCACCGGCTCTTAACGCCCGGGCGAACGGGTGGCGAGCGCACTGGCACCACCCCATCGGTTGGGAGTACGACGCGCGGCGTGCTGCCCGTCATCTACCGGTTCACCTTCGACACCGACCTGTCGCGCTGGCTGCTGTACGCCGTGGCGCTGGGGCTGGTGTTCTACTCGGCGCTCAACGGCTACCGCACGGCGATTGGCGGGGTCGACGCGAAGGGCGTGGAGTTGCCCCCTACCGAGGGAGATCGCCGCAACCGGGCGATGATGTACGGCGTGGCGGGCGTGGCGCTGGCCGCGTTCGGGCTCTACTACGCGCTCCCCGAGGTGCCGTTCCTGGGGCGAGGGCGGAACGAAGGCATTCCCGTTCACACCTACGGCATTCTCATCGGCGCAGGGTTCATTTCGGCCATCACCGTTTCGGCGTGGCTGGCGTCGAGGGAATGGCCAGGCGCGCTCGGCATCACGCGGCGAGATCAGATCTTCGACCTGGCCTTCTACGTCTTCGTGGGCGGCATTCTCGGTTCGCGCGAGCTCTTCGTGCTGGTGAACTGGAAGGACTACACCGGCGACGGGGTGAAGGTCGCCGAGGCCTACGCGGTGGTCGTCGACCTGGTGGTGCTGCTGGGGCTCATCGTGCTGGTGGCGATGCGCGAGAAGCTGATCAGCACGCCGGCCGGTCGCACCGCCATCGTCGAGAAGGCGTTCCAGTACTTCATCACCGTGGTCGTCGGCGGGCGCGTGGTGTTCTCGCTGCTGGTGGGCAGCAAGGGCCTGGGCGGGCTGGCCGAAATGCTCGGCGGCGGCCTGGTCTTCTACGGCGGGCTCATCGGCGCGACCATCGCCTCGCTGTGGTTCTGTCAGCTCAACGGCATCGAATTCCTCCGCCTCGCCGACCTGGCCATTCCCACCGTCTCGCTCGGGCAGGCGCTGGGCCGGCTGGGCTGCTTTTCGGCGGGGTGCTGCTGGGGCGACGTGACGACCCACGCGCGTGCTCCTTTTGCCGTGGAGTTCCCGGGCAGCGGCACCGTGCAGACGCTGTTCGGCACGCCGGGGCACATGCCCAGCCTGGCCTTCCAGAGCATGGCCGACCGCACCCATGAGACGCGCTGGGTGGTCGAGCAGACCGGGCAGGTCACCGCGCAGTCGGTGCCGGGCGCGCAGTTGATTTCAGAATGGGTCGCCCAGCACGGCCACACCCTGCCGGTGCACCCCACGCAGCTCTACGAGTCGGTGGGGCAGACCATTCTCTTCGTGCTGCTGCTTTCGATGCGGCGCTTCCGCCGGTTCCACGGGCAGATCTTCGCGATGTGGCTCATCTGCTACGCGTTCCTGCGTAGCTCGGTCGAACACTTCCGCGGTGACCTCGAGCGCGGCACGCTGCACGGCCTGCTGGCCTCGCGCGGCCTGCCCGACCTGGTGCCGACCGATGCGTTCTACAACCTGTCGACCAGCCAGTTCATCTCGCTGTGCATGTTCTCGCTGGGCACCTGGCTGCTGGTGAAGAACTTCACTGCGCTCGGCAAGCGCCCGCCGGTCGACCTCGGCGCACTCACCGCCGCCTGACCGTCAGCGTCGCTCGGCGGCCCACACCGCCTTCTGCAGTTCGAGGCAGAACTCGTCGAAGGCCTGGGGCGTGTCGAAGGCCCGCTCGGGCACCACGAAGGTCTCGGCGCGCTCGCCCACCTGCTGGGGTACCAGCAGCACCACCAGCCTCGAGCGGTCGCGGTTCATCTTCACCGTCGACCACGGCGCCAGGTGCTGACGGGTCGGCCAGCGCACCGTGAGGCCCTGCTCGTCGAACTCCAGCGCCAGCCGCTCGACGCGGGGGGTGCCGCGCTGGGTGCGCACGAAGACCGTGCCGCCGACCACCAGGCTCGCCAGCCAGGCGAATGGCAGCAGCGCCACGAAGAGACACAGCGCTCCCTGCAGTGGCAGCCCCGCGCGTTGGGTGACGAAGGCGGAACCGAGCAGAAAGGTGCCCATCACCGCCCAGCGAAGGGGCCCCACCAGAACTCGGGGCACGCGCGCTTCGCGGGAGCGCTGTTCGGGGTCGACGAAGCGATGTTCGAATTCGACGCGTCGCACGGTGGCGCGACGGTAAGCACAGCTCAGGGCGTTTGGGCAGGGGCGGCTGCGGCCTTCTTCGCGGCGTCGCGCAGCTTGACGAACTCGTCGAAGAACTCGACCGGCACCACCTTGCCGCGCACCGCGGGCCACGACTTCATCGCCACCCGGTCCCAGGCGGGGCTCTCGACGGGCACGATGTTCAGGCCCTGCTTCTTCATCGCGGTCACCGCGTCGTCGTTCAGCCGCTTGACCTCGGTGTCGACGCGCGCGCCGTATTCCTTCGCGATGGCGAGCAGTTTGGGGCGGGTCTCGGCGGGAATCTTGTCCCACACGTCCTTCTTCACCACCGTCGCGCCGATCATGTAGGCGATGGGGTAGTCGATCATGTAGGTCGCGCGCTCGAAGAGGCGGGTGGTGAGCACGTAGGCGGGCGCCTGGGTGACGCAGGTGATCATGCCGGTGTCGAGCGAGGGCAAGATGTCGGTCGACGACAACACCACCGGCCGCCAGCCCATCAACTTGAAGGCCTCGACCGAGCCGGGGTCGCCGTCCCACGCGAAGAACTTGCCGTCGGCCGCCTCTTCGGGCGTCTTGTAGGGCTTCTTGCAGAACACCCGCACCGAGCCGACCTGCGCCCAGTGCAGCACCACGTAGCCGTGCGCTTCGATGGCCGCGTTCATCTTGCCCATCACCTGGGGCAACAGCGCGCTGGTCAGGGCCTCGTCGACCATGCCAGGCGCGGTGAAGATCATCGATTCGGGAGAGATGTCGTGCATGCCCACGTTCGAGATGGACGCGGCCTGCAGTTGCCCCACGCCCATCTTGCGCACCATGTCGCCCTCGGCGCCCTGGGTGCCGCCGGCGTAGATCTTCACCTTCACCTTGCCCTGGGTGAGCTCGCTGAATCGCTCGCCCATTTCCTTGAGCAGCGCGTGCCAGGTCGACCCGACCGGTGCCAGCGTGCCCAACTTGATGGTGACGGTGTCCTCGGCCCGGGCTGACCAGCCCAGCACCATGATCAGCGCGACGACGAAGCGGCTCATGTTCTGGCAGCACACCACGCGAGCGCGGCGGAAGTCACGAAAAGGGCGTGTCACGGCGCTCACCCCACGACCGCCAGCCGGCGCGGCGTCTCGATGCGGTCGAGCGTGGCCTCGAGCTCGGCCAGCTTGAAGGGCTTGGTCATCACGCTGTCCATGCCGCTGGCCAGGCAGCGCTCGACGTCGTCGGCGAAGGCGTTGGCGGTCAGCGCGATGATGGGGGTGCGGTCCTTCGAGAGCGACGCTTCCCAGGTGCGAATTTCGCGGGTGGCGTCGAAGCCGTCGAGCTCGGGCATCTGACAGTCCATCAGCACCACGTCGAAGTGCTGCTCGCGCATGCGGGCCACCGCTTCACGGCCGTTGTTGGCCACCACCACGTCGTGCTCCATCTTCTCGAGCACCCGGCGCGCCAGCATCTGGTTGGTGAGGTTGTCTTCGGCCAGCAGCACCCGCTTGCGCGAGGCCCGGTGCCGCGCCGCCACCCGCTGCACCCGCTCGCGCTCGACGATGGCCTCGACGATGGGCAGGCGGAACCAGAAGGTCGACCCCCGGCCCTCGACGCTGGTGACGCCGATGGCGCCGCCCATCAATTCGACCAGCCGCTTGCTGATGGCCAGGCCCAGGCCCGTGCCGCCGAAGCGCCGCGAGGTCGACGACTCGGCCTGCACGAACTTGCCGAACAGGTGGGGCAGCACCGCCGCGGGAATGCCGATGCCCTCGTCGACCACCTTCACCTCGAGCTGGCCCGAGACCACCGCCAGCGACACGTCGACCCGCCCTCGCGGCGTGAACTTGAGCGCGTTGCCCACCAGGTTGAGCAGGACCTGGCGGTAGCGCATGGCGTCGAGCATCACCCCCGCGGGCACGGCGAGGTCGCAGAAGAGCTCGAGCTTCACGCCCTTGCGCTCGGCGGTGTTGCGCAGCAGGCCCAGGGTCTCGCGGGTGGCGCTGACCAGGGCGGTGGGCCGCGCTTCGATTTCCAGCTTGCCGGCTTCGATCTTCGAGAAGTCGAGAATGTCGTTGATGACGGTGAGCAGCGCCTCGCCCGAATTGTAGATGAGCTGCGCGTGCTCGCGTTGCTCGGCGGTCAGCCCCGACTCGAGCAGCAGTTGGGTGAAGCCCAGCACGCCGTTCATGGGCGTACGAATCTCGTGGCTCATGGTGGCCAGGAAGTCGCTCTTGGCGCGGCTGGCCTCTTCGGCCTTCCTCGATGAATCGATGAGCGACTGCGCCGCGCGCTCGCGCACCACCGCGGTGGTGAACAGCTCGGTGATGAGCGTGAGCGCCTCGACCCGCTGCGCGTGGCGAATGGGGTTCTCGGGCGTGTAGAGCAGCACGACGCCGGCGCATTGGCCGGGCCGTTCCATCAGCGGCATCGCGTAGTGGCCGTGCGGCTCGTTGGCCCCGCACTCGGTGCAGCGGTCGCACACCACCAGCGCGCCCTCGGCGATGGCGCGGCCTGCGGGCGTGGTGCCCGCACTGACGGTGGGCGCGCAGCCCTCGGGAAATTCGCCGCAGTACGTGAGCAGCGGAAAGGTCGTCTCGCCCGGAGCGCCCAGGTACACCGCGCCGTGCGTGCCGTGGGCGTCGAGCCCGTCCAACTGGAAGACCGAGGCCAGCGCGGCGAAGGCCCGTTCGCTCAACGGCGCGTCGATGGACATCACCCACGCCACCGCCGCCTTCACCTTCTCGCCTTCGACCGAGAGCTGCTGGCGCCACTCGGCGCGCACCACGTCCGACACGTCGCGCAGGGTGACCAGCACGCCGTCTTCCGGCCGCTCGGAGGTGGGCGTCACCGTCACGTCGAAGCTGGCCGGGTCCTGCCGGGCGTACTCGGTGCCGATGCGCGAAGGCGTCAGCTTCGAGGTCAGCCGGCCGGTCCACCGCGCGCTGCTGCGCACGGCGTTGATCAACGGCACCGTGTCGCCCTCGAGCATCAGGTGGGCGAAGTCGGCGAAGCCCGAGAACGGGCCGTGCGGAAAGCGCTCGAGCAGGCGCGCGCTGGTGAAGCCGATGGCCCCCGAGCGCTCGACCAGCAACACCACGTCGTCGGACGAATTGAGCGCCTGCTGCAGCGTGCGCACCTGCGTGGTCAGCAGCGTCGCTCCCCGCACGCCTTCCCACGCGTGCAGCGCGCTCAGGCCACCGGCCAGTGCCGGTGCCAGCGCCAACCACCACAGGCTGGTGCCCAGCAAGAGCCCGGCCACGCACACCAGCCCCCACGCCAGCACGCCGAGCAGCGCGGTTCGGGAAGGAGTGGGAGCTCGCGACATGGGGCGGAACGGGAGCAAGGGCCGATCCGCCCGTGACTGGCCGCAGCCATTGAGTCTGGCCCGGGTCACGAGGGCCCCGTGGGGTCGGCCGACCTCCCGGCTGGTTCACCCGAATGGAGCAGCCCGGCCTGCAAAAAATCGCGCTGGGTGATCAGCCGGGTACAGTGACCCGGGAAATGTCCATCGAGGGGCTCAGAGCGGGCGTCGACCTCGAAGCCGAGGGCGCCGGCGGTCGTCTGGTCGACGGGAAGAGCGGGCGCTCGCTGCCGCTGAGCGAAGTCGAACGACGCTTGCTCGAACGCTGGGAAGGCGCGCGCTCGGCCACCGACGTGGCAGCGCGGCTGTTCGCCGATGGGCTCGACGTCGAAGCGCCGCAGGTCGAGGTCTTCTTCGAGCGCTTGCAACGCGCCGGAGTGCTCGAGGCGGGCACCCCGCTGCCCATGGTGCCCGACTTCGTGCCGCCCTCGGCCCGGCTCGACGACGACGAGTCGGTGGTGCCGGCCTTGAGGCTCGACCTGCAGGTGCGGCGACCCGCGGGTGCCCGCACCACCGTGCAGGTGACCGACCCGGTCAACGAGCGCAGCTTCACGCTCTTCGACACCGAGCTGTCGGTCGCTCGCATGCTCGACGGCCGACGCACGGTGCGCGCGCTGGTCGCTGCGGCCGCCGCCATCGGCGTGCCGGTGACGCTCGAGACGCTGCGCGACTTCGTGCAGCAGTTGAAAGCGTGGCGCTTCGTCGACGGCGCGACCACCGACGCGAAGACCACCTGGGCCCGCCGCCGTCCGTGGACCGCCGACGTGCGCCGCCGCTTCCGCCAGGCGCTCGCGGCGGTGCGCAGCGGCCACGCCCAGGACGCGCTCGAGCCGCTGACCCGCATTCTCGAGGCCGACCCGGGCAACGAAGAGGCCACCTTCCTGCGCGCGAGGGTGCGGGCCGAGCGCGACGGTGCCACCCACCTCGACGTGCCCTTCGCCGTCATGCACACCCGCGAAGACCCCTTCGCCACGCTCGACGCGGTGACCGACCCCGCGCGCAAGGCCCTGGTCGCCGACGGCCCGCGGTTGTGGAGCGGTGACGGTGACGGCGACTCGCAGCCCACCCACGCCGAAATGCCGGCCATCGAACCGCCTGCGCCGAAGCGACGTTGGCTGCCGCTGGCGCTCGCAGGCGGCATCGCGGTGGCAGCCCTGGTGGTCTTCCTCTTCCACCCCGTCGAGCGGCACGTCGAGCGCACCTGCACCATCGGAGCCGTCGCGGTCGAGACCGTCGCCCTGCCCGAGGGCGAGGCGCGCTTCGAGCTGGAGTCGGGGCAGCCGGTGAAGCCGGGGCAGGTGGTGGCGCAGGTCACGCCGTCGAACACCGCCGAGGTGACGCGGCTGACCGCCGAGGTGCACGACGACGAGGCCGCCCGCGCGAAGCTGGCGCGCACCGTGGGTGCTCCCGCGAAGGTCGCTGCGGCGAAGAAGCAGGTCGCCACCGCGCAGGCGCAGTTGGCCCAGGCCACCGCGGCCCGCAAGAAGCTGGGCACGCCGAAGAACGCGGCAGCGAAGAAGAAGGTGGCTGCTGCCGACGCGGCGGTCACTGCGAAGGCCGCCGCACTGGAGCGCGCCCGCACCGCGCTCGAGGCCACCAGTCACGCCGACGCACTCGACCGGTTGGCCCGCTCCATCGACAACGGAAAGCGCGCGCTCGCGGGTGCTTCCCAGGCGAAGCCGGTCGAGGTGAGGGCCACGCACGACGGCGTGTGGCTGCAGGAGGGCGCGCGGGTGGTGGCCTCGACGCTGGCCGTCACGCTCACCGACAAGGCCTCGGTGCCCGCGGCGGGCCCGGTCGAGCTGCGGTTGCCCTCGGGAACCATTCGTGCGGTCAGTGATGGCGCTCGCGTCACGCTGCCCTTCGACCGCGCGCTGGTGAACGCCACCTGCACGGTGTCGATGGTGGAAGGCCTCACCGCCTGGGTCTTCGCGCGCTGAAAACGCCAGTCCAATCGGGTGAAGCGGGGTTCGGCTGAACCGACTACACCCGCACGCCCAATGGCGCCTCCTGCCGACCGCAAGGTCACCACCCGCGAGCTCTTCACCCAGTTGCCGCGGGCGCTGGCCCTGGTGTGGCAGGCCGACGCCGCGGGTTCGCTGGTGCTCGCCGTGCTCACCGTGGTGCAGGCCGCGCTGCCGGCCTCCATGGCCTGGGTGGGCAAGCTCATCATCGACGCGGCGGTGAACTCGGCCCACCTGCCTGCGGACCAGGTGCGCGCGAAGGTGTGGACCTGGGTGAGCGTCGAACTGGGGCTCGCCACGCTCTCGCTCGTCGTCACCCGGGTCGCGGCCTTCAACCGCGAGGTGCTGCGGGTGGCGCTCGGCAACCTCATCAACGAGCAGATTCTGGCCAAGTCGTTGACGCTCGAGCTGCGCCACTTCGAAGACAGCGCGACCTACGACTTGATGCAGAACGCGCGGCGTGAAGCGTCGAGCCGGCCGCTCTCGTTGGCGATGGACGCGGTGGGCGTGGTGCGCAGCACGTTGACGCTGGGCTCGTTCGCCGCGCTGTTGTGGGCCGTGTCGTGGTGGAGCGTGCTGGTGCTGGTGGTGGCGGCGGTGCCGGCGTTCCTGGCCGAGACCAGGCTGTCGACCGACGCCTTCCGGCTCTATTCGTGGCGAGCGCCCGAAGGTCGAAAGCTGAACTACCTGGAATGGATTCTCACGCGCGACTCGCACGTCAAGGAGGTCAAGCTCTTCGGCCTGGGTCCGCTCATTCTGGGGCGCTACCGCGAACTGTTCGCGAAGTTCCTCGGCGAAGACCGTCGCCTGGCGCGCCGGCGGCTGCTCTTCGGTACGCTGCTGGGCCTGTTGTCGTTGGCGGCCTTCTACGTCTGCTACCTGGCGGTGGCCGCGCGCGCTGCCGACGCGCTCATCACCGTGGGTGACTTGACGCTGTACGTGGCCGTCTTCCACCAGGGGCAGGGCGCGCTCGAATCGGTGCTCGGCAGCGTGGCCGGCATGTACGAAGACGCGCTCTACCTGTCGAACCTCACCTTCTTCCTCGAGCTGCCCACCGTCGCCGAGGCGCCGCGCTCGCTGCCTGCCGCCACCCTGCCGCGCGGCCCGCACCGGCTCGAGCTGGACCACGTCACCTTCCGCTACCCCGGCCGCCAGGAAGACGCGCTGCACGACGTGTCGCTGACCCTCGAGCCCGGCGAGAAGCTGGCGCTGGTGGGCGAGAATGGCGCCGGCAAGTCGAC
>CAIWFK010000438.1 GCA_903911905.1 uncultured Myxococcales bacterium
CATAGATCACGCCTGCGCAACTCACGCGAGCCGAGTCAGTGCGGGAACTGATCGCCGGGATGCGCGCGGCTGATCGAAGCCCGGCCCCCTGAACGGTTACGCCGTCGACGTCGACTCCGAGTTCACGCTCCAGGAGGTGGCGACCTCGCCAAACCTGAAGCGCGTCGAGTGGCTACGACTGAGGCATTCGCGCTTCAGCAACAAGGCCGTGCAGTTGCTCGGCACCTTCACGTGGCTCAAGCGGCTGAGCTTCCATCAGTCGAACTTCCCGACGTCGGGGTTGGCGTACCTGCAGTCGCGGCTCGGAGACGTTCTCGAGATGGTGCAGGAATGACTCAGAACCTGGGACACGCCGAGCAGGTGAAGGCGGCCATGCTGGCGCTGAGGGAGCGGCCTCGTGACGAAGGGCTGCGACAGGTGTTGGCCGACGTGCTCCTCGATGCTGGAGATCCACGAGGCGAGTACCTGTCGCTGTCGCGGATGGTCGCGGCCCAGCAGAACTCGGGCGCGGTCCGTCATCGGGCCGAGGAGCTGCTCCGTCAACATCGGACGACGTGGCTGAGCGACCTTGAGGGTGCCTTGGTCGACGTGAAGTTCGAGGGAGGATTCGCCTCGCGCGCGATGGTGGCTCCGGTGTGTTCGAACGAGCAGTTCCGGAGCGCCGTGACGAGCTTCTCGGCCTGCACGATGACGCACCTGGCGGTTCGGCGACGGCGCGTTGACGCTGTTGCGGTGGTCGAACACATGCCGTTGGTGGAGTCGCTGCAGTTGGACGATCAGACGTTCGTGCTGGCCGGTGCGTTTGCCTCGAGGCTGGTATCGCTCGACACGACGTGGTTGCTCGACCGCCCCTTCCCGGCGCTTCGGAAGTTGGTGTTGCGCGCGATGACGCAACCGCAGTTGGCCTCGCTCGGTCACGCTGTGAAGCTCGAAGCGCTGGAGCAGGTCGTGGTGGTCGAGGGTCGACGCATGTGGGGACCGGTCCTCAGGGCCTGGGAGAAAATGCCGTGCCCGAGACTGAGTTGTCCGCCCTCGCTGGAGTGCCGCCGGTGGCCTGATGGGTCGGTCACCGCGGAGTTGCTGGGCGTCGGAGACACGGAGTTGCGCTCGTTCGCGAGGGCCGCGCCGCGGGGATTGCGAGCGGTGACGCTCATTGGGGCGGTGGGAAGTCGGATGGCGCAGGAGGCCAGGGCGATGCTGCCCGGGGTGTCGGTCGACGTGGTGCGACTGTGAGGCCGCTCGCGTTGGTGCTGCTGGTGGCCGTGACGGGCTGCCCGAAGGCGCGGGTCGAGCAGACGATCGTCGAATTCGCCGACTTCATTCCTGACGGGCATTCCAGCGATGAGCTCGCCGAGGCGTGCGAGGCCCGGCACCTGGCCTCGTGTCAGTTGCAGATCTCGCATGCAATGGACGACTCGGACTCCGTGAGCCCGTACCAACTGGCGACGGCGTTCATGTTCGCTTGTGACGTCGGTGACGGCGAGTCGTGCTTCTGGTTCGCGCGGGCGATCGAAGATCACGTCATCGATGGGCCGATTCGCCCAGAGGAGACCTGGTTCATCTACGCGGTGGGGTGCCAGAAGGGGTACCAGCCCGCGTGTGACGCCGATGTGGAACGTTAGCGCGTTCATTGACACTTAGTTGCGCGTCCGCATGCGTTCTTGCTGAAGTCTTCGAAATGAGCGACGTCGCGCCACTCACGCTTGATGCCTACAAGTTCGAAGTGGAGAGCTCCGCTCGAACGGACCCCAAGGTCCTAGATACAATTCGCTCACTCGGGTTCGATTCCGGTGACGCAGCTGCACTGACGCGCCCGAGTCTTAATGAGCGTGGCGAGGTCGGTCGTGAGGCCGACGGCGAAGAGCAAGCTATCGAGATGATGCAGGACGCCGAGATCGATCTCATTAGAGAGGAGCACGAGGACGTCGGAGAGCGCCTGGTCGAGTGCAAGGAAGTGCAGGACCTGCTGGTGCAGGGCAAGCAGAAGGGCTTCATCACCTACGACGAGGTGAACGACGCCCTGCCTCACGACGTGGTGTCGAGCGATCAGATTGACGAGGTCATTGCCCTCTTTAGTGAGAGCAAGGTTGCGATACTTGACGCCTCCCCAGACATCGTTCGAGTTGCCCCTTTGCCTTCGGTTGGCGGGAAGCCTGCCAGTGGCGTGCTCGCGGCGTTTGGACGCGCGATGGTCATACACTTTGAGCAACTGTGCCAGATAGAGGTGATGCCCTCCTTCGCAGCTGACTATTCCCAACTGGTCGCACTCGAGGCCATCCGATGTGAAGAGCTAGTCCGCGAAATATTCCTCTCGAAGCAGCATGGACCCCCAATCGACAGCGTCGAAGCAAACTTAAGGGTGTCCGAACATCGTGATATTCTGCGTGCATTTACCCATCAAGGCTATCCACCAACGCTTGCCCTTGTTCATGTATGGGTCATTGGGTTACGTCGAGCTATCGAGGGGCACGATCCGACGGCTACTGAATGGGTTCAGCGGCGTTTTGCCCCGGAAAGCGGGCGTTATGTAGGTGAAGCCAAGCCGACGATCGAGATGCTCTCCGAGCGAAGCCTGTGTAAATTTATCGACGTTTTTCGAGCGCAATACCGAAACCCTTCGGCGCACGGTTCCGGCGGAGTAATGAGTCTTGCTCAGTACTCGCGGTGGTGTGACTTCGCGTTTGCGACCCAGACCTTGGGCCAGTGGTTCAAGGTTGGAGTTGCGCCGAGAATCTACAGCCCTGATAACATCGGTTGGGTTTCGCTTCTGACAAACGCTGCTGCTGAGGGGAGTCGAACCTGTGACGATTGCCGAATCGGTTTGAAGCACAAGCGCTGTCGTCTGAAGCGCGCATGGTCAGGAAGTCTGTCGCGCCGCCGTTAAACTGACATCGCGATTCGTCGTGGCGCGAACTGCTGGCGCTCGGCACGTTGGCTGATAGCGTTGCGACAATGCGGCAGTGGATTCTGTACGTCGACGAGTCTGGACTCTTCGAGGCGCCCAAGTTGCCGTTCTCGCCGAACTTCGTGGGCGGTGTCCTCGTGGACGTGACCGATGTCCAGGCGGACCTGGCAGTGTTGAAGCGCGGGCTTCTCGAGTGCTTCCCGTTCCTGCCGTGGCCGTTGCACGCCACGATCTGTCGCCAACCCGCCGCACACGTCGCCGGGTCCATGCTCAACCCCGCCGTTGGTCCACCCTGGATGAAGCGGCTGCACGCCGCCGTCGAGCGACGCAGCACGCCGGCGCTGAAGGACCTCCACCTCGCCGTCGAGCGCCGCGAAATTCCGGACCAGGCCATTTTGGTCAAGGCGACAGAGGCCCTGGTCGCGGAGGCACCGGCGTTGGTCCGCATGGTCCGGGAACAGATGCTCCTGGGAGAGCGGAGGCTTTCAACCCGCTTGGCGCATGTCGCGAGGCTGCTCGGCGACTCGTTACTGGTCAGCGGCGCCGCGGGGGAGAGCAGCACCTCCTATTCGGTCATCCTCACTGCGGCGATTCGCTCGTCACTGCGGTTGATCCGCCGCCGCCTGGGGCCGCAGCCCGCCTTTCGCCTGACGGTGGCCTCGCGAGGCAACTCGAATGGCGAGGACTTGAGTGACGACGACGTCATGGCCTGCGCGTCTGAGGCAATGCGAATGACCTTCCCATTCAGAGAGCCGCGCTCGCCCGACATCGAAATCGCTTCAGACCTGCCGAAGCCGATGAACGAGAGCACCAGCCCCTGGTTGGTCGTCGCCGACTTCGCCTGCAATCGACTGTTCAGCGAGCTCGGGAGGGACCAGGGGTTCCCCGACCTCGAGCGACATGCCTCGTTGAAACTGGGGTTGCCGCTGCGTGGCCGACCGGAGTGGGCGAGTCGTCCGCTCCCGTCCATCGACTTCGAGGGTGAGGTCGCGCGTTCGTGGGTCTCGGAGCAGCGGCTCGAGTGGGAACAGGCGAGGAGTGCCCTGTGAGCCTGCGGCTGGCGCTCGAAGGCATGGCCTCTGGAACGCGTGCCGAGCGTGAACTCGGCGCGAGGAGGCTCCGAGAGGAGCTGATGTCGGCTGCCCGTCGGCTCGGCGCTCCAGATGCCGACGAGACCGTGCAGGAGGTCCTCGCGAACGTGGTGAGGTTGTGCGTGGGTGGCGTGCCGACCCGTTGGCCAGACACGGACGGAGGACTCAGGGGGTTCCTCTTCGTGTCAGTCCGCAACCACCTGGCCCTGGCTCGTCGGAGCGCGCGGAAGTTCGATTCGCTCCACACCTCGGGAACAGCCGGAGCCTCTGATGAGGGAGTCTCACCTGCAGCGCTTCACGTGGAGCGCGTCAGCATCAAACAGCAGGTTGCGCGCGAACAGGACGCGGAATGGGCTGCCGACGGCGTGGCGCACCTGAAACGTGCGCTCGAGCTGACGGGTCAGGTCGTTGCCGCCGTCGTGCAGGAGCGGCCCCCTCGCTATCGGGCAGGCATCATCGCGACGTGGAACGAGATGACCGAGTACTACTCGGGGCAGGAGCTCGATGCGGTCATTGCTCAGGCCGGCGAGCAGCCAGAGAAGAAGACCCGGGAGCAGCGCTACACCAACTTCAAACGCCTGCGGCAGGCCATGCTCGAACGCGTCGCCCGGCCCCCCTGGGCTGAGGAAGATCACGACCTTCTTCGCCATTTCATCGAGAGCGGGCTGACCCAGCACAACCAGCTGTCAGGCCTTCGCGCCCTGCGCATCTCCACGCCTGAGAGGCAGTCATGAACAATCGAACGTGGCGGTCAGTCGCCCGCCAGTCGCTGGAGCTTCCTGCGCGTGCTCAGGGGCTTGCATCGACCGACAGCCTTCCGTCCGACCTGCACCAGACGGTGAAACTGCCAGACATGCGTGAGCTGGGCCTGTTGGGCCTGGTTCAGTCGCGCTCCGAAGAGGTGGTGATGCTCGAGCTCGATTCATCGCTCGTTGCTCACGAAGGTCGTACGTCCCCTGCTCGAGACCTCGACCCCGCGATGGGCGCGAAGGACGTCGTGCTCGATGGGCGAAAGGGGCGGGCCTGGGTTCAATGGGAGCACGCTGGCCAGATGGTGCGGTTGCTGCTCGACGCCGGGGCGGTCAGCCTCGAGGTCTCGCCATCGCTTGGTGACTGGCCTCCGGTCGAGCTTCCCGAGGTGCCCGTGGCAGACGTCGAAGCGCAGCTGACGATGTACCCCGCACCCCAGTGGCTCGTCGCCGAGGCGAGGGAGACGGCGATGGGCACGGTCGTTCAGCGTGCCGGGGCGCTCGCGCTCCTCGCCAGATACCTCACGGTTCCGCTGGAGCACTCGCTCGAAGGGCGTGGGCCGTGGGTCGACGCCATCTCGACGTGGCGACGGCTCGACGTGCCGTTGCGTACCGCCGTCCTCGAGCACGCCCGGTTCGTCGCCGATGGACTGGAGGCGGAGCTCGACGACCTCGAGCAGCTCGCCGCTCAGAAGCTCGGGCTTGCGTCGTTCCGGGAATGGCTGATGCGCCGAGACGACCTCGAGAGCCTTGGCATGCTCGTCGACAAGGCCGGCGGTGGAGAGGCGCTGCGTGAGGCGCTCCAGGCGCTCGACCGCTCGGCGATCGAGGCTCGCGCGATGTTCGACTCGGTTGCGGGGCAGCTCCACCTCGAGCGGCTGTCCGAGCTCTCGTGGATGGACCCGGCAGCCTGGTGGGGGCAGCTCGAGTGAGCCTCGAGCTTGCTCTTCGCGAGCCTCATTCGCGGCTTGGCGCTCGGGCACTGAGGCGGCTGTTGGATTCGCCGTGGTGCGCACCCGGGCCGGGTCACGCGCTGGCAGCGCATGCCACACAGACCGGGTACACCCCGCGTCCGCTGCGAAAGGGTGAGTCACTCCTCGTCTCGGTCGAGGGTGGAGCGGGTGCGCTGTGGTCCTTTGGCGACGACGGTGTCACTGATGTTGATGTGGTGCCGCTGGTGGGCACGGCCCGTGAGGCGTGGGCGCAGGTTCGCCGGGTGGTGTACCGCGACTTCGCCGGGTGGCGTGTACCTGCCGTGACTCGGGTGCCGCCGTTGTTCGCGCGTCAACTGGCGCCAATGGGAGCGCGAGCGCCCCGAGAACTCGATGGCCGTTCGTTCGGCGGCGCTTTGCTGCTCTCGATGGTGTCGTTGGGGCTGGGGCAGGCGATGCCAGAGGACGTCGTGGCGCTCGCTGAGGTGAAACCCAATGGTTCGCTCGCGGTAGTCGACGGTCTTGCTGAGAAGCTCGACGTGCTCGCGGCCTGGGCCCCTCGGGTCAAGCGGGTGTTCGTCGCGGAGAAGCAGGAGGTCCCGGCGCGCGAAGCACAGCCCTTCGACATCGTCAGACTCGAGAACGTGGGCGAGTTGGTCGATGCGGTCTTCGGCGCCTGGACGCCGGTAGACGTCGAGCGCGAGTCGCTGCGCCTGTTCCGGCTCACGATGCTGCCGCAGCGACCGCTCGTTTCGTGGACGGGGGTTAAAGAGGCCGTCAGCGTGCTTCGGCGGAACAACCACATCACCGCCGGGGCGAACTGGCGTCTGGACTTCGTCGAGGCTGTCGCGGCCCGCCATGGGAGCCAGGTGTCGGCGGGTCCGCCGCTTCCCCCGCTGCCCGATTCGCAGGTGATGCCGCTGGTGCTCAGAGAGCGGTACCAGGCTCATCGCGTGCAACAGTTACTCGACACCGGAGAGCCCGACCACGGGCTCATTGAGACGTTGGTCGCCGAGTTGCGCGCACCGTGGGAGTGCTCGGTCACGCAGCTTGAGCTGTCGGGGGCCCTGGGGCGTGCGCTGGCTCGTCGGCGTGAGTACGCGCGGGCAGAGAAGCTGCTGCAGGGCGTCGTGGAGACCTGGCTCGAGCTCGGAATGCCGATGGATGCGGGCCGACCACTCACGGAATGGATTCGGATCCTGGGCATTCAGGGGAAGTCGCTCGATGTGGCGGCGCCGATCGCGGAGCACCTGCTCGCCGAGTTCGAGGCTGCCGAGCGATGGTTCGACGTGGGCATGACATGCCTGGCGATGGGGCGGGCGTGGACCCAGCTCGGCCGTCCGAGTGACGCGGAATACTGGTGGAAGTCGTGCTCCTGGCAGGACGTGCCGGCGTGGGTGAATGCGAGCAGACGTCGTTGGCAGGCCCGCGGCAGCGATGCTCAGGAGGCGCAGGCGGTACTCGACGCTGCCGTCAAAGAATTCGGTGAAGTCCGCGAGGCTCAGGACCTGGTGGCGCTGTGTCGGCTCGACTTGGCAATGAGGAAAGGTCGAGATGGTCGCGAGGAACTCGACGAGTTTCTCAAGACCGATGGTCTCAATGAGACTCGTTGGCTGTTGGACGGCACTCCGGAGCCTACGAGTGAAGAGAAGGTGCGGCGCCTCATGTACGAGCCGCCGTACTGATTAGTTAGGGCTCACTCTGCACCTTCTCAATAATCAACTTCGTGCAGATTGAGCGGAGTTCCTCGAGGCTTTCGAAGCTGATGTTGATCACAGACTCCCCCTCTTCGGTTGCCCATTCGGCGTACCTCGTCGCCGCCTGAAGGTCCTGGTGATTCGTCTCGTACGTGTGTCGATGGGCGAGCACGTTTCGAAGGTCCCCAAGCGAAAACAAGGTTGTGCGAAGGTCCACCGGCACGCGAAGAATTCTTGGCAAGTATTCGCTGAGGACGGCGTCCTCACTGCTTAGCCAATGGGCAATTGTCTTTAGTGACGGCAATTCGTTGCTAGTTAGGAAGTCCCAGACCTGGCCATCTGTGAGCGTCTTGCGCCGCTTTGGCGAGCGCTTGGCGCTCAGTGCCTGAGTCAGTTTGGCGCGATCTTGCTCGTCGATCTTGTGAAGACGGGTGTGCAAGCCGCGTTCGAGCGCGCCGAGGAACTCCTGCGCAACGTGAAGCCGTTGAACGCGTGTCTCGGTTGCTTCTCCTGATGTGCGGGCGTATTCAGCCTGTTGTAACGCGCCCCGCAATGCGGTTAGTGCGCTGGTGTCGGTTGCCTCGGCAAGGGAGACTTCGAATTGTTCAACCAATTGCACCAACGGCACTCGATACGTATGTTGTGCTCCGCCCTCGTCAGGGGCGTCGGTCGAAGTCGCAGGTTGAGTGCTTTGCTCCCTTGATTCGATGCCGCTAGAAACCCACTCAGAGAGGCGTATTGGGGGCCACTCTGAGGGTCGAGTTGGTGGCCATTGAGCGCTTTCCTTTGCGAGCGCCTGTTCAAGCGCATCGCCAAAGGCCTGCGCGGTTGCAAAGCGGTCCGTTGGTTTGCTCGCGATCGCGCGCATTACTGCTTCCTCGACTATCGGGGAAACCTGGGCAATCGCCGATGGGGGTGCAATCTCTGGTTTGGCAGCAGCCATCAATGTGTCCTTGATGGTTGCGCGCTTGAGGGGTTGAGTCCCCGTCAAGAGTTCGTACAAGACGAGGCCTAACGAGTAGATATCAGTTCGTGCGTCAAGGTTCCCCCCTCGCGCCTGCTCTGGAGACATGTAGGCGTGCTTGCCGACAACTGCGTTTGAATGCGTGATTCCATCTCGATTGGCCGCGGACGCAATTCCGAAGTCGGTCAACTTTACCGAACCGGACGCGTCTAAGAGTATGTTCTCTGGTGAGACGTCTCGATGAATAATCGAAAGCGCTCTCCCGTCGTCGTCCGATTTGGAATGCGCGTAGTGTAGGCCGGCACAAATGTCCGATGCGATCCGTAGCGCCAGGTGTTGCGGGGTATGTCTCGTCCTTGGCGTGCGCAGGAGTTGTCGCAGGTCAATGCCGTCAATGTACTCCATTGCCAGGAAGTATGAGTCATCTTCTTTCCCGAAGTCGTAAATCTGGATAATGTTTCGATGTGCGAGTTTTGCTGCAAGCCGAGCCTCATTGAGGAACGATTCGACAAAAGTCGGGTCTTTGGCGAGCCTTGCTAGAATCTTCTTTACGACAACCTGGCGACGGAAGCCCTCGAGTCCAACTTGAGTCGCGAGCCAAAGCTCACCCATCCCGCCCGTGGATAGTTTCCTGATTCGATCGTACCTGAACCGTGACTGAACCGAATCGTAGAGCGATCGCTGATGCTTCTCGTCGAGTGCATCCTGAACTGAAAACCGCAGGACTGTGTTTTCGCCGATCTGAATTTTGTCGCCGTCCTCCAGTCTCGCCACGTTGACTTTTATCCCGTTGACGAAAGTCCCATTCGTCGACCCGAGATCGGTAAGCAGATGACTGCCGTCAGCCGAGATTCGAACCTTGCAGTGGTCTCGGGAGATTCCGTTATCGTCCACCTGGAAACTGGCCGTCGACGAGCGTCCGATGTAAAAATCGTCGGATCCTGGCTTGAGGATTTTTCCGATATGTGAAGGGTCTCTGGCACCCACGACAACGAGGAAGACTGAGCCGTTTGAGTTGCTCGATTTCTCAAGGAGCACCCCTGGGCCGACGACGTTGGTGCGTTCGCGATATGTCATGCTCGATCGTTTGCAAGCGGGAAGTCAGAAGATCTTAGAGCAGAGTCGTGAGCTACGCGAGCACACCGACCAGAGTGGAGCCACACGCAGGCCCGTGATCTGGTCGCACTCTCCTAGATTGCTCTCTGAGACGTCGCTGACTCTGTCACTAGAGGTCATACCGTCTTGAGCGATTTGTGAATGGGCCTCGTTTCGGTGTCGTAGATTCAAGCGTGGGGGATGCCATTGGCCGATACACAGTCCGAGGTCGTGTCTTTTCGTGTCGAGGCGGAGAGAGGCTTGCTGCGGTTGCTCAGCGCGGTCGGCACTGTCGATGAGAAGCGAACGGACCTGTCGGAGTTGGTTCGCCACTTCGCGCGGCTGAAGTCGTCGATGGGCAATGCGGCGATGGCTGCGAAGCTCGGTCTCGACGAGGAGTCGTTGAATCGGCTCACTGAGAGTGCCCACGACGCCGTGCGCAGGGTCTCCGGCGCATCTGTTGGTGACGACACCTCGGCGGCGGAAGTCGAACTCTCGCTGTTGCGCCTGTTGTCCGTTCTCGAAGTGGTCGGCCTCCGCATCGAGGGTGTTGCTCCACGTCTCACGTTTTCCTCCACGCTCGACAACGAGGCCCTCGCCCGCCGGGTCAGGGCCGTCGAGCTTGTCGCGCGCAGTCTCGTGACCGAGAGCTACAAGACACAGGATGCTTTGCTCGCGCGGCTGCGGGTGCTCTACAAGCCGGACCTGATCGAGCGCTGGCTCGCAGCGGCCGAGGGGCAAGATGCGCTCTCAGGAATGAGCTTCAGCGACCTGGCGATGCTCATCGTGAACAGGCAGGAGTTCCCTCGCTACGAGCCGCTGTTTTCCATGGGACGACATCTGCAGTTGCTCAGAGATCGGCGGAAGACGCTGCGTGAGTACCTCGATGGAATACGGTCTGTTCGGAACAGTCTCGCCCACCACAGGTCCGTCAGCGCCCTGCAGCGGCAGCTCATCGAGAGATACTACGACGAAATCACCAAGCCGCTTTCGTCCGCATACCAAGCTGGTTCGACCAGTGTCGACCCTGAGGCCTTCCTCGATACTTCCAAGGAGGATCTGGATCAGTACCTGGGCACGCTTCGCGAAGACCTGCAATCCGTCGCGCTCGACGTTGACGAGTTGAGGACCTCGGTCACTCAGGTCAAGGAAAAGGTGTCTGCAGTCGAAGGCGCGGTCGTGCTGTTGGTCGCCTCGGGCTGTTGGTTCCTGCTTGCGATCGTGGTCTCCACGATTCAGGTGATGGGACATCAAACGGAAACTGGTCGAATGCTCGAGGCTGCTGATCGTTCGTCGAGGGGGATGATTATCTCCGCCATGACCTTTGTCCTGGCGGGCGCCCGAATAGGCGCGAACATCGTGATGCGACAGGGCAAGGGTCGACGGCTCGAACGGTTGCTCACGGTCGGCGCTTGGCGCGGAGTCGTCCTCGGGTGGACCGTCTGCGCTCTGCTTCTGTACCTTCCAACCAGCACCCGACTGATGCGCAGTATCTACGGACATGAGACGTGGACCACTGTCGCCGTTGTCCCGACGTTGTTGAATCTGGACGTGGATGGTGTTCGGGAACTCCTCGACAATGGGCTTGACCCGAATTCCGTCGTGAATGGCGAGTCACTCGTCAAGTGGGCGATCAACGGAACCGCTGTCGGGCCCAATTTTCAGCCGCTGCCCTCCGCAGAGCTCGAGGCGCGGAGACTTCGGCTGATTGAGTTGCTGCTCTCGAAGGGGGCAAGGCCCGGCGCGAGCGACGTGGAATTCGCGAGAAGCCTTGGCAAGCAAGAGGTTGCGTCGATGCTCGTCGCGGCCGGGAGCACGAATGCTCGGTGAAGTCGCAGAAAGACTGAGAAGCTGGGACGGAACGCTCGAGCGAACTCTTGAACTCCGCTCGTTGGTGCGCGCGCTGCCCGACCCGAAGAGGAAGGCGAGCGACGATGTCGAGCGGGCGATTTTCATCGCGCGTTCGGCTTACGCCTCGCCGTCGACCTCCGCGCCATTTTTGCCCCAGCGTTTCGAGGCTGATGGCCTGCTTGCTCGATCGCTCGCGCCGTTTCTGGGTGACCCCGCGCTTGGCGCCTGGCCCTTTCACCGACCCGCGGAAATCAGCGACGATGACGCGGAGGCGTGGCTTCCGATTGTCGGGCGGTACGCCGCTCCCGACGACCTGATTCGGTCCTTCATCGAGGTGATGTTCCGAACACGCCGGCGCGCCACCTGGGTCAAGGCCTCCTACGCGTTCGCGGCGCTGGCGCAGCGCGATGCCGTGATGCGCGCGCGACTGGTAGCGCTCGTCGCACAGGTGTTTCCCAGTGGGTTGCCCGAGAAGAACTGGTCGGGTGGGGTGCTCCGAGCCGCCGATGGCTTGGGAGAGGACAAGGTCCACGAGGCTCGGCATGTGCTGCACCTGGCCGCTGCCTTTCTAGCGAGCGGGCCGAAAGACCGGGCTCTTTCAGGCTGCTCGGCGAGGCGCCGCGCCCGGCTCCCCTTGCCCACCGGTGATGCAAGCGATGCCTCGGCGGTATTGCTCGCGCTTCGGGCCCTCGCGTCGGGAGCGGAGACCCGTGCTGACGTTCTGCCGTACCTGGTGGCGCGCGCGAACGAGACGCAGGCTGACGAACTACAAGAGGCCGCGCTTCGAGAGATCTCGGAAATGCCGGAGGTCCCGGAGGACGTTCGACAAGAGTTCCTCACGCTCCTTGCCACCCCTCGCTGGAAGGACCGCTCAGGGCTTCGACAGGTTGACGCGATACAGAGCTGGCTCGAGACTGCGCGGTTGCTCAAGCGCCGAGAGGCAAGCGAAGGCCTTCTCAGGCTGATTGATGGGGCCGGCCCCGCGGTACCGCTGCTTCGCTACGTGCTCGACGGGGTCTGGTCAGGTGATGACACGCTGGTAGCGGCGGTGCTGCGCAGACTGCGGCTCGTGCTGGACGAAGATGAGTGGGAGACGAGCAGCACGCAGGTCCGGTCACTGCGACTCGCCGAGCTTCTCGTCCTTCTCGAGTCGAGTGAACTGAAAGCGGTACCCTGGCCGAGCTTGGTTAGACGTACCGGTGTTCGCCTCGTGAAAGCGCCCATTGAGGGGACCACCGCGGCGGCCGCGGTCGCGCAGCTCGCCCTGATTCTGGCGCATAGGGACGAGGCACTCGCAGTGCTCCTCCGAGATCGCGAGTTCGACGAGAAGACGACCATCGCGCTCGCGGCTCACCCGAACGGCTTCATCTCGCGGCAGGTGGCCGTTCGGCTCGAGGCGTTGCTGCGCAATTGCCGCGGGCCGAACGTGGGCGACAAGCAGGTGCGACTGCTCTGGAACGTCCTTCAGCGCGATCCACCCACGGAGACCTTCCGTCACCTGAGCCGAAACCTGCGCGCCCAGGCGTCGCCGCTCCGCGTGCTCGTGGACTGCATGGGCGACCTCGACGCGGCTCGTGATGCGGGCAAACTCGATCGAGTTCCCGAATGCTACCGGCGGGCCGCTGACGCTGCCGATCTTCTCTGTGCCGCCGCTGCGGAAGGGCCACACGCGCCTCTGCGTGCGGTGTCAGCGTTTCTCCCCGGAGTTCTTGGCTTGGCTTCATCCGCACCAGCGACCGTTGGGTCTGAGGAATGGCGGCGGGCCCTCGACGAAATCCTCGTGGGTGACGGGAAACAAGTGACCAGCCTTGTCACCTGGTTGTCGTGGTTGGCAAACGCTCCGATTGAACCGGAAGGTCCTGCGAAGAAGGTTGTCAGCACTGGAGCCGGTCGGTCGGACCTTGCGCTGGCGTCGTCGTGGGAGCGACTGAAGACCCAGATTCGAGTGGTTCACGACGCAGAAGACGCCGTCGCAGAGGCCGATTGCGAGACGCTCGAGGAATTGATGGCCGAGGTCTGCACGCCGCTTGCTGGTCTCGCCTGGCCCGAGTCTCTACTCTTTCAGAGAGTGTTCGACGCGCTCGAGCAGTGGCGCAAAGCCCGGATGGACTCGGCACGGCGGAGCAGGCAGGCAAGTGACCGTGCCGTGCGAATGTTCGACGCGGGTGACGAGTTGGGAGCGCAGGCGCTACTTGAGTCGGCGCGACTGAAGGAACTCTCGCCGGAAGCCGTGCATCGGTTCGGGCGCTTCCTGCTCGCCCAACTCCTTTTCGCCGACGCGCGTCGGCTGCGAACGGCCACTGAGGGCCGCGTGGGACTTCCCTCGCTCACGTCGTACTTGGCGCCCCTCCTCATCGGCGTCGCTGCTGGTCCGTTCGTCGTGCTCGACATTGGCGACGGCTGGAACGCCATGCTCGATCAGCCGAATCGAGCGGGGCTGTACGGGACCTGCGGGCTCGCACTCCTCATGTCGTTCGGTCTGTTGGCGGCGAGCCTCTCGGCCAACTTCGCTGGCTCTGCTGACACGCGTGAAGCGGGGAGCCGATGGCGGCGCATCGTGAGCCGGGTTCTACCGGTCTGGGTGGGGCTGCTGCTCGTCGCGACTGTGGCGTCGACTGTGGTTCTGGCGACCTTGCCGAACAAACACCTCAGCCTCGAGACGATGGTGTTGTGGTCGTCGCTTTCCGTCTTCCTTGGTCTCTTCGTGGGCCTCATGGCGCAGGGACGCTCGCTGACTGCCGCGCCGAAGTAGGTCAGCTCTGAATGCCGTCAGGCCTGCACGGGCACCCCGTGGGCCGCGCAGATTTCCGAGAGCTCCGAACGGTCGACGACCGGGTCGACGAGCAGCCGATCGCGGACAGCGTCGAGGAACGGACGGTGCTTGCGCAGCGTCTCGAGCACCGCCCGGTACTCTTCCTCGAGGAACCTTCGGGTGTTGGTGACCAGGTGCTCGAGCTCACCCGGGCTCGGCGTTCCAACGATGACGGCGAGGTTCTTCGCCGATGCGTCAGCGCCGTCCATTCCGGGTGCGTAGCCCCACTCGCCGAAGGCCCGCTGCGCCGTTCGCGTCGCATTCTCGAGATCCGACGAGGCACCGTTACCGATGTGCGCCGGCCCGAAGACCAGCTCTTCCGCTGCGCGCCCTGCCAGTGAGACGCGCACGCTGTGACGGAAGTCCTGGTAGGTGTGGCGTTCGTTGGAATCGTGCAGGTGGGCGAGCGACGAGACCACGACTCCCCGCGAGTCGATACTGGGGATGATGGTCGAGAAGTCGGGCACGTTGGAACCACCCGAGTCGAGCACTGCCATCGCCGCATGGCCTGCCTCGTGGACCGCGACCGCCTGCCGCAGTGGCTCGGCGACCTGAGCCAGGGGAGCCGCCTCGACGAACTCGCGCGTGTAGAGCTCGATGAGGTCGATGAACTCCACCTTGCGTTCCTCGCGCACCGCCGCGCGCTTGAGGTGCAGCGCTGCGAGCTCGCGCGCATCACGCGACGAGAAGGCGAGCGTGAGCGCCTTGCCAACCTTGGCAGGCGCGCTGAGCATCGAGGGCGCGCAACGCTCGCGCCCAATGAGGTCCATGAACAGCTCCCCGCTTGCTGTTGGCGACGGCTCAGGAACGGCGAAAGCGAGGTCGAAGGCCCCGACGTTGGTGAGGACTCCCGAGAGGCGCCTGACGGACCCAGCCGAAGTTGCGAAGACGACGCGGTGCGCGGGGTCGGTCAGCTCGATCGCCTTGAGCAGCAGCTTCTGGAAGTCACGCGTGCGCTGTTGGCCCTCCTTGTCGAAGCCGGGGTGGTCCGGAGAGGAGGCCCACTCGCCGACCTGGAGGTAGATCATCACGGGCGCGAGCCTGGTCAGGCTCGTCAGTATGGTGGGCGTCAGGTCCTGCACCTGCTCACGCGGAATGAACGCAAAGCGATGCCCTGCTTCCTTGGCGGCGAGCCGGGCGACCTCCTCGCAGGTGTCGGCGCTGTTCCCGATGAAGAGAACGCCCTTCGCGGCAAGGCCCGGTATCGGCTTCTCGACCTTGCGGGTCAGGCTCGAGGCCCATTTCTGAATGGGGGCGACCCCCGTGAAGGAGTTCCAGTTTCTCACCACGCGATCGCGCTCAATCCACTCTTCACCAGGCGCTGACTTCTGCTCGCCCTCGGTCTTGTCGTCGTCGGTCACCTCCATCGCGGCCTCCGCGGTCACGCCGGCGAAGACGATGGCCGTGAGCATCGGCGTGATCGAGGCCGTCATTCGCAGCGCAACCTTCACCTGGCTGTCGATGGTCTCGCTGGACGGAGTCGTACCCTCGAGGAAGAAGGCAGTGCGGAAACGGACCGTCGGCTTGGCAGTCAGCTCGAAGCACCCGACCCGCATATTCGGGTTGAGCAGCCCGATGAGTCGCTGCACCTCGGCTTGCCGCTCGGGTGGAATGGGAAAGCTCAGGTACGTGTAGACGCTGAGTACGCAGTCGACATCGTCGGAGTCGACATACACACTGACGTCGATCGTCTCGTCCTGAAGAGGGAACCGGAAACTCGAGCGCTGACCCGTCGGGTCCGTCTCGTGCTTCGGGTCCGTGAAATGCGCCTCAGCCCACTTCGCAACTGCGCCAGTCAACGCCCCCATGTGCAATCCTCCCTCGCGTACGGCCGCGCGATTGTGACGAGCCCGTAGACAGGCCGCAAGTGATGCTGCACTGTTGATGACTGGCGGTCGCCGCTCTGACAGCTGAGGTCAGACGTCAGATTTGGTCTGGTGGTGTGTCGGGGGGGTAATGAATCGACGGTCTGCATTGGTTCGGTGGTGGTGCGGAATCTGGCGCGCGCCTCGAATGTCGAAGCCGAATGCCGAGCTTCGACCGCTCCACATTGACCGTCATGTCGTCACGCTCTCGGTTCGGGGCTGGGGGCTTCTGCTGGTCACGCTCGATGGGGAGTCGATTGGGCGTGCGGTGCTCACCACCTCCGTCGCGTTCTTCCGACGACGCCATGTTTCCATCGGGGTTCCGCCGTCGCGCTTTCTCTTTGTCCGCGTGATGAACCCGTTTGGGCACGCGAAGGTCGGCGTCAATGCGCTGCCTCGTGGCCCGATTCCTCCGCGCGCGACGACTGGGACTGTCGGCGCGGTGGTGCCGAAACCGCGCTCGATTCTGCCGTCCCCTCGAACGGAAGCGCTGACTGTTCGAGTTGAAGGGCAGCGCCCCAAGCTTCGCGTGAATTTGAAGGCCCGAACCCGACGACCGTTGGTTCGGCAGGATTCGACTGATTCTTGAGAAAGAGGAGTGTTCGACGTGTCCGAGAACGTGAAGCCGACTCAGCAAATCGATGACGACGTGATGTTGCAGGCGCCTGATTGGTTCACGCGCATGTTGTGGGGCTGCGCGGGGGCGGATGCCGAGTTGCTGAGCCAGTGTCCAAACTCCGACCGGGTGAAGTACCAGGGCCTCGGCGGCATCGTGCTGGCGACGTCTGTCCTGGCCTTCATGTCCAGTTCGTATGCGTTCTACACCGTGTTCTCGCCCAAGGAGATTGGCGCGATGGACCGTCCGCTCGACATGCCATCGGCCGCGATGTCGATCGTCTTCGGGATCCTGTGGGCGATCATGATCTTCAATCTCGACCGCTTCATCGTGTCGAGCACCGGCAAGGGCGACGGCACCGAGAAAATTACCCTTCAGGAACTCGTCGGAGCCCTGCCTCGAATCGCGATGGGCACCATCATCGGACTGAGCCTCTCGGCGCCGCTCGAGATCCGCGTGTTGAAGGCTGAGATCGACGCCGAGCTGGCGCACCAGGTGAGAGATGAGCGTGACCGGTTCAACGCCCAGGACCGCGCGCACTTCGACTCGGAGCGCACCACGCTCACGGCAGATATCACCGCGCTTGAGAAGCGGCGAGATGACAGGCTCGCCTATGTCGAGAAGCGCTACGCCGAGTTGCGCGCGCAAGAACGGAGCGTTGAACTCGAAGCTGAGGGCAACACAGCCAGCGGCCTCTCTGGACATGGCATCGCATGGAAGGACAAGAAGGCAAACCTCGACACCATGACGAAGGAGTTCGAGCAGACGCAGGCTTCAGCGAAAGAGGAGATCGCCAACTGGGAAATCGAGGTCAAAAGACTCAAGGCGCAGGTGGCGGCGAACGAAAGTGCTCGTGGGGTACGCGAAGCAGAGAACGAGCGCATCGCGCAGCGGCTGGACGGGCTGCTCAAGCGCATCGAGATCGCCGAGATCCTGGGGAAGAAGGAAGTGAACGTGCCGCTCTTCATTCGTCTGCTGCTCATGGCGATCGAGCTGAGCCCGATCTTCTTCAAGCTGATGATGACCAAGAGCGTCTATGACGCGCTCGTCGAGAACAGGAACCTCATCATCAAGGCGAAGCACGGCATCGAGGGAGATGCCGAACTCTTCCGCGATGCAAAGAACCGCGAGCAATACCGCGACGTCTTCCATCAGGCAGCAGCGCTGGCTGGTGAGGAGCGGCGGCGCGCCGAGAGTGAACGAACGCTCGCGACGAAGGCCCACGAGGAGTTCATCAAGCTCAAGGCGAAGGAGATCGAGCAGGACCCCACGAAGTTCGTGACCACGGATGGCGAGTAACGAGCCGTGGACCTCATCGTGATCGCCGCAGGGCTCGAGTTGGACGCGCTCCGACATCTGTCGGGTCGGCGTCGACTCGAGGCACAGTGGCTGGCAGGCCTCGCGCTCGTGCCGGGCGCCCTTACGGGGGCGAGTGCTGGTTACGTGGTCTGGCTTGGGACGTCGTCGTGGCTGCTGGCGCTCGTCGGGGCCCTGGGTTGCGCGGCGTTGATGTTGAATCTCGTTCGCTGCCTGAACGCAGGGACCGGCTACAGCCTCTTCGACGAGGAAGCGGCACTCGTGAAGTGGAGCCCGTCACCGTGGAGTGCGCTGTTGCTCGCTCTGCTCGGCGCGTTCTTCGCCCAGCCCGGACTGATGTGGGCGGACCGCGCGGTCGCAGCACGTGTCGAGGCATACCGCGTTTCGTTGAGGGAGCAGATGGTCGAGGACCTGGCGCGACCGATTCGCGACCACGTTGGCGAGCTGCGCTTGCAGCACAGCTTGCGTGATGCCGACCCATCGTTGGCGACCTTCATTCACCTCGAGGAGGCGCGAATCGCGTCCATCGAGCAGTCCGCGAAGGAGCGATTCGAAGGCGAAGGAGCGCCCTCGTTGCTGCTGCTCCCGCGGCTCGAAGCGGTGTGGTCGTCGCGTTGGTTTGCGACTACCTTGACCCTGCTCGGTGCGCTGCTGTTCAGCA
>CAIWFK010000439.1 GCA_903911905.1 uncultured Myxococcales bacterium
CCAGGTGGTCAAGGTGAAGCCCCGGTTTCGCGGCGTTTCCCACCTGGTCGGGTTCGTGGCCTCGCTCTTCGGCTTCGCGTTGCTCGCGACCGCGCCCACCACCGGCACCCAATACCTGGCGGGGCTGGTGTACGGCTTTGGTCAGAGCGCGATGCTGGGCTTGAGCGCGCTCTACCACGTGCCCACCTGGTCGAAGCGGTCGCGGGCGGTGCTCCGGCGCGTCGACCACTCGGGCATCTTCCTGCAGATTGCCGGCACCTTCACGCCGGTCGCGGTGCTCCACGCGCACGGGCAGTGGTCGCCCTGGCTGACGGTGATGTGGACCGGCGGCGCGCTGGGCATGCTCTTCATGATCGCCTTCTCGAACGCTCCGCGCGCGCTGCGCACGTCCATCTACGTGGTGCTCGGGCTCATCGCCCTGCCGGTGGTGGTGCAGTTGCCGGCGCTCATCGGCGCGTGGCGCGTGACCGGGTTGCTGGTGGGCGCGGCCATCTACATCGTCGGAGCGGTGGTCTACGCGCGGCGCTGGCCCAACCCCGACCCGCGCATCTTCGGGTACCACGAGGTCTTCCACGTGATGGTCATCGTCGCCGCGGCCATGCACTTCGCGGTGGTGGTCGACCTGCAGCGCCACCTCGCCTGAAAAAGAAAACAGCGGAGCCCCGTTCGAGGGCCCCGCTGCTCGAAGTCACCCAGGCGAACCTGAGTGGCCAACAAAGCTCACATGCCGGCGTCCCACGCCACGCCGCCGTCGGCGAACGCGGTGTAGACGACGTTGAAGGTCCAGGTGCCGACGTCGATGCAGTCGGCGCCGACGGACGCCTCGTCACGCGCGATGCCCACGCCACCGTCGTCCAGGGTCTGGGTCACGAAGTCCCAGGCCACGAAGTGCAGGTTGGCCGCGCTGCCCTTGAGCTGGCCGGTGACGTCGCCGCCCACCGAGTCCCAGGTCATGGTGCCGCCCAGGTTCAGGTAGCGCTTGGTGCAGGTGCCCGCGACAGGGTCACAGGTGGTCAGGCCGGTGCCGGTGCCCTTGCCCAGGGTGAAGGTCGCGTACCAGTTGTCGGTGGCCGAAGCGGTGGTGACCAGGGGCAGCGTGGGCGGGTTCGCCGGGTCGACGTAGATCTGCTGGTAGAGGTACGTGCCGCCGTTCGACGGGTCGACGTTGAAGCGCACGCGGTTCCACACCGAACCGTCAGAGAACTGCTGCCAGCGCATCGAACCGACGTTGGTCTGGTCGAGGGTCGCGAAGGTGCGGGTGGTCGAGCAGCCGCCGTCCCAGGTGCCGGTGGGCACGCCGCCGCCAGTGCCGGTGCCGCCGCCCGTGGCCGTGCCGCCGCCCGTGCCAGTGCCGCCGCCGGTCGCAACGCCACCACCCGTGTGGCCGCCGCCCGCGCCCGCGTCGGTCTTGTTGGTGGTACCGCCGCACGCCGTCGCGAGAGCCGCAACCGCGCCTGCAATCAAAACGAGCTTCAGGTTCTTCATGATGGTGTGTGATCTCCCTGTCGCAAAGGCGCGACCGAAGACCGCGCCTTACACCAGCGCTTGCGGAAGCAACAGGGGGCTGCCGACTTCGCCCGCAGTCCCCCCGCGAAAGCCTGGCAGGCTGCTAGCGGTGCGCGAGCACTTCGGTGGGGTCGACTGCCCCGGAAGACTCGACGTCGAGCCCCGCAGCGAGCGCTCGGTGCTCGGCCGAACCGAGCCGGGCGACCAGGTCTTCGGGCCCGTGCACGAAGCGCGCGACCAGGGCGTCGACCCGGGCGCCGGCCTCGGCGAGCCGCTCGCGAGACACCTGCCCCGATTCCACCGCGCGCACCACCGCCTCGATGGCGCTGCGCTGCACGTCGGCGTGGTGACAGACGAGGAAGAGGTCGACGCCGGCCTTCAGCCCCTCGACCGCCGCGCGCTCGATGGAAAAGTGGTCGGCGATGGCCTTCATTTCGAGGTCGTCGCTGATCACCACGCCGTCGTAGCCGAGCTCGCGCCGCAGCAACGGGCCCAGCACCTTCTGGCTCATCGTGGCCGGCACGCCGGGGTCGAGCGCGTCGAAGATGACGTGGGCGGTCATCAGCGAGGCGAGCCGGGCGCGCGCGGCGGCCGCGAAGGGCACCAGCTCGACCTCGCGCAGCCGCTGCAGCGAATGGGGCAGCGAGGGCAGGTCGAGGTGCGAGTCCTTCGCGGTGTCACCGTGCCCGGGGAAGTGCTTGCCGCACGAGGCGACGCCGCCGGCCTCGAGCCCCTGCGCGAGCGCCACGCCCAACCGCGCCACCTCGTGGGGGTCACGGCTGAAGCTGCGGTCGCCGATGACGGGGTTGGCCGGGTTGGTGTCGACGTCGAGCACCGGCGCGTAGTCGACGTCGAAGCCCAGGGAACGCACCTCGTACGCCAGCACGCGGCCCACGCGCGTGGCCACCGTGGCGTCGGCCCGACGGCCGAGTTCGCGCATCGGCGCCAGCGTGGTGAAGGGCGCCCCGCGCAGGCGCGCCACCCGGCCACCTTCCTGGTCGACCGAGGCCAGCACCGGCCGGCCTGCCCGGGTCTTGAGCCCCCGCACCAACGCCGCGACCTGCTGCGGCGACTCGACGTTGCGCTTGAAGAGAATGACGCCGGCCACGCCCTCGTCGAGCAACCGCTCGAGCGGCGCATCGGGGCTCGTTCCGGGGAAGCCCACGACGAACAGCTTTGCGCATTGCCGGAACAGCTCTGAGGTCATGCGCGGACGTTCTCATGGAACGGGGTCGGTCGCGACTCGAAGCGGGCCTCGGGCGTCGTCACCCCGACCATGCGGCCCCCTATCGCTGCTCTGCCGGTTCACCTCACCGGCACCCTGGCCGGCAAAATCGCCACCTCCCCGCGTCGATGGTCGCGGCAACTGCTAGGAAGCGCTCCGATGCGCCTGCTCGCCCTCGCCCTGGTGCTCGTCTCGTGCGGTCGCACTTCACCGGTCTTTGGCGTGCCCTTCTCGGGCGGCGGCACCGGCGCTGCTGGTGGCGGCACGAGCCTGGGCGGTGGGTCGCCGGGCGGCGGTTCTGGTGGCGGCCTCGGCGGCGGCAACGCCACCGGTGGCGGCAGCGCTTCGGGCGGTGGCTCAGGCACGGGTGGCGCCGGGACCGGCGGCGGCGCCACCGTGATGCCTCTGACCGCGACCCGCGCCGGCGTGCCCACCGTGGCCTTCGTGGTCGACACCTCGAGCTCGATGGAAACGCCGCTGTCGACCACCGCTCCGGGGTGCTCTCCCAACTGCGGCCCCAACAACCCCTGCCCGTCGAACTGCCTGACCCGCTGGGGCGCGGTGAAGTCCTTCGTGCAGGACGTCACCTCGCAGTCCACCACCCTGGGCCGCTTCACGCTGCTGCACTTCCCCACCACCGCCACCTGCGGAGGCCCCACCGGTCTCGACGTCGCGCCGCCGATGACCGACGACGCGCCCGCGCTGGCCAGCAAGGCCATGAGCGTCGCCACCCAGGTCGCCACGCTCATTCGCCGCGGAGGCACCCCCACCGCGACCGCGCTGCGCTTCATGTCGACCGCCCCCGATGTGGTGCGCGGCGACCGCGAGACCATCGCGGTGCTGGTGACCGACGGCCTGCCCAACTGCAACCTGATGAACCCCAACACCTGCATGAACCCCGCGGCCTGCCAGTGCACCTCGAACAGTTGCTCGGGTTCGCTGTGCACCGTGGGCTGCCTCGACCTCTCGACGCTGACCGTCATCTCGACCCTGCGGGCCCAGGGCATTCAGACCATGGTGGTCGGCGTCGGCGCCGAGACCGTCGCGCCCTTCATCGAGAACCTGGCCGTGGCCGGCGACTTCGTCCCCACCTGCACCGTCGACGCCGACTGCCCCAGTGGCGTGACCTGCGACGCCGCCACCAGCAGTTGCAAGCGCAAGAGCTTCTTCATCGGCGACCCCACCCTCACCCAGAGCACCGCCGACCTGCTGGGCAAGTGGATGAAGGAGGCCGCCGCCTGCGCCTGGCACCTCGAGAACACCGCTGGCCTCACCTCGACCACCCTGCAGGTCGCCATCGACGGTGCGCCGGTCACCCAGGGCTGGCTGCTGTCGGGCAACGTGGTGCGCTTTTCGGGCGGCAACTGCGCGAAGCTGCTGGGCGGTTCGACGCCCACCTTCGCCATCGCCCCCTGAGCTGCAATCGACACGCGCCTCGCGCGTGTGACGGTCATGACCCGAACGCTCGCATTCGCCCTGGCCTGTCTGTCGCTGACCGCCGCCGCTCGTGACACCGACAGCTGCACGGTGGAAGCGGGCCCCAACGACCTGCTGCGCAAGAAGGGCGAGGTGGTGGTGGAAGCGGGGCAGACCTTCGAGAACGTCATCGCGCTCGACTGGTCGGTCACCCTGCACGCCGGTGCCCACGTGAAGACCGTCATCGCGGTGCGTGGCGACGTGACGGTCGACGAGGGCGCCACCGTCGACGAGAGCATCATCAGCGTGGCCGGTCGCCACCACGTCAAGGGCACGGTCTCGGGTTCGCGCATCGAAGTGCGCCAGGGGTCGATTCACCTGACCGGCGAAGACGGCAAGTCGCTGTCGGGCGACCTGACCTTCAGCGACGGCGCCTTGAGCACCCTCCTCGTCGACAAGGTGCTCGAGAAGGTCGACGCCTGCGTGCTCAAGACCGCGCACGCCGCGGCCGAGCCGGCGACCAAGAAGGCGAAGGCCTCGAAAAGCGCCGAAACCCGCTGACGGCGCAGGTCAACGGTGGCAAGAGTCCGCCAGACATGATCACCCTGCTCCTGCCCCTGCTGCTGGCCGCCACCCCCGACGCCGGAACCGACGCGCCCGCCGAGTTCATCGACGCGGTGCTGCCGCTCTACAAGGTGGTCACCTGTCAGAAGGAAGGGCTGCCCGCCGGGCTCGACCAGAAGTCGGTCGACGCGTACTGCGCCATTCAGAAGCCGCGCTTCGAGACCTACCGCCAGCACTGGGGCACCACCGCCCGCGACTTCCTGGCCAAGCTGCGCCCGGCCACCCTGCCCGCCGAGCTGGTCTACCCCTTCGGCGGCGGCGACCTGATGAGCGCGCTCACCGCGTACCCCGACGCCACCACCATCACCACGCTCTCGCTCGAATTGGCCGGCGACCCGCGCCGCCTGCCGACGCTGACCGACGCCAAGGTGCTCAAGCAGTCGCTGCTGGCGGTGGCCGAGGCCAGCGCGTCGACCCTGGTCAGCGGAGACTCGCTCTCGAAGAACCTCTCGAAGGTGCAGCGCGGTGAATTGCCCGGCCAGCTCTCGATGCACCTGATGGGGCTGGGCCTGTTCGACTACGAGCCGGTCTCGGTGCGCTTCTTCCGCGTCGAGACCGACGGGTCGCTGCACTACTACACGCTGGCCGAGGTCACCGCGCTCGAGACCGAGAAGGCCTCGAGCCTGAAGGCCGACTGGAAGTCTCCCGACTTCTCTCCCGCCTTCGCCAACGTCGAGGTGCAGTTCGTGCCGCGCGGCAAGCCCGACGCACCCCGCCGCATTCACCGCCACATCGGCGCCGACCTCTCGAACGATGGTGCGGGCAAGGCTCCGGGCGTGCTGGCCCACCTGGCCGCCAAGGGCCGCGTGGCCTCGATGACCAAGGCCGCCAGCTACCTGTTGTGGCAGCCGACCTTCTCGATGGTGCGCGACTGGTTGGTGAAGAACTCGGTCTACATGGTGTCGGACTCCACCGGCGTGCCCCCCCGCTACTGGAAGAAGGCGGGCTGCTCGATGGAGACCTTCGGCAGCTTCCAGAAGTCGTTCCTGGGTGCGCAGGAAGGCACGCAAGAAGAATTCCGTCAGCTCTTCGAGCACGCGAAGAAGGTGCCGATGCGGTTCGGCTACCCCGACGGCAGCCCCGAGAAGCGCAGCCACCTGATGGTGGTGCGCTGCGAGGCGACCCCCGACGCGGGGAAGTGACGAGCGGCCCGCCCTCGCGGTAAGACGGGAAGCCGCATGCGTCGCGTGTCGATCATCGTGGTGGTGGTGCTGGGTCTGTCGGTGGCCGCGCTGGTGCTCGCCCCCGGCATCGACGCCCGCTCGTGGGACCCGCCGGTGGTCGCCCCGCCCTCGAAGGCCACCGCGCCCAACACCCGCCTCCAACACCTCGAGTGGTGGGCCAGGCAGCTCGAGGGCCCCGAGGCCATCACGCTCGACCCGCAGGGCCGCCTGGTGACGGGCCTCAAGGACGGGCGCGTGGTGCGCCTGACCCCCGGCAGCGACGCGGTGGAGTTGCTCGCCGACACCCGCGGTCGGCCCCTGGCGGTGGCCTTCCACCCCGATGGCCGCCTCATCATCTGCGACGCCCACGCCGGGCTGCTGGCGCTCGACGCGAAGGGCACGCTCGAGACGCTCGCCACCGAAGAGGGCGGCGTGCCCTTCCGCTTCACCGACGACCTCGACATCGCCCACGACGGCACCATCTATTTTTCCGACGCCTCGGCGCGGAACTCCATCGAGCGCTTCACCGAGGACCTGCTCGAGCACCAGACCACCGGCCGGCTGCTCAAGTACGACCCGGCCACGCGAAAGGTGACGAAGCTGGCCGACGGGCTCGCCTTCGCCAACGGCGTCGCGCTGGGCCCCGACGAGCAGTACGTGGTGGTGTCGGAAACGGCGTCGTACCGCCTGTGGCGGGTGTGGCTGGCGGGGCCGAAGGCCGGCCAGAAGGAACTGTTCTCGGACTCGCTGCCCGGCTTCCCCGACAACGTGCGCTACTCGAAGCAGCGGCACGTGTTCTGGGTGGCCATCGGCAGCCCGCGCAAGCCCGACCTCGACGGGGTCGCCCACTTTCCGCTGATTCGCAAGCTCATCGCCTTCCTGCCGAAGGGGCTGCAGCCGGCGCCCGCCAAACACGCCTACGTGCTGGCGGTCGACGAGCAGGGCGTGCCGGTCGAATCGCTGCAGTACGAAGGCGCCGACGCCTATTCGCCGGTGGCCTGCGCCACCGAGTCGCCCGACGGCTGGTTGTACCTGGGCAGCTTCGCGCAGGTCGGCGTGGCGCGCGTCAAGCTGTGACCGCTTCGGGGCCGAGGTGCGAGCGCTGCTTCGGCACCGGCCCGCGCTGCATCTGTTCGAAGCTGACGCCCATCGCCACCCGCACCCGCTTCGTGGTGCTGCAGCACCTGCTCGAGGCGAAGAAGGTCAGCAACACCGTGCGGGTCGCGGCGCTCTGTCTGTGCTCGCTCGAGCTGCGCACCTGGGGCGCCCCGGGAGTGCCGCCCGAGCACGCCACCGCCGACCTCGACGGCGAGGGGGTGTGGCTGCTCGACGCCGACGGTGAACCTCCGCCGCCCCTGCCGGCCACCCGGGTGGTGTTGCTCGATGGCTCGTGGTCGCAGGTGCGACGCATGGCGCAACGCGCGCCCGCCCTGCGAGGCCTGCGCCGCGTGAAGCTGACCGTCGAGCGGCCCCAGCCCAGCCTGCGCGACGCGCCTGCGGGTGGCCTGTCGACCCTGCAGGCGCTGGCCCACGCGGTGGCGTTGCTCGAAGGTGAGCTGGCCGCAGCACCGGTGTTCGCGCTGCACCAACTGCTGGTCGACCGCACGCTGGCCGCCCGCGGCTACGTGTGAGCGATGGCTCTTTCGAGCACCGACTTCACCACCAGCACGTCGAGTGGGTGGGTCAGCCGGTGGCGGGCCTTGAGCGCGACGGCGGCCATGGCGTCGCCGATGGAGCTGGGCTCGACCAGCATCACCACCGTCACGTTGACCAGGGTCTGCCAGGCCCACACCGTCTTGCGCACCTCGAAGGTGGCGAAGGCCCCCGAGAGCACCAGCACGTCGGGCGGGTCGTCGGGCAGCCGGGGCCCCATGCTGCGGGTGACCTCGAGCGCGGCGAGCGCTTCGACCAGCCTGGCTTCGTCTCCGGGCGTGTCGACCAGCACGTGCACGTGGGGCACGCCGGCGCGCCGGACGCTCTGCTCGAGCGCCTCGGCCGGCAGCAGGGGCGAGCGGCGGCGCTGGGCCACCAGCGAGCTGATGGTCTCGCGCACCTGGTCGAGCTCGAAGGGCTTGGTGAGGTAGTCGTCGGCGATGCCCACCAGCTCGGTGGCCGAGGTGACCGAAGCGAAGCCCGTGACCATCAGAATGACGGCTTGCGGCGAGGCCTTGCGGGCGGCGCGGGCCACCTCGACGCCCGACGAGTCGGGCAGGTTCTTGTCGATGATGAAGACGTCGAAGGGAAAGTCGAGCCGCAGCAACCCCTCGGTGGCGGTGGTGGCGACCTCGACGCTGTGCCCCAGCTTCCGCAGGAGCCGCTCGAACACCATGCTTACCGAGGGCTCGTCGTCGATGACGAGCACGGCCAGTGATTCCCCACTCACGCCCTCGACGGTGTCACAGGTCGACGTTGGGGTCACGGACTGGCGCTGATCGCACCCCTGGCCTTGCGCCAATGGCCCCGGGCCTGCATTGATGTGGGTCAGTGCGAGTGACCGTCGAGGGAAACCGCCAGGTTGGGTCTTGCAACGCCACAGAAAACTGAGGTCGAACGATGAAACAGCGTCTGCTGGGTGCCGCTCTCGCCGTGTCCCTGTTGCTCGGTCCTTCGTGTGCGAGCCCGGCTGCGGGAGGCGGCAACACTTCTTCAGGCAGCATCGCCGCGACCCACGATGACGCGCTGCTCTACGCGGCCGACAGCGACCTGAACCAGGTCTTCATGGTCGACACGAAGACCAACGAGGTACGCGGCATTTCGGTGGGCAAGCAGCCCGAGAAGGTGCTCGTCGCTCCCGACGACACCATCTACGTCACCAACCGCATGGACCGCAGCGTCTCGGTGCTCAAGCGCGGCGAGACCAGCGAGACCGCCCGCATCGCGGTCGCGGTCGAACCGGTGGGCCTGGCCATTTCGACCGACTCGAAGACGCTCTACGTGGTCAACGCCGCCTCGCTCAACGACCCGACGGTCGGCACGCTGATGGCCATCGACACCGCCACCCGCCAGCCGAAGTGGGAAGTGCCGGTGGGCAGCGAGCCGCGCGGCATCACCCTGGTCAACGGCACCGCGGTCGTCACTCTCTACAAGAGCGGCGACGTGGTGACGGTCGACCTCGACAAGGGCAGCGTGGTGCGCGCGGGCAGCGACGTGTTCGCCCAGCTCAACCGCACCCTGCTCTCGAACGGCCCCACCACCGGCATCGGGTTCCCCAACGGCAATGGCAACCTGGGCGGCCCGGCCACCTCGCACCCGCGCGGCTTCGAGGCCATCACCACCTCGGCCGACGGCTCGCAGGTCTTCGTGGCCTCGCTGCTCTCGAGCGACGCCGTGCTGCAGACCAGCACCACCACCACCGGCCCCGGCACCACCGTGCCCGGCTCGAGCCAGGGCGGCTATGGCTCGTCGACCTCGTGCGGCGCCACCTCGGTCGCGGCAGCGGCGCTGCTGACCTTCGATTCGAACGGCAACGCGCTGGTCGACGACTCGACCTCGTGCGGCTCGACCTCGACCGACCGCCCGCCGACCGTGCTGACCACCGGCATTCCGGGCACCGCGCTCCAGGGCCCGCGCGCCATGGTGGCCGACCCCACCGGGACCTTCGTGTACGTGGCGCACTTCAACACCAACAACGTGGCCATCGTGCCCACCACCACCCGCACCAACCCGGGCGCGAACGTGCCGACGCCCGACGGCAGTCGCGGCCCCGCGTCGGTCACCCAGGTGGTGCCGGTGGGCAACGGCCCCACGGGCATCGTGGTCGCACACGACGGGCTCAAGGCGTGGGTGTTCAACGCCTTCGACCACTCGATTTCGCAGCTCGAGGCCGTGAAGGACCAGCAGACCGGCATCAGCACGGTGGTGAACAAGGCCACCATTCACGTCGCCGACGACGTGTTGCCGGCCGACGTGGTGGCGGGCCGCAAGCTCTTCTTCAGCGCCACCGACTCGCGCATGAACGACCCGGCCATGGGCATCGCCTGCGGCACCTGCCACCTCGAAGGCCGCGAAGACGGGCACGTGTGGAACTTCGTCGACGGGCCGCGCCAGACGCCGTCGCTCGCCGGCCGCATGCTCTCGAAGACCGCGCCCTACCACTGGAACGGCGAATTCAACGACCTGATGTCGTTCATGTCGCTCACCGTGCAGCACCGCATGGGCGGCACGGGCGTCACCCAGCAGATGGAGCAGCAGATCGCCGCCTTCCTCGACGCGCAGCCCACCCCTGACAACGCGGCGAAGGAGCGCACGCCGGCCGACGTGCTGGCGCGCGGCAAGGCCGCCTTCGACAAGGCGAACTGCGCGCAGTGCCATACCGGTGAAGCACTGACCAACCAGACCTTCGCCGACGTCGGCACCCTGGTCACCGCGGGCCCCGTCATCGACGACGTGACCCTGCTGCCCAAGGGCGCGCTCAACACCCCCTCACTGCTCGGCGTGGGCCGCACCGCGCCCTACCTGCACGACGGCAGCGCGGTCAGCCTGAAGGCCCGCATCGTCGACGGCAAGTCGGGCGACAAGCACGGCGCCACCTCGCAGCTGAGCGACGCCGAGGTCGACGACCTGGTCTCGTACCTCAAGACGCTCTGAAGCCGAGCCGACGTCGGCAGCACCGGCCCCGCGCCCCCTCAACAGGGTCGCGGGGTTCTTCATGTTCAGGGCAGGCCGGCGTCGACGCCGCCGTCGAGCACCACCATGGTCTCGGTCGAGGTCGGGTCGCACTGGTCGCGCTGCACCAGCACGGTGACGGGCACGGTCACCGGCACGGTGGTGGTGGTCGTGGTGGTCACCTTCTGCAGCAGCTCGGAGTTCACGCGCATCATCGGCCAGTTGCACATGTTCCCACCGGTACCCTGGGTGGAATTGAGCACCCAGGCGCTGCCGGTCGCGTTGGTCCAGTTGCGGTCGCAGGGCCGGTTGAAGTTCGAATACCCGACCTGCGGTTCCGAGCTGCTTTCCCACTTCACACCCACCAGGTACTGCGGCGCGGTCATGCCGCTCTCGGGAATGACGGGGTTGGTGGCCGCCGCGAAGTCGAACCGCCACCACGCGCTGCGAAAGGTGCCGGTCGATAGCGTCACGGTGTTCCAGGTCAGGGCCGAGGGCACCAGCACCTGCCGAACCTCGAAGGGCGGGTGAACCAGCGGGCTGTTGGCGTCCCACACCTGCACGGTGAGCGCGACCTGGCTCTGCCCCACCGACTGCGGGTAGCCGGGGAAGTCGAAGTCCGAGACCATCACCAGCACGTCGACCGAGCTGACCCGCCAGGTCGCGCCGGCAGGCACCTGGGTCAGGTCGTGGTCCAGAATCACCGCGTCGGCGCCGCCGAAAATCTGGTCGGTCGCCTCGAGCACCGACACGTTGTTGATGTCGAAGGCCGACTGACTCGAGACCTGGGTGCTGGTCATGGTCATGGTGGTGGTCTGCTCGGTGGTCTGCAGCACCGTCTCAGGGCAGCTGGCGCCCATCAGGGCGTTCTTGTGGCAGGCAGTGACCAGCAGCATCACCAGCACGAGCACGGACGGCGGGACCAGGGCGCGGAACGGGAAAGTCACGGGTCCCGGGCTCTAGGCGATCGCCGCCGTCGTCGACAAGCCCCCCACCTCGGCCTCGAGTCACGTGTAGATTCCACCCATGCGGTGGTGGCTGTTGGCAGCAGGCGCGGCGGTGCTGGCCATCATGGCGGCGGTGGTGCTGCTGCGACCGGCGCAGAGCCGCCCACCGGGTCCTCTCGCCACCAGACCGCCTCCATTTCCGTCACCCTCATCATCAGGCGACGCCGGCTGCCCCGCGCTCACGGTGGCCTCGAAGGGGCCCGCACCCTCGACCTCGCTGACGCTCGAGGCTGACCAGTCGGTCTCGTTGTCGGTCGACCGGTTCCCCTTCTCGGGTGGCGCGCGGGTTTTGCCGGGTCGCCACGTCTTCGAAGCGCGCGCGGCCGGAGTCGAGCCCCTGCTGTTGCCGCTCGAGCTCGAGGCCTTCAGGCCGGTGGTGCTGGAGGTTCGGGCCGAAGGGTCACACCTGGTGGCGGTGGTCGCCGGTGCCCACGCCCCGGGCTGTGTGGGGCTGGTACCCGACCCGGGCCTGGTGGCCGGTGAAGCCCCGTCGGTCGACGCCACGGCGACGGCGCTGGCGAAGGGCGACTGCCGCGCGGCCTTCGAGCACCTGCGCGCCTGGCCCGAGGCCCGCAGGCCCGCGCGCCTGGCGCAGGCCGCCTTCAGTCTCACCGGCCAATGGCCTCGCGGCCTGCCCACGCCCTCGGTCGAGCGGTTGGCCGAACGCCAGCGGCCGACCGAGGCCGCGCTCGAGCGGGCCTGGCTGGTGGCCCGGTGGAACGGTCTGACCGAGCAGCTCTCGCACGCCACGGCGCAGTTGGCCGGCCGCGCCACCGGCGTCGTCACCGCGGCCAACGAGCGCATGGGCACGCTGTCCGACGACTTCAGTCAGGCCACCGAGCGCGAAGACACGCCGACCCAACGAGCACTCGTCGAGGCCGCCACCCTGGCGCTGCGCCGCTTCGCCGACAACGCCGTCGCGCTGCACCCCACCGACTGCGCCTGGCAGGCCACGGTGCAGGCCGCGCTGCAGTGACGCTCGAGCTCAGCGCTCGTTGAGGCCCGAGCCGGGAGGCTGCAAGAAGCCGGGCTGCGGGCCCTTCGACTCGAGCGCCGGCGCCTTGACGTCGACGCTGAGCGCGCTCAACGCCGACTCGTTGACCTGCACGTCGGCCTCGCGCTTGAGCCGCTCGATGAGCGCGCGGTACCGGGCCTGCCGCGAATCATTGAGCAGCACCTGGGTGATGCTGGGCCGGGCCTGCTCGAGCGAGAGGTCGAGCGCCAACTGACGGCCCTCGAGCTTGACCACGTGCAGCATGGTCGGGCTCTCGACCAGCTCGGGGGCCACGTCGCCCACCTTGGCGAGCGCGGCGGCGGCGGCGGTCATCGCCGGCCCGAACTGGGTGGTGAGCTCTTTTTCCGACAAGAAGCGCAGGTCCCCGTCGAGCACCCTGGTGCCCTCGTCTTCCGACTGCTCGCGGGCCAGCTTGCCGAAGGCGGCGAGGTCGAGCGGCGGCAGTGCGCGCACCTGGGCCAGCACCGCTTCGGCCTGGGCGCGGTGTTCCCTGGTGAAGGCGATGTGGGCCAGCCGCACCATGGCCGGCTTGACGAAGTCGCTCTGGTGCTCGGCGTAGTACTTCGCCACCTGGGCGTCGTTGACGCTGCCCTTCTGGTCGAGCTCGCGCTTGAGCAGGGTCTGCACCATCACCCGTCGCGCGGCCTCCACCACCTCGGGGTCCTGCGCCAGGCCCTGCTTGATGGCCTCGCGGGCGACCAGCTCGTAGTCGACCAGGCCCTCGACGTAGTCGCGCCGCTGCTCGATGGCCTGGAAGCGGGTGCGTGCGAAGGGGTTCATTTCGGCGAAGCGCCGGGTCAGTTCGGCTTCGGTGACGGTCTGGTCGGCGAACTTCGCCACCCAGGCGCCCGCAGGCGCGCCTTCGGGCAGCACGCGACGGAAGTCGACGGTGGTCTTCGTGGCCGAGCGCTCGCACGCACACCACGAGAGCGACGCCACGCACAGCCAGGCCAGACGATTCATGACCCGCGAGCTAGACGCCACCCGGGGCCGGCGCAAGCTGCAACCGCTCGATGGCCTCCCGCAGCGCGGCGGGCACGGGGGTCTTCTGCCCCTCGCGGTCGAGCAGCACCACCACGCCCTCGCCCTCGGCAGCCAGGCCCAGCCTCTGGCTGACGGCCCGGTAGCGCATGGTGAAGCTGGTGGTGCCGAGGCGCTCGACGGCCGCTTCGACGCTGATGGTGTCGGGGAACGAGACGGGCTTGCGGAAGTCGACGGTGGCGCGCGCCAGAATCGGGACCCATGGCCGGTCGTCGCGGGTGCCGACCGAGATGGCCACCGCCTCGAAGTACGCGATGCGCGCCGACTCGAACCAGCGAAGGTAATTGGTGTTGTTGACGTGGCCGAAGGCGTCCATCTCGCCCCAGGCCACCGGGTGCTCGATTCGAACCGGGTAGCGCAGCTCCATGGCGCGAAAGCGTAGCCAACCGAAAGCGAACGTGGTGTCACCTCACCAATGACCCCATCGACCGACTGGAAGGAAGTCATCGCCCCCGACGAGGCCGCGGTCTTCGAGCGGCTGGCCGCGCAACTGGCCGACCTGCAGAAGGCCCGCGCCGCGAAGAGCGCCATGCGCCGCGCGCTGCACGCCAAGCCCAACGTGGTGGCGCACGCCACGCTCGAGGTGATGGGGGCGCTCCCCGCCCACGCAGCGGTGGGCCTCTTCGCCCAGCCGAAGACCTACCAGGCCGTGGTGCGCTTCTCGAACGGCGGCGGCGCCGTGCAGGGTGACAAGCGACCCGACGTGCGCGGCGTGGGCGTCAAGGTGCTGGGCGTCGGCGGCACCAAACTCATTCCCGGGCTCGAGAACGCCCCCACCCAGGACTTCCTGGCGATTCTGTCGTCGGCGGTGCCCTTCCGCACGCCCGAGGAATTCGTCTGGGTGGTGGTCAACTCGGTGAACCCGCTCGCCTTCCTCTTCAAGGCGCTGGCGCACCTGGGGCCCGGCCGTGCGCTCTCGCTCTTGGGGGCGCTGCAGAAGGGCCTCGGGGCCCCGGTGCCGTCGCTCGCCGCGAACCGCTACTACAGCGCGCTGCCGATTCGCTTCGGCGCGCACGCCGCGAAGTACGCCTTCGTGCCGGTGGGCGTCGAGCCCGCGACCGGGTCCACGCCCGACGACCTCGGCGCAGAGCTCGCTGGGCGACTGGCGAAGGGGCCGCTCGGGTGGGACCTGCAGGTGCAGTTCTTCACCGACGAGCGCACCACGCCCATCGAAGACCCCACCATCGACTGGCCGACGCCGTTCGTGAAGGTGGCGCGCCTGACGCTGGCGAAGCAGGACGTGGCGAGCGAGCGCGGAAAGAAGCTGGCCACCTGGGCCGAGCACCTCTCGTTCGACCCGTGGCATGCGCCAGTGGAATTTCGGCCACTGGGCGCGATGATGCGCTCGCGCTCGGCGGCGTATCGGGTCAGCACCCAGACCCGCACGGTTTCACCAGAGCCGGCGTCGATTCCGGCCGAGCTCGTGGGGTGACTTCAGAAGCAGAACCCCTCGTTCGAGTCGCTCACCGCGTTGCACTGGTAGCCGGGGCGGCACTCGCGCCCGCTCTGGCAGGTCTCGAAGCAGTACGAACGGGTGTCGCCGTTGACGAAGAGACAGACGCTGCCGGCCGGGCAGTCGTTGGCGCGAGTGCAGGACTGGGTGCAGTAGCCACCGGGCTGGTTGGTCGAACAGAAGAGGTCGCCGCCCCCGCAATCAGCGTTGGTCTGGCAGTCAGCGCCAACGGTGTTGCGGCAAGAGACGAGGAAGAACACGACGAAGAGCAGGCGGAGGGCGTGGAGGTTCATGGTGCGCCCCTGGTTTGCGAAGGGTGCGCCAGTGCCAAGCCCCTGCACCTGCTCGCGACGCATTCGACCGTCGGCGTCTCCCGTCTCACGGCAGAGAGACGGTCAGGGTCGGGGCACCTGCACCACGATGGCCGCCACCGTCACGCCCTCGAGCGACCGTGGAACGTCATCGGTTGGCACTGACAGGCGAACCTCGAGCTGTGCGCCCCTCCACTGCTTCACCGGCGCCTTTCCGTCGGCCAACACCCACACCGCACCGACCCGCTGAACAGCCGGGCTTCGAACGCCCAGCGTGCGCGCGAGCGCCGCCACCGACAGCCCACTTCCCTGCTTCGGCCGCAGCTCGACCTTCACCAGCGCAGGCACCGGCGTCTCGACCGCCTCGAACAAGGTCTGCTTCGGGTCGAGCTGCAACAACGCGCGCGTGAGCTCAGGGCGCCCGCTCACCACCTGCTCGATGAACTTCGCGAGCGCCTGCTCGACCGGAGGCGGCATCTTCGAAGGGTCTGCAACAGGGAAGCGCGAACGTGTCGGCGTCGAGCAACGTCACGCACGGCGATGGGTCGGCCGTCAGCACCAGCGCTGCCACCAGGGCGTTCACCATGGGCTCACCTCAGGTTCTGCGAGATGCGCTTGAAGGTCGCCACGGCTGGGCTGGGCGTGCGCGTGCGGCCGTTCGCGTAGTCGACCTGATAGAGCCCGAAGCGCGGGGTGAAGCCGTCAGCCCACTCGAAGTTGTCGAGCAGGCTCCAGTGGAAATAGCCCCGCACGTCGACGCCTTCACCGACCGCCCGCTCGAGCGCGGCGAGGTGCTGCTCGAGGAACAGGCTGCGCTTGGTGCCCTCGCGGTCCGACAACCCATTCTCGGTGATGACGATGGGCCAGCCGTACGCCCCGTAGCGCTTGAGGAGGATGTAGAGGCCGTCGGGGTAGAGGTCCCAGCCCTGGTCGCTGGTGGGGCGGCCGGGGCGGTAGGTGAGCGTCGAGAGCGAGGCGCTGCCGAGGTCGGCCCGCACGATGTCGCGCGAGTAGTAGTTGAGCCCCAGCACGTCGATGCTGCCCTTCAAGTCGGGCACGTCTTCCTGAAGGTCGATGGTGCCCGGCACGGTGAGCGCGATGTGGCCGGTGGCGAACGCGCGCGGAATGGCCTCGTTGACGAAGTCGTCGGTCAGCGCCGCGATGGCGGTGTCGAGCGCCGAGTGCGTCGCGGGCTGGAAGATGCGCACGTGATGCGCGGTGGTGATGAGCGTGGCGTGCCCGTCGCCATTGGCGTCGACCACGTCGACCTCACGCAGGGCCTTCGCCATCTTCGCGTGGGCGTGCAGCAGGTTCGCCATCACCTTCGCCTGCGTCGCGGTGTCGCCCGTCTTCGCCGGAGGGAAGGCACCCACCAGCCAGCCCTCGGCCGCGACGACGTTGATTTCGTTGATGGGGCACCAGAAGTCGACCACGTCGCCCAGCTCGGTGCCGACGCGGCGTGCCCAGGCCGCGAGGTCGTCGGCGATTTCAGGTCGCTCGAGCCCGCCCTTCGCCGCTTCCCACCGGGGCAGCGAGAAGTGGTGCAGGGTCACCATCGGCTCGATGCCGGCGGCGCGCAGCTTCGTGGCCCACTCGCGGTAGCGCGCCATGGCCTGCGCGTTCCACACGCCCTCTTCGGGCTCCACGCGGCTCCATTCGACGCTGAAGCGATACGCCGTCACCCCCAGCGCCTGCATCAGCGCCAGGTCTTCGTCGAAGCGGTTCCACGAGTCGTCGGCCAGCCCGCTCTGGTCGCCGTTGGCGACGTGAGGGCGCCCGTCGGGGAAGGTGCCCATCTCGAAATCGGTCCAGTCGTCGACGTTGCCACCTTCGACCTGGTGCGCCGCCGTCGCGGTGCCGAAGAGGAAACCCGTGGGGAGCGTCTTGCCCAGCGTGTCGAGCGAGACGGAAGCAAGGTCGAAGCCCGGGCGGTCCACGCACGCCGTCAGCACCAACGCGACGAGCCACGCGCGCTTCATCGCAGCCCTCCTGGAGCGAAGACGACCCCGACCGTGGCCTGGGCGAATTCGGCCTGCGCCAGCTTGTAGGCGAACCCCTGGAAGCGCACCGCGAAGCGCTCGGCGACGGGCAGGTCGAGCGTCCCCACCAGCCCGATGGGAGCGACCCAGCCCAACGAGAACCGCGCGTGCGCCAGCGAGAGGTCGAACGAGAGGTGCGCCGGCACCAACCCCAGCAGGTCGAAGATGCCCAGGGTCAGACCGAAGGGCCCGAAGTCGACCGAGGCGCGCACCGTCGGCAACCACTGCCAGGCCGGCGACGCCGCCTGGCCCCATTGACCGAGCGCTCCGGCCAGCACCGTGAAGCGCTGCCCGGTCCACCCCACGCGCGCCGCGCCGGTCACCGCCAGCGCCGAGCCATCGCGCACCAGCGGCGCCACCACCAGCACGCCGCCCTCGAGCGTGAAGCCCGAGAAGAGCACCCGGCCCGTCACCGTCGGCGAGACGTTGGCATCACCCAGGCGCGTGCCGAGCTGCGAATAGCCCGAGCCGAACACGCCGAGCCCCGCGGTCACCTCGTCGGTGAGCAGCCGGGTATCACCTGTCGAATGCACCACCAGCACCGCCAGCAGAGTCAGCATGTGCGCGCGAACTTACTGGCAGCCGCGGCGAACCGTCAGTGCTGAAAGCTGGCCCGCGCTCGAGCCCCAAAGAGCCGCACGATGCCCGCCCAGAGCGTGAGCACCTGACGGCAACGGGCCAGCGCCTGCGGACCTCGCCGTGCCGACCTCTGCTTCCGCTCGAACCGGGACCTTCACGACTGCGGCGCGACCTCGAGGTCGAACCGCAGCACCAGCCCTTCGATGGGCTCGATGAGGTCGCCGGGGCTGAGCGCGGCGCTCACCACCGGCACGCCGTTGACCCGCAAGGCATGACGGCCCGCGTGTGCGCGGAACGGGTCACCCGACTCGTCGAACGCCACCCACGTTCCATCGCTGACCCGATGAATCGAGCATGCATGCGCGGGCGCATCTCCGAGCAGTCGCACCAGCGCGCCCGGGGCCGAGCCGATGTCGCTGCGCGCGGGGTTGAGCACCACCTCGGTCGCCACCACGTCGACGCCGGGCGGCCGCGCCTCGACCCGCACCACGGCACGGTGCCCCATGCGAATGACGTTCGAGAGCGGCACGCCCGCCAGCGCCGGCGCGAGCGCTTGCAGCCGGGCCCAGGCGGCATGCGTCGCCGGCCATTCGTGGGTCAGCGAGGTGAACCCCAGCGAGAGCCGCTGCAGGCCAGGGGCGAAATCACAGCGCGCCACCGTGTCGAGCGTCTGCGCGCCGAAGGCGTCGGCCTCGGTCACCTCGGCCACGCCCACGGGCGCTCCGGCGAAGGCCGCGATGGTCAACTGCCTCAGAAAGCGCAGCACCGGCACCCGGTCGAACTGCGCCAACAGCCAGGTCAGCCCCGGTGCGCCCACCACCGCCTGCCGCGAAAGCACCACCGCCCAGACGAGCCCGTTCGCCGCCCAGTCGACGGTCATCAGCCCACGGCGGGCGGTGTCGGCCAGAGGGCCCAGCGCACGCAACAAC
>CAIWFK010000440.1 GCA_903911905.1 uncultured Myxococcales bacterium
ACAAAGAACAACCCGGTGCTGATCGGCGAGCCCGGCGTGTGCAAGACCGCCATCGCCGAGGGCATGGCCCGGCGCATCGTCGACGGGGACGTGCCCGAGGGCCTCAAGCGCAAGCGCCTGGTGACGCTCGACCTCGGCGCGATGGTGGCGGGCGCCAAGTTCCGCGGCGAGTTCGAGGAACGGCTCAAGGCCGTGCTCAAGGAAGTGTCGGCCGCCAACGGCGAGGTCATTCTCTTCATCGACGAGCTGCACACCCTGGTCGGCGCCGGCAAGGCCGAGGGCGCCATGGACGCGGGCAACATGCTCAAGCCCGCGCTCGCCCGTGGCGAACTGCACTGCATCGGCGCCACCACGCTCGACGAGTACCGCAAGTACATCGAGAAGGACGCCGCGCTCGAGCGCCGCTTCCAGCCGGTGCTGGTGGGCGAGCCGAGCGTCGAAGACACCATCTCGATTCTGCGCGGACTCAAGGAACGGTACGAAGTGCACCACGGGGTGCGCATTCAGGACTCGGCCATCGTCGCCGCCGCCACGCTCTCGAACCGCTACATCAGCGACCGGTTCCTGCCCGACAAGGCGATCGACCTGGTCGACGAAGCGGCCTCGCGCCTGCGCATCGAAATCGACTCGATGCCCACCGAGATCGACGAGGTCAAGCGGCGCATCATGCAACTGCAGATCGAGAAGGAAGGCCTGCGCAAGGAAACCGACGTGCACTCGCGCGAACGGCTGGCCACGCTCGAGCAGGAACTGGCCGACGCGCAGGAAAAGTTCGCCGGCATGCAGGCCCACTGGGAATCGGAAAAGAAGGCCATCGCGCTCATTCGCGCGGTGAAGGAAAAGGTCGACGCCGCCCGCACCGAGCAGGCCGGCGCCGAGCGCCGCGGCGATCTCAACAAGGCCGCCGAGCTCAAGTTCGGGGTGTTGCCGGGGCTCGAGCGCGAGCTCAAGGCCCAGCAGGCGGCCCTGGCCGAGCTGCAGAAGCGGCAGAAGTTCCTCAAGGAAGAGGTCGACGCCGAAGACATCGCCCACGTGGTCGGCAAGTGGACCGGCATTCCCGTCAACCGGCTGCTCGAAGGCGAAGTGCAGAAGTTGGTGAAGATGGAGGAGCGCCTGAGCAAGCGGGTCATCGGCCAGCCCGCCGCCATCGAAGCGGTGTCGAACGCCGTGCGCCGTGCCCGCAGCGGCCTGCAGGACCCCAACCGCCCCATCGGCTCGTTCATCTTCCTGGGCCCCACCGGCGTGGGGAAGACCGAGACCGCCAAGGCGCTGGCCGAGTTCCTCTTCGACGCCGACAGCGCCATCGTGCGCATCGACATGTCCGAGTACATGGAAAAGCACGCCGTCTCGCGGTTGATCGGCGCGCCTCCCGGGTACGTCGGCTACGACGAGGGTGGCCAGTTGACCGAGACCGTGCGGCGGCGCCCGTACTCGGTGGTGCTCTTCGACGAGATCGAAAAAGCCCACCCCGACGTCTTCAACGTGCTCTTGCAGATTCTCGACGAAGGGCACCTGACCGACGGCCAGGGCCGCACCGTCGACTTCAAGAACACGGTGCTGATCATGACCAGCAACCTGGGAGCGCAGGCCATTCAAGACGGCATCGCCGACAAGAAGTCGCTCGACGCCGCCACCCGCCGCGAGGTGATGGACGCGCTCAAGCAGCACTTCCGCCCCGAGTTCCTCAATCGGGTCGACGAGATCGTGATCTTCGAGCCGCTCAAGGAAGGCGACATCGCCCAGGTGGTCGACCTGCAGTTCGCCCGCCTGCAGAAGCTGGCCGGCGACAAGCGACTGAGCCTGGAATTG
>CAIWFK010000441.1 GCA_903911905.1 uncultured Myxococcales bacterium
ATGCACAGCTCGTCATCGGGGCAGAGCACGACGGCCGAACCGGGCCGGAGCGAGACGCGGTGGCGATCAGCCCTCAGCTCCGATTCCCCTTCGACCTGCAGCAGCACCGCCCACATTCCCTCGAGCGACCTGGTCGGGTGTCGCAGGTGAACCTGGTGCGGCCCTGAGGCGACCTCGATGACCATCGCGTCGGCAGCCTGGCTCACGCGAAAGTCGCCCTTCTCGGGCCGCGGGGTCAGGGGGACGTTGGCAAAGGCGCCTTCCACGGCTCGAGCCCACATGCGCCGCAGTCTACGTGCTGGCCTCGCCGCCGATCACTTCCACCGCAGACAAGTAACAGTTCTTCACGCGCCGTAGACCGGCTGCATGACCGACCCCTCCGCCTTCCTCGAGCAGGTGCTCATCAACCTCGTCGCCGCCCCGACCTTCGTGGCGCTGGTCAGCCTCGTGCCACAGCCATGGCGACAGCGCTCGATGGCGGTGGTGCTGTTCGGTGCCTCGACCTCGTACCTGACGGGTGGGCTGGGGCTGGCAGAGGTCCCCTTCGCCCTGGCGATCGTGGCGCTGGCGGTGGCCGGCTGGCGCTGCGTCCCCGCGATTGGCGTCGGGTGGATCGTGCACGCCATCTGCGACCTGGTGCACCACACCATCGGCGCGCCGATGGTCGCGATCTGGCCGCTCTCGTCGTTCGGCTGCGCGGTGTTCGACCCGTTGATCGCGATCTGGTTCCTGCTCGACGCGCCATCGATGAAGCAGCTGGCCCTGCGGTGGGGAGCCACGACGTGAGCGCCTGGCTGGTGCTGCGGTTCCTCAAGTTCGTCGCCGTCTCGGTGTTCTTCTCGGGCGTCGTCGGCACCTTCCGCGCCACCACCACCGCCGAGCGCAGACGCTGGAGTGACCGTCACGCGGCGCCGGGGTTCGTGCTCAGCTGGTTCTGCGGCTTCGGGCTGGTGAGCGCGACCGGTCAGCCGCTCTTTGCGCGGTGGATTCTGGGAGCCGTCGCCGCCTCACTGGTGACGATGTGGAGCGTGCTCGCGCAAGCCCACCTGCTCGAGCGGAAGTCGAATGCCCTCAGCGGCGTGGCGTCGCTGGGCTTCGTGCTGGCGCTGGCCCTGATGGTGTGGCGGCCATGAGGTGGCTCGCGCGCGTCGAAGGTCTGTCGTACCTGCTGCTGCTCTTCGTGGCGATGCCGCTGAAGTACGTCTTCGACGACCCGTGGCTGGTGCATCAACTCGGTCGGGTGCACGGCGTGCTGCTGCTCGCCCTGTGGGTGGCGATCGCTCGTCGGGGGCAGCTCAGTCGTGACACCAGGTGGACCGGGCTCGTCACCTCGATGATTCCGCTGGGGTTCCTCTTCTTCGAGGCGGCCGTGTCGCGAGAGCAGGAGGCAGAAGAATGATGACAGACCTCCATTCAGGCTTCTAGCATAGCGGACATTCGTCCGCCGCCAGCACCCTCCCTCGGCGGGCTTCCGCTCGAGCGACCCGAGAAACCGCCCCCCATGGACATTCGAGAAGGCTTCGTCCCCACCGTCGGCCACACCCCGCTCATCAAGCTGCGCAAGCTCTCGGCGCTGACCGGCTGCGAGATTCTGGGCAAGGCCGAGTTCCTGAATCCCGGTGGCTCGGTGAAGGACCGCGCGGCGCTGGCCATCGTGCTCGATGCCGAGAAGCGCGGCGTGCTGCGCAAGGGCGGCGTGATCGTCGAGGGCACCGCGGGCAACACCGGCATCGGGCTGACGCTGGTGGGCAACGCGCGCGGCTACCGCACGGTGATCGTCATTCCCAACACCCAGAGCCAGGAGAAGAAGGACGCCCTGCGCATGGGCGGCGCCACGCTCTTCGAGGTGCCAGCGGTGCCGTACAAGAACCCGAACAACTACGTGCACGTCGCGCAGCGACTGGCCGAGCGGCTCAACTCGAGCGAGCCCAACGGCGCCGTCTGGGCGCAGCAGTTCGACAACGTCGCCAATCGGCAGGGCCATGTCGACACCACGGGGCCCGAGATCTGGCGACAGACCGGCGGCAAGGTCGACGGCTTCATCTGCGCCATCGGCACCGGCGGCACGCTCGCGGGCGTGGCGCAGTCGCTGCGCGCGTTCAACCCGAAGGTGAAGATTGGGCTGGCCGACCCGCCGGGCGCCGCGATGCACAGCTACTACACGACCGGTGAGCTCAAGGCCGAGGGCTCGTCGATTACCGAGGGCATCGGGCAGGCGCGCATCACGAAGAACCTTGAGGGCCTGACCATCGACCACAGCTTCTCGATTCCCGACACCGAGACGGTGAAGACCGTGTTCGACCTGGTCGCCGACGAAGGGCTGGTGCTGGGCAGCTCGTCGGGCATCAACGTCGCGGGCGCCGTGCGACTGGCCAGCGTGCTGGGGCCCGGCCACACCATCGTCACCATCCTCTGTGACTCGGGCTCGCGCTACGCCTCGAAGCTGTTCAACCCCGAGTTCCTGCGCAGCAAGAGCCTGCCGGTGCCGAGCTGGCTCGACGGCGAGCGGCCGACGTTGCCCGAGGGTCTGCTGGTTCCGGTGCCCTGAGGCGCTGCCGCTCCTTGGACGCCTGTCTCGTGGCTGCAGCCTGAAGGGCAGGCGGTCGAACAGCGGGGGCGCGAGGCCGTGCTCGTTGCGGGCTTGCTCCTCCTCGACCTCGAAGCGAATTCCTCGCACTTTGGCGGGAATCTGGTCGCCCCGCAGCACCGATTCCAGCCCAAGTGTCTCGACCCAGCACGTCACCTCGCTGACCTGCGCGACCCAGCCCTCGTTGCGAGGGGCTGACCGGCGAAGCCAGCAGCGCGGGCAACGCCACGCCGTCGCCGCCCGCCCTCGAGGCCGTTCTTTCCGGCCTCCCTCGGCCGGCTGCCTGTTTCCAGGTCCTGCTTCCAGGTCCTGCGGCCTACCAGGTACCGTTGAGCACCGAGATGCCCAGGCCCACCGAGGTGTTCCCGGTCGCCGTCTGGGTCAGCACCGGCATCGGCTTGGGCATGCCCAGCGAGGCCAGGGGCTTCTTCTCGTGGTTGGCGTTGTCGTCTTCGGCGACGAACTTGAACTTGGGCTGCTTGAAGAGGTTGATGGCCACCATCTGCAGAATGGGCACCACCGCCGCCGAGCCGACCAGCAGCCAGATGATGGGCGCCTGATCTTCCGGCACGCCGGTCGCCGTGTTGTAGGTCGACGGCGGCACCAGCGTGCCTCCGCGTGCGGCGTAATACGTCAGCACCACGATGCCCTCGGCGCCCAGGCCCGTGAGCAGCGGAATCCACGATTCCGAGTGGTAGTACGAGCTGCCATTCGCGATCCCCGTCTGGGTCTGCGCGACCGACAGCGGCGCGACGGCCACGGTGGCCATGAGCAGAATCGCCGCGAGATCGCCGCCCGAGTCGAGCAGGCCGGTCAGGCGGAAGAGCAGGTACGGCAGAATGGTGACGCCCGAAGCGGTGAGCATGCCGAAGAGCGACTCGGTGACCATCAGGCCAACCTCCGGCCCCGGAGGCGCCTTGTTCATC
>CAIWFK010000442.1 GCA_903911905.1 uncultured Myxococcales bacterium
CCACTGCTTTTCGAGCACCCAGTCCTGCACCGTCTTCAGTTCCTGCAGCGAGTATTCCTTGCCGACCAACTGGTAGCGGAAGACTTCGCCGATGGCGCTCCACGGGCTCAGCTGCGGCTGCAGCCCCGCGGGCAGGTTGAGCTGCGAGAGCCGGTTGAGCACGCGCTGCTGGGCTTCGTGGAAGCTGGGGTTCCAGTTGAAGTACAGCTTGATGTCCGACAGCCCGTAGAGGCTCTGGCTGCGGGTGTGCTCGAGGTCGATCATGCCCGCCATCGCCGCTTCGATGGGAATGGTGACGGCGCGCTCGACTTCCTCGGCGCTCCAGCCCGGCGGCTGGGTGATGACCTCGACCATCGGCGCCACCGGGTTGGGGTAGGCCTCGATGTCGAGCTGGGTGTAGGCCCACACGCCCAGACCCGCGAGGGCGGCGGCGAGAGCGAAGACGAGCACCGCGGTCTTCAGCGCGAACCTGACGAGCGCCTGCACCATGGCTTCAGCCCTCCGACAGCAGAATCGCGCCGTCTTCGACCACGATGTCGCCCGGCTCGATGCCGGCCAGCACCGGCACCAGGCCGTCGGCAGGCAATTCGGTGGGCACGGTCACCCGGCGTCGCTCGAACCGGAGCCGACCGTCGGGCCGGGCCCCGCGCGAGAGGTAGACCACCATCACGTCGCCCAGGCGAATGAGCGCCGAGCGCTTGACCGCCACGCTGGGCCGCTGGTCGACGGTCACGGTCAGCGTCGCGTACATCTCGGGGCGCAGCAGCTTGTCCTTGTTGTCGAGCGCCACGCGCACGCGCGAGGTGTGGGTCGCCGGGTCGAGCACCTCACTCATCCACCCCACCGTTCCGGGGAAGGGGCGGTCGGGGTAGGCGACGAAGGCCGCCGAGACCGGCTGCTCGAGCTTCACCTTGCCCACGTCCATCTCGTGCACTTCGGCCACCACCCAGACCTGGTCGAGGTCGCCGATGGTGAACAGCTCGGCCTGGTTGCCGCCGGTGTACTGGCCCTGCACTTCCATGCCCGGCGAGAGCCCGCGCGAGACGACCTGCCCGGCCAGCGGCGCGCGCAGGGTGAAGGTCTGGGTGACGGGGCCGCTCTCGCCCACGTGCAGCAGGCGCATCTTCTGGCGGGTGCGCTCCAACTCGGCGGTCGCGCGCGCGGCCGAATCGCTGGCGGCCTCCAGGTCCTTCCGGGGGGCGGCGTGCACCTCGTACAGTTCCTTCTGGCGCTCGAGCTCGCGTTGCGCGGCCTCGGCGTCGGCCTGGGCCTTGAGCAGGTCGCTCATCGCGTTGCCCACGTCGGGCGAGTCGATTTCGGCCAGCGGCGCTCCCTTCGCCACGGTGTCACCGGGGTTGGCGAAGATCTTCACCACCCGGCCGGTGACCGGGCTGAACACGTGGGTCACCCGCAGGTCGTCGAAGGTCACGTGCCCGGCCAGGCGCACCGTCTCGGGCACCGTCGAGGCGCGGGCCACCGAGAGCACCACCTGGCTGGCCTTCACCTGCGCCTCGCTGAGCCACACTTCGCCGTCGGGCGCGTGTTCGACGTCGGTGGCAGCGGGCTTGCCGTTGCAGGCCAGCAGCGCGAGCAGCGCGGTGAGCAGCGACTTCTTCATGGCGAGAACTCCTGGCCGGTGGCGGCCTCGAGACGGAAGATGGCGGTCCACCAGGCCTGCACGACCTGGAGCGACTCGACGTTGATGGCGACGAAGGTGCGCTGCGCGTCGAGGAACTCGATGAGCGAGGCCGCGCCCTTGTCGTACTGCACCGAGACCAGGGTGCGAGCGCGGTCGGCCTGGCGCAGCAGGTTGTCGTCCATGCGGCGCGACTGCAGCCGCGCGGCCTGGAAGGCGGCCCACGCGCTCTCGACGTCGGTGCGCACCTGGGCGCGGGTCTTCTCGAGCGCGACCTTCTGGGCCTGCACGGTGGCGCGGGCCCGGGCCAGTTCACCCTGCAGTTGGTAGGCGATGGGAATGGGCAGCGACAGGCTGACCACCACGTTGGGCGGGCTCGAGAAGTCGGGCGAGAGCCCCTGCTGCGCGAAGGTGGCGCCGAGCGCGACGTCGGGCACGCGCTGGCGTTCGAGCGAGGCGACCGTGGCCTCGGCTTGCTTGACCAGGGCTTCCTGCGCGCGCACGTCGGCGCGGTGCTCGAGCGCGCGGGTGATGAGCTCGGTCAGCGTGGCGTGGTCGAGCTCGGGTGACGCGGCGGGGCGGGTGTACACGCCGGCCTCGAGGGTGAGGTCCTTCGCCCCTGATTCACGCCCCAGCAGGAAGGCCAACAGCGAGCGCTGCTGGTCGGCATTCTGGCGGCTGGCGTCGAGCGCCTGTTCGGCCTCGAAGCGCTGGGTCTCGACCCGCGACACGTCGGCCTCGTCGACCGCGCCCGCCTTGTACCGCTCGCGAATGAGCGCCGCGGTCTGGGCGGTCGAGTCGCGCACCTGCTCCGAGAACTCGATGGCGCGCTCGGCGGTGATGGCCGCGACGAACTGTTGTTTGACCAGCGAATCGAGCTGGCGGCGGCTGTCGGCCTGCTGGGCCTCGGCCGAATCGACCCCGGCCTGCGCCGCGTCGAGCTTGAGCCCGCGCTTGCCGACCAGCAACTGCCAGAGCGCTCCTTGTTCCGACACGCTGGCGGTGAGGGTCGGGCTGCCCGCTCGACAGCCAGGGCCGTAGCACCCCAGCGAGGGGCCGGCCCCGATGGAGAGGGTGGGGTTGGCGAGCGCGCCGGCGGCGAGCCGGTCACCGCGCGCCTGCTCGACCGCCAGTTGGGCGGTGCGAAGGTCGAAGCCGTGGGTGCGCGCCTCGTCGACCGCCTGGGTCAGCGTGAGCGGTGCGGCGTGTGCCAGCCCTGCAACGAAGAGGAACGTCGTGGTGAATCGGCCCCGCATGACGCTGTGCATAAGCAGCGCGCGTGCCAGCCTCGGCCCACGGGAAGCGGAGCGGGCGACGCGAGGCGATCAGCCGCGTTCGAGGGCCCCTTCGTGGCGCTTCGCCTCGCAAAACCCTTCCAGACCGGGCTTGAGGGTCGGCACGAAAGGTGCGTCTGTCAGCGGTTTCTTCATGAAGGTCGCCCGCACGCTCACCGTCTTCCTCGGCATCGTCGCCCTGCTGGTGATGAGCGGCCTGACCGCCGTGCTGGTGGTCACCGAGCTGGGCTCGCTGCGCGCCGACATGGAAAACGACCACGAGACCATTTCGGGCACCCTGGCGCCGGTGGTGGCCGAGGCCTGGTCGCGCGACCGCGCCGGGGCGGCGGCGATGCTCGAGCGGGTGGACCACCACGGCGTCGAACTGCACGTGCGCGAAGAGCGCGAGCTGCCGCCCGAGGTGGTGCCCCGCGCCTCGAAGGACGGCGAGGCCAGCCTGGCCGAAGGCGGGTACCTGCGCACCTGGCGCCGGCTGCCGCTGGCCGAGCCGGCGGCGGTCTACCTCGAGGTGCGCGAGTCGGAGTCGTCGCACTACCAGTGGGTGCGCTCGCTGCTGGTGCGGGTGCTGGTGTCGGCCTTCGCGCTGCTCCTCACCTTCGTGGTGGTGGCCTCGGTCATGGGCCGCCGCATCATCGGCCTGCCGGTCGAGCGCCTGGTGTCGTTCGCCCAGCGCTTCGGTCGCGGCGACTTCAGCGTGCGCGTGGGGCTGCAGGGGTCCAACGAATTGGGTGAGCTGGGTCGCCAGCTCGACGTGATGGCCGACACGCTGCTGGCGGCACGAGACCGGCTCTCGCGCGAAGAGCTCGAGAAGCGCGCGGCCGAGGAACGGCTGCACCACGCCGAGCGCCTGGCGACGGTGGGCAAGCTGGCCGCGGGCATCGCCCACGAAATGGGCACGCCGCTGTCGGTGGTGGGCACCTGGGGCCGGATGATTGCGACCGGCGAAGTCACGGGCGACGAGGTCGCCAAGGGCGGGCAAATCGTCGCCGACGAGGCCGCGGTGATGACCCGCATCATTCGTCAGTTGCTCGACTTCGCGCGCCGCCGCACGCCGCAGCGGGGAGAGGTCGAGCTCAACGTGCTGCTGGGGTCGACCCTGCGGCTCATCGGCACGCTGGCCTCACGTCGCCAGGTGACCCTGGTGCACCGCGAGACGCCGGCGCTGGTGGCGCAGGTCGACCAGGTGCAGTTGCAGCAGGTGCTCACCAACCTGGTCATCAACGCCGTGCAGTCGATGAGCGGCGGTGGAACCGTCACGGTGTTCGCCGACCAGGCGAAGGCTGAGGCGCCGGCCGACGTCGACCCGCGCCGCACCGAGCGCACCTGGGCCGTCATTCACGTCGTCGACGAAGGGGCCGGCATCGCGCCCGAGGTCATCAGCCGCATCTTCGAGCCCTTCTTCACCACCAAGGAGGTCGGTGAGGGCACGGGGCTGGGGCTGTCGGTCAGTTGGAGCATCGTCCGTGACCACGGCGGGTGGATCGACGTGAAGTCGGTGGTGGGGCAGGGCACGCACTTTTCGGTGTTCCTACCGGGGTGAACCATGTCGTCGAAAAACGAGTTCCGCAGCAACCGGAGGTACCATGAATCATTCTGGAGTCGGCGCAGGGCCCCGCTTCGCCGTATACCTCGCACCATGACCAAGGGACGCATACTGCTCGTCGAAGACGACGCCGCCTGGGGCGATCTGCTCGCCAAGAGCCTGACCCGCCGCGGCTTCGAGGCCAGTTGGCTCAAGTCGCCCGACGAGGCGCTCTCGACGCTCTCGGGGCGCTCGGAGGTCGACGTGGTGCTCACCGACCTGCAGATGCCGGGCATGACCGGCACCGAGCTGTGTCGCCGGGTGGCGGCGATGCGGCCCGACGTGCCGGTGGTGGTCATCACCGCGTTCGGCAGCCTCGAGACGGCCATCGAAGCCATTCGGGTGGGCGCGTACGACTTCGTCACCAAGCCGGTCGAGGTCGACGCGCTGGTGCTCACGCTCGAGCGCGCGGTGCAGCACCGCCGCCTCAGCGACGAGGTCAAGCGCCTGCGCCAGGTGGTGGCGGCCAACGCGCCCTCACCGCTGGTGGGCGAGAGCCCGGCCTACAAGCGCCTGGTGAACCTGGTCAGCCGGGTGACCGACTCCGAGGCCACCGTGCTCATCATGGGTGAATCGGGCACCGGCAAGGAAGTGCTCGCGCGGCACCTGCACGAGACCTCGCGCCGGAAGGACGGCCCCTTCATCGCCGTCAACTGCGCGGCCATGCCCGAGACCCTGCTCGAGAGCGAGCTGTTCGGGCACATGAAGGGCGCGTTCACCGACGCGCGCGCCAACCGGGTGGGCC
>CAIWFK010000443.1 GCA_903911905.1 uncultured Myxococcales bacterium
CGTCATGCGGCGCTGCGCCGCCAGTTGCAACGTCGCCGCGCGCTGGGCCGGGTCCCGGCGGGTGTCGAGCTCGGCCTCGTCGAGCGCGGCCACCATCGCCTGCACCGACGAGAAGCGCGCCTTGGGGTCCTTCTCGAGGCAGCGGCGCATCACCAGCTCGAGCTCCATCGGCACGGTGTTGTCGGGGTTGACCTCACCCAGCCAGGGCAGCGGCGACTGAATGTGGTGAACGATGACTTCGATGGCCGTCTTGCCGGTGAAGGGCACCTGCCCGCAGAGCATGCGGAAGAGCATCACGCCCATCGCGTACACGTCGGACTGCACCGACGCTTCGCCCCGCGCCTGCTCGGGTGCCATGTAGGTCGGCGAGCCCATCACCACGCTGGTGCGGGTGACCTCGTCGTCCTTCGCGCTCGAGCCGAGCATCGGCTTGGCCAGCCCGAAGTCGAGCAGCTTGACCCATTCGGTCGGCCCTTCGCCCAGCACGAAGCAGTTGGCGGGCTTCAGGTCGCGGTGCACCAGCCCCAGCTCGTGGGCGAAGGCCAGGCCTGCCGCCATCTGCCGGGTGAGCGTGAGCGCGCGGGCCCAGGGCAACAGCTTCTCGGCCTCGAGCAGCGCGGCCAGGGTGCGGCCCTGCAGCAGCTCCATGGCGATGAAGTGTGTGCCGTCGCTCTCGCCGGTGTCGAGCACCTCGACGATGTTGGCGTGCGCCAGCCGGGTCGAGAGCCGCGCCTCGCGCAGGAATCGCTCGCGGTAGGCCGGGTCCTTCGCGGGGTCGAAGCGGGGGTCGAGCACCTTGACCGCCACTTCGCGCGCCGCAGCGAGATCGGTCGCGCGGTAGACCGTGCCCATGCCGCCGCCACCCACCACGTCGACCAGTTGGTAGCGCTGCGCGAGCACCTGGCCCGTCAGGTCGCGCATCGCCGACGGGTGCGCGGGCGTGCGCGCAGGGTCGACGAGGTCGATCGACACGGCGAACTCGCCGGAGACGGGCTCCATGACGACTTCGTCGCACAGGTGTCGAACCCGTTTCAATGGCGCTGTCTGGCAAGGGGCCCGACCGGTCTGGAAATTGACGCGCGGCGAATTGCACGTCTGATCAGCCTCTGACAGCCCTGCAGCGGGCTGTCGCACACCGGAAGGGGAGCACCACATGACCGAGACCACCGAGCAGAAGCCCACCATGGAACGCCGTGAGCGCCGCACCCCCAGGGCCCCGGCCTGGGGCGAGCTGGTGGTCGAATCGGCCTGGCGGCCCAGCGACCGGCCGCTGGTGCAGTCCGAAGGCTGGCTCATCGCCCACGGCTACGCCCCCGAGCGCCGCGAGCGCTGAAAGCCAGCGGCGCTCCGGCTGGCGGTGGCGTAGGGTCGACCCGACGTGATCGAGCTGGCCCACCTCACCAAGCAGTTCGGCGGCGTGACCGCACTCGACGACGTGTCGCTGCGCATCGACGCGGGCGAACGCCTGGCCCTGGTCGGTGAGAACGGCGCTGGCAAGTCGTCGTTGATGAACGTGCTCTACGGGCTCTACCAGCCCGATTCGGGCACCATCTCGTTCGACGGCGTTCCCACCCGGCTGCGCACGCCCGCAGCTGCGCTGGCCCGCGGCGTGGGCATGGTGCACCAGCACTTCACGCTCGTGCCCACGCTCAGCGTCGCCGAGAACGTGGTGCTCGGGCACGAGCCGCGCCGAGGCCTCGGGCTCGACCTGTCGCGCGCCCGCACCGAGGTCGCGGCCACCTGCGCCTCGCTGGGCTTCGAACTCGACCCCCGCGCGCTGGTCTCGTCGCTCACCGTCGGCAGCCAGCAGAAGGTGGAAATCGTCAAGGCGCTGCACCGCGGCGTGAAGACCCTGGTGCTCGACGAACCCACCGCGGTGCTCACGCCCCAGGAAGCCACCGAGCTCTTCGCCGTCACCCGCACGCTCTCGGAGCGCGGGCTGACCGTCATCCTCATCAGCCACAAGCTCAAGGAGGTGCTGACCTTCGCCACCCGCATCGCGGTCATGCGCCGCGGTCGCAAGGTGACCGAGGTCAGCCCGCAGGGCACCACCCCCGAAGCGCTCGCCGAGGCGATGATCGGTCGCGCCGCGCCGGTGGGGTCGCACGCGCCGGCCACCCCGGGCCCGGTCGTGCTCTCGCTGCACCAGGTCTGTTCGCAGGGCCTGGTCGACGTCTCGCTCGAGCTGCGGGCCGGAGAGATTCTGGGCATCGCCGGCGTCGACGGCAACGGCCAGCGCGAGCTCACCGAGGTCGTCACCGGGCTGCGGCCCTTCACCAGCGGGGTGCTCACCGTCGCCGGCCAGCGCGTCGACCGCCTCGACCCCGCGCGCGCCCGGGCGCTCGGCGTGGCCCACGTGCCCGAAGACCGCCTGCGCCGGGCGCTGGTCGCCGACCTCACCGTCGAAGAAAACGTCTCACTCGGGCGTCACACCCAGCCGCCCTTCGCGAAAGGCCCGCGCATCGACTTCGCCGGCCGACGCGCCCGCACGCTCGAGCTGGTGAACGCCAACGACGTGCGTCCGCCGACGCCCACCCTGCGGGGCGGTGCGCTCTCGGGCGGCAATCAGCAGAAGCTGGTGGTGGCGCGCGAGCTCGACGCGAAGCCGAAGCTGTTGGTCGTCAATCAACCCACGCGGGGGCTCGACATCGCCGCGGTCGAGGCGGTGCGGGAACGCCTGCGCGCCCAGCGACTCGAGGGGTGCGGCGTGCTGCTGGTCTCGCTCGACCTCGACGAGGTGCTGGCGCTGGCCGACCGGCTGGTGGTCTTCGCTCGCGGTCGCGCGGTGGCCACCTTCGAGCGGGCCACCTTCGACGAGCGGCTCATCGGCCAGCACATGCTGGGAGTGGCCCATGCGTGAACGGCTGCGCGCCATGGTGCCCTCGGTGGTCCCCATCGTCCTCTCGCTGGTCGGGTGCTTCCTGGCGGTGGTGGTGTTGCGCGGTTGGTCGGTGGCCTTCGACGCGTTCGGGGCGATGTTCGCCGGTGCCTTCGGCGACTGGCCGAAGTTCGTCGACCAGGGCAACGCGGGGCTGGTGCTGCGGCCGCTCGGCGAAGCCGGCAACAAGGCCGCCATTCTGACCCTGACCGGGCTCTCGGTCGCGGTGGCCTTCCGGGTCGGGCTCTTCAACATCGGGGCCCAGGGCCAGTTGACGGTGGGGGCGCTCGCTGCGGCGGTGGTGGGCGCGAAGGTCGACCTGCCCGCCGTGGTGCACCTGCCGCTGTGCCTGCTCGCTGCGGCCGTGGCTGGCGCGGGGTGGGCGGCGTTGCCTGCCGTGCTCAAGACCACCCGCGGCGTGCACGAGGTCATCAGCACCATCATGATGAATTGGATCGCCGTCAGCCTGGTCGAGAACTGGCTGGTGGTGGGGCCACTCAAAGCCAGCGCGAGTGGCGTCAATTCCATCAGCGGCACCGACCAGATTGCCGCGAGCGCCGAATTGCCCAGGCTCTTCGAAGGCGGTTCGCGGCTCAACGCGGGGCTGGTGCTGGCCGTGCTCGCGGCGCTGGTGGTGTGGGCCTTCTTCGGCCGGCTGACCCGCGGCTTCGGGTGGCGCGTGGTGGGGCTCAACCCCGAAGCGGCCCGCGCGGCCGGCGTCGAGGTGGGCCAGGTGGTGGTGCAGGCCATGCTGGTGGCGGGCGCGCTGGCCGGCGTCGCTGGCGCGGTGCTGGTGCTGGGCACCGAGCAGAAATACCCGACCACCCTGGGCGCACCCTACGGGTTCGACGGCATCGCCATGGCGCTGCTGGGGCAGGGTGATGCACTGGGCGTGCTGGTGACCTCGCTGGTCTTCGGAGCGCTGCGCGCGGGCGGCACGCGGCTGCAGTTGTTCGGCGTGCACAAGAGCTTCCCCGAGCTCATTCAGGGCTTCGCGCTGTTGTTGGTCGCCGCGCGGCTGGTGTGGGAACGGCTGGCGCGCCGCCTGCTTCCAGACCGGGAGCCGAAGCATGGGTGAGCTGCTCCGCTCGCTGGTCAGTTCGGTGCTCGACGCCGCGCCTCCACTCATCTTCGCCGCGCTGGGCGCCACGCTCAGCGAGCGCTCGGGCGTGGTCAACGTGGGCGTCGAGGGCATGATGCGTGCGGGGGCCTTCGTGGCGGCCGTCGCCGCGCTCGCCATGCCCACGCCGCTGGCGGTGGTGGTCGGCATGGCGGCCGGAGCACTGGTGGCCTCGGTGCACGCCGTGCTCACCATTCGGCTGCGCTGCGACCAGGTCGTCTCGGGCATGGCCATCAACCTGGTGATGCTCGCGCTGGGCACCTTTCTGCTCGAGGCGCTCTTCTCGTCGCCCTCGTCGACGCCGCCCATCACCCAGTTGCCTGGTTGGGCTGGTCACCCGGTGACCACGTGGCTGGCCTTCGCGCTGCCGGTGTTGGTGCACCTGGCGCTGACCCGTACCGCGTGGGGCCTGCGGGTGCGGGCGGCTGGCGAGAAGCCGCAGGCGGTGGCGGTGATGGGCGTTCGGGTGGGCTGGCTTCGCGCGGGGGCGGTGCTGGCCTCGGGAGCGCTCGCGGGGCTGGGCGGCGCGGTGTTGTCGACCGCCACGCTGGACCGCTTCGAGCACCACATGCCGACGGGCCTGGGCTTCATGGCGGTGGCGGCGATGGTCTTCGGCCGGTGGACGCCGCTGGGGGCGACCGCGGCCGCGGTGTTCTTCGCCTTCGGTGATGCGCTGCGCATCAGCCTGGGCTCGTCGGCCCCGGGCCTGATGCCGCAGGGCGTGTTGCTGGCGCTGCCCTACCTGCTGACGCTGGTGGTGCTGGCGGTGAGCGGGCAACGGAGCGCCGCGCCGGCTGCGCTGGGGGTCGCCTGGGACCCCGAGGTGCGCTGAGGTGCGAGGTCGGGTGAGGGCCCCGCGCGAGCGAAACTGAACTACCGTCGTCCCACGCCCGGTGGTCGCTCGAAAGGGGGCGCTGTCTGACCAGTCGCTATCAGGTGGTTCGCAAGCTGGCCACCGGAGGCATGGCCGAGGTGTTCCTCGCGCGGGCCACGGGCCCCGCCGGCTTCGAGAAGACGCTGGTGGTCAAACGCATTCTGCCCCAGCTCGCCGCACGCGAGAGCTTCGTCGAGATGTTCCTGGCCGAGGCGCGCATCGCCGCGCAGCTCTCGCACCAGAACATCGTGCAGATCTTCGACTTCGGTGAAGAAGACGGCACCTGGTTCATCTCGATGGAGTTCATCGACGGGGTGAACCTGCGTTCGCTCTCGCGCTGGCTCAAGGAGGTCGGCCCCAGCTCGCCCGCGATGGCCGCGCGCATCGTGATGGAGGCGTGCGAGGGGCTGGCCTATGCGCACGAGTTCGTCGACCCGACCACCGGCGCGCCGATGGGGCTGGTGCACCGCGACGTGAGCCCCGAGAACCTCATGCTCACCCGCACCGGCGGGGTGAAGGTGCTCGACTTCGGCATCGCGCGCGTTCAGGGCGAAGATCACGGCACGCGCTCGGGGCTGCTCAAGGGGAAGATCGCCTACATGCCCGTCGAGCAGCTGCGGGGCGAAGAACTCGACCGTCGCGCCGACGTGTACGCGCTGGGCGTGGTGCTCTACCAACTGCTCTCGGGCCACCGGCCGTGGGAAAAAGGGTCGGAGGTCGCGCTCATCACCTCGATCCTCAACGACCCGCCCACGCCGCTGACCGCCTGGGTTCCCCAGGTGCCGCCCGCGCTGGTCACCATCGTCGAGCGTGCGACCGCCCGCGAGCGCGACCTGCGCTTCGCCGACTGCCGGGCGCTGCGATTGGCACTCGAACGCTTCATCGCCTCGACGGGCCGCCCCCCGTCGACGAGCGACCTCGCCACCATGGCCGGCCGCGCGCTCGAGGCCGAACTCGCGCGCCAGGCCGCCACCGGGTTTGATTCGCGCAGCGGCAGCGCGAGCCGTTCGGAAAGCGTCAGTCAGGCCCGCTCGGGGGCTTCGCTCGACGCTGACTTCTCGAATGACGAGCACACCGAGCCCGGCGTCGAAGACGGCCCCGTCGCGGCGCCGCCCGCAGAGGACTTCGACACGTCCGACGAGCCGCCGACCCTGGTCAACGGGCCGCCGAGCGCCACGCCTCGTGCGACGCCCACGGTGCAGGCTCGGGTCGGGGCTCCTGCCGAGCCGCCGTTCGTCAGGCGCGCGACGGGGCTGCTGGGGGCGTCGCCCTCCACTTCGAGTGGGCGAGCGGCGAGATCGTCGAACGAGCCGACAGGACCGTCGACCGAGCCCCTCTCGTCGTCGCCCTCTCGGGTGGCCGCGCCGTCCCAGTCGCTGCACCTGCTGCCCACGCAGCCGGGCTTCGTTCCTTCCGGCCCGGTGCTTCCAACGCTGTCTGCGGCCGAGCTCCTGCCTGAAGACCCCGTCGTTCCTCCGGCGGCCGCGCCAGTTTCTGCCTCGCCCAGCGTCGAGCCGTCGCGGCCGCCACGCTCGTTGGCACCGTCTGCCTTCGGCCCGACTGGCGCCGGTGCTCGACCTCCGACGGGCCCGCTGGGAAAGCCCGGCCCGCGCCCGTCGGCGCCGACACTCGCCCCACCGGTGTTCAGCCCGACGGAGGCCGGTGCGAAGCCGACCGCGCCGCCAGGTGCGCCTGCGCCCCGTCCCCAGTCATCGGCGCCGTTCTCCCTCGCGGCGGACCCTGTCCTTCCCGCGCGCGAGTCGCTCCCGCCTCGTCAGAGCGCCCCCGTTCCGGTTCCCTCGCTCTCTGCGCGAGCACCGTCGAGCACCACCCTGACGACCGCGCGGCCGTCGCCCGAGGGTCTGGGCGATGCGTCGTCGCTCGGCCACACCCGCAAGGTCGTCGCCCCGATGGCGGTGCTCGCCGCGTTGCGGGACCAGGCGACGGGCGACCGTTCGCAGCAGGTCCTTCGTCGCTTCCCTGCCATCGCCGCGCGGCTGATGGAGCTCTCGCCCGACCTGCGCCCGCGCCTGACCCAGACCGTCGCGGCGCTGGTCGACGCGGCCCTGGTGTCCGACGAGCACGGGCTGCTGGTGAAGTTCCTCGAGTACTTCGACCTGAAGGGCGGCCCCTTCGCCCAGGCGTTGCGCGCCGAGCTGGGCCACCCCCTGCGCGTGCTGTGGCTCGTCGAGCGGCTGCGGGTGGGCCTGCCGCCCTCCGGTTCGGGGCTCGTCACCTGGCTGGGCGCGCTGGGGCCACCCATCGTGCCGTTGCTGCTCTGGGCGCTCGAGCAATGCGACGCAGGGCCAGGTCAAGACACGCTGGCCCGGGCGCTGGGACTCGCGCTCGGCGGCTCGCTGGGGCCGGTGGTCGAGCGACTCGAGGCGCCCGGGGCCACCACCGTCGCCGCGCTCTGTTGTGCGCTCGAAGCCAGCGGTGCCGTCGAACGCAAGGCCGTCTTCCAGCGGCTGCTGGGCCGGCGTGACGTTGCGCTCACCCGGCAGGTGATGACTGGCCGCGTGCGCGCCGGCGGCGCCGAGGTCTCGGGCCTGCTCGAGGCGGCGCTGGGTGATCGCGACGAGGCGGTGCGCGTGCACGCCGTGTCGCTGATTTCGAGCCTCGACGACCGGCGCCTGCTGGCCTCGATGCTGACCCAGGTGCTGCAGCCAGCCTTCGACAAGCGCACCGACGACGAGCGCAGCGCGTGGTGGGTCGCGCTGCTGTCGGCCGCCAACGCCACTGCCGCGCTCGCCGCCGCCAGCGAGCAGCTTGAGCAGAAGACCGCGTTGCTCACGCGCAAGCGCTCGGTGGCCGTCAAGCTCGCCGTCGTCGCCGGCCTGAGGGCCTCGGGTGCCGAAGGGGCACGGGCCCTGCTCGAGCGCACCGCGGCCAACAAGACCCAGCCCGACGAGGTGTCGGCAGCGGCCCGCGCCGCGCTGGCCCCCCCGCCCCACCGCCCGGCGTCCGACCGCCTGTCCATCGAGCAGCGCGCGCAACTGCGCCGAGCCCTGGTGCTCGAGCTGGCCATGCTCACCCGCGCGATGACCGTGGTCGACGTGGCTGGCGGGCAGCTCGACCCGGCGATGGAGCGGCTGCGCGCGACGCTGCGCTCGCTGGTGTTGCAGGACGGCAAGCTCGAGGTGACGGTGAAGCCCGACGGCGTGGCGGTCAATGGCGCCCTCGTGCCGCTGCGACTGAAGCTCGACGACGAACGGAACGACGACTGGGCGCCCGCAGTCGCGAAGCTGCTCCACGCGCGCGACCTGCAGGGGTTCGCCATCGACGGCCCGTTGCCGGTGGCCGAGCTGCGCGCGTTCCTGATTCAGTGGTTCGACCCCGAGGGCGCGTCGTCGCGCGCTCCGCACGTGCGCGTGGCGACCTTCAGTGGCCGGGCGGTGCCGGCGGCGCCCCTGCCGGTCGCCAACCCGGCGCCGCCGTCGCTCGAGGCCTGGAAGGGCGCGTTCGGCTTTCTGCTCGCCCAGCGTGACGAGCTTCGCGAGGGGCGCCTGCCCACGTTGGGCTCGCTCGACGGCTTCCTCGAACAGTGGTCGCGGCTCTACCTGGGGGGGGGCGGTCAGGTGCTGGCGGTGACGCCCGCGCCGGGGCGCGACGACGAGTTCGCGGTGCACGCAGTGAACACCGCCTGCCTGGCCATGGCCTTCGCTGGCGACCTCGAGCTGGGTGGGGCCACCGTGCGCGAGGTGGCCGAGCTCGCCTTGTGCGGCGCCCTGGCCGAGCAGGGGCGTGCCGCCCGAGCGTCGACCCGCGCCTGGCGTCGGGCTGCCCGAAGACCTGGGGCTGCGCATGTCGCTGCTCTTCCTGGGGCAGGTGCCCCACCGCCGCGCGGCCTCGTATTCGGTCGCCGCGCACGACCTGTGTGGGCCCGCGGGCTCGAGCCGGCGGCCGGGCGTGGTCTCGACCATCGTCGCGCTCGCCGAAGCGTGGGACTCGGTGGCCCTGCGTGGCGCGGTGGGCCACCTGAAGGCGCTCGACCAGCTCAATGGCCCCTTGCGCAAACGCTTCGTGCCCGAGCTGCTCGACCTCTTCCTGCGCTGGGCGAAGGTGCAGTTGGTCGGCACGCGGTGAGGCCCGGTCGGCATGAGGTGTTTTGGGCGGCAGCCTGCTAGGGAAGGGGGAATGACCCGCGCGCGGCCCGCCCTCGTCGTCGTCCTCGCCTTCGTCGCGAGACTCGCGTCGGCCCAGGCCGTCGAGGTGCCAGCACTGCCCGCCGCCGAAGTCAGCCAGCTCGAAGCGGGCCAGGTGGTGGTGCACCCGGTGACGCCCACGGGCGGGGTCGGGGTCGGCGCCGAAGCCTTCGCCGTGGTCGACGCGCCCTCGGCCGAGGTCTTTCCGGTGGTGCGTGACTGCGAGCACTTCTCGAAGTTCATGCCCCGAACCAAGGTCTCGAGCGTGAAGGTCGAAGCCGGCGTGGCGCTCTGTCACACCGTGCTGACCATGCCCTTCCCGCTCACCGACCTGTGGAGCGAGACGAAGAGCGAGCTGACCGAGTCACCCGCCGGTCACTTCAAGCGCGCGTGGGTGCTGGTGCACGGCACGTACAAGCGCAACAGCGGCAGCTTCACGGTGGTGCCCTGGGGTGACGGGAAACGGTCGTTGGTGCGCTACGCCGTCGACTCCGACCCCGGCCTGCTGTTGCCCGACGCGCTCATTCGGTCGGCGCAGACCGGGTCGCTGCCCGACGTCTTCGTCGCCATTCGCAAGCGCGTGCTCGACCTGCGCGCGCATTGAAAGCGCAACTGTCGCGCACGAGTAGGCCAGAGATCGTCATCGCGCTTGGCTTGCACGGGCCGGGCATTGCATATTCAGCCCACTCATACCGGGAGCCGCAACCATCATGGCCACTGTCAGCACCAATCTGACCACCAATACCCATCTGCTCGGCTGGATCGAAGAGATGGCGAAGCTCTGTACCCCCGACCAGGTGGTGTTCTGCGACGGCTCGGAGGGCGAGAAGAAGCGCCTGACCGAGTTCGCGGTGAGCAAGGGCATTCTCATTCCGCTCAACCACGAGAAGCACCCCAACAGCTACCTGCACCGCAGCAACCCCAACGACGTGGCGCGCGTCGAGCACCTCACCTTCATCTGTACCCCGAAGAAGGACGACGCCGGCCCCACCAACAATTGGATGGCGCCCGACGAGGCCTACGCCAAGCTCAAGGGCCTGTTCGAGGGCTCGATGAAGGGCCGCACCATGTACGTGGTGCCCTACGTCATGGGGCCGCTGGGCAGCGAGCACTCGAAGATCGGCATCGAGCTGACCGACTCGGTCTACGTCGCGCTCAACATGGGCATCATGACCCGCATGGGCAAGCCCGCGCTCGACATGCTCGGCCAGAGCAACGACTTCAACCGCGGCCTGCACTGCACCGGCGACGTCAACCCCGAGCGCCGCTACATCTGCCACTTCCCCCAGGACAACGCGATCTGGTCGTTCGGCTCGGGCTACGGCGGCAACGCGCTGCTCGGCAAGAAGTGCCTCGCCCTGCGCATCGGCAGCGCGCTGGGCCGCAAGGAAGGCTGGCTCGCCGAGCACATGCTCATTCTGGGCGTCGAGGACCCCGAGGGGAACACCTCGTACGTCGCGGCCGCCTTCCCGTCGGCCTGCGGCAAGACCAACTTCGCGATGATGATTCCCCCCAAGCGCTTCGCCGGGTGGAAGGTCTTCACCGTCGGTGACGACATCGCGTGGCTGCGCGTGGGTGAAGACGGGCGTCTCTGGGCGGTCAACCCCGAGAACGGGTACTTCGGCGTCGCGCCGGGCACCAACATGAAGTCCAACCCCAACGCGATGAAGACGATTCAGAAGGACACCATCTTCACCAACGTCGCGGTCACCAAGAACGGCGAAGTCTGGTGGGAAGGGCTCGACGGCGAGGTGCCCGACGAATTGACCGACTGGAAGGGCCAGCCCTGGAAGAAGGGCTCGACCGAGAAGGCCGCGCACCCCAACTCGCGCTTCACCGCGCCGGCCAGCAACAACCCCATTCTCTCGAAGCACGTCAACGACCCCAAGGGCGTGCCCATCTCGGCCATCATCTTCGGCGGCCGCCGCTCGAGCACCGTGCCCCTGGTGATGCAGTCGTTCAACTGGGCCCACGGCGTGTACCTGGGCTCGACCATGGCCAGCGAGACCACCGCCGCCGCGACCGGTGCGACGGGCGTCGTGCGCCGTGACCCGATGGCCATGCTGCCCTTCGCTGGCTACAACATGGCCGACTACTTCCAGCACTGGCTGAACATGCAGAAGCACCTGCCCCAGCCGCCGAAAATCTTCATGGTCAACTGGTTCCGCAAGAACAAGGACGGCAAGTTCCTGTGGCCCGGCTACGGCGACAACATGCGCGTGCTCAAGTGGATCATCGACCGCGCGCAGGGCAAGGTCGCCACCCAGGAAACGCTCTTCGGCTGGGTGCCCAAGCAGGGTCACCTCGACCTGAGCGGCCTCGACATCGCCCCCGAGGCGGTCGACGAAGCCACCAGCATCGTCGAGAGCGAATGGAAGGCCGAACTGGAAAGCCAGAAGCAGTGGTTCGACCAGTTCGGTGAGCGCATGCCGAAGACCCTCGAGCTGCAGCGGCAGATGCTGCTCTCGCGCGTCAGCTGAAGCGCCTTTCCGCTGCTCCTCGCCGGCGGCCCCATCCACTCCCGTGGGTCGGGCCGTTTTGCGTTTCCCTTGCGTTACACTGTGCTCCGTCACGTGACGCCGGCCTTCGATTCCATCTACGAGCAGCCCGACGACGACGGGCGACGCCTGGTGCTCGCCGACCACCTGGTCGACGCCGGTGACCCGCGTGGTCACTACATTCAGCGCCAGGCCGCGCTCGCCCGGCTCGAGGGCGACGAGTACGAGGTCGCGCTGGCCCAGGTGCACCAGCTCGAGCTCGAGCACGCCCGTCGTTGGGCCGGAGCGCTCGCGCCCATTCTCGAGCTCCCGGAGTGCACCTTTCGCCTGGGGTTCCTCGACACCGCGGTGGTCTCGTGGCGACACGCGCCGACGGCTGCGCGCGCCCTGGCCTCGCGCCCCGAATGGCGCACGGTGCGCAACCTGGCCTTCACCTGGCCCGGCCCCGGCCTCGACCCCGCCGGCCGTCGCACGCCCGCCGCCGTCACCCAGCTCGAGTTCCTGCGCCGCTTGCCCTGGCTGCGTGGGGTGAGCGGGCTGCTCTTTTCGGCCTGGCACCAGGCGCCGGCCAGCCCCTCGCTCGAGGCGCTGCAAGTGGTGCTCGACGGTACGCCCGACGCCGCCTTCTACGAGCGGCTCGAAGCCTCACCGTCGATTCGTCGCCTGGGGCTGCAGTCGGTCAAGTGGGCGCCGCCCCTGCAGCCCGCGATGGAATGGACCCGCCTGCTCGGCGAGCCCCGCCACCAGCTCGCGCTCGAGGCCATCGGAGAGCCCGGCGCCTGGGCCCGCCTCGCGCGCCGTCTGCCGCTGCCGTCGCTGGGCGTGCGCACCTTTCGCACCGGCAACGCGTGGTTCGTCTTCGGTCGAGACCAGGCCAGGCACACCCTCGACGTGTGGTTGCCCGACGCGGGCTATTTCGCCGACGGCACGCTGCGGGCGCTCGAAGACCTGCCGCTGACCGACTTTTCGGCCGTCACCGTCTACACACCCGGTGCGCTGCTCACCGAGAACGAGCGGCGGCTGGGCCAGGCCCTCGCCCGCTTTGGTCGCGCCGAGCGCCGGGTGTACGAAGGCCGGCTGACCTCGCACCTGGTGCTCGACCCCCGCGCTGCGCCGCGCGGGTTGACTGTGCCGCGCTGAGCGGCCAAACCCCGAAGCCATGGTGGTGCCCGCAGGTTCAACGCCCAGGTCGAGCCGGGTCCACCAGTGGATTCCCTGCTTCACACCCTTCGACGCCATGGGGCAGGCCGCGGTCGCCTGGCAGCGCGCGCTGCGCCTGGCGGGCTTCGTCGGTGAGGTGTTCGCCGACGACGTCGCGCCCGAATTCCACCACCTCGTGCGGCCCATGAGCCAGTTCGAGGCGCGCCCCGAAGACCTGGTGCTCTACCACCACGGCATCGCCTCGCCCCTGGCCGGGCGGTTGATGCACGTGGCCGCGCGGCGCGGCGTCGTCTTCCACAACGTCACGCCACCCACGGCCTACCGCGGGACCCGGCTCGAAGAGCCGCTCGTCGCCGGCCGGGCCCAGTTGGCCGCGCTCGCCGAGGCCGTCGAGCTGTCCATCGGCGTCTCCGAATGGAACTGCCGTGAGTTGCGGGCGGCCGGCCACCGGAACGTGCACCTGGTGCCGCTGTACGTCGAGCCCGAGCGCTTCACCCGCGAGGCGGCCGACCCGGCGATGAAGGCCCGCCTGGGGGCGCTGGGCTCGTTGCGCCTGGTGTCGGTCAGCCGCGTGGTGCCGCACAAGCGCGTCGAAGACCTGGTCGCCCTTCATGCCGAAGTGCGTCGCCTGGTGCCCGATGCGCACCTCACCGTCGTCGGCGGCTACCAGCCCGGCCACGCGTCGTGGAAGGCGCTTTCCCAGCAGGCCCGCGAGGTGGGCGGCGTCACCTTTCTGGGGCGCGTGTCCCACGCCGAGCTGGTCGCCGCGTACCGCAGCGCGCACGTCTACGTGTCCATGTCGGAGCACGAGGGCGTCGGCGTGCCCCTGCTCGAGGCCATGGCGGCCGAGCTGCCCGTGCTGGCCTTCGGCGCGGCCGCGGTGCCCGAGACCATGGGTGGCGCCGGCGTGGTGTTCGACGAGAAGCACCACGCGGCCCTGGCGCAGGTGGTGCATCTGCTGACCACCGACTTCGAACTTCGTGCGCGCGTGGTCGCAGGGCAGCTCGAGCGCGTGGCGGCGTATTCGCTGCAGGCGACCTCGCGGGCGCTCGCCGGCGTGCTGCAGGCCAGGCCGCCGACGGTGCGCCGCGCGCCGAAGCGCCCGCGCGTGACCTTCGTGGTGCAGCGTTACGGGCCGCACATCACCGGCGGCGCCGAGGCCCACGCTCGCATGGTCGCCGAGCGGCTGGCGCCTCACGCGCAGGTCGAGGTGCTGACCACCTGCGCCGTCGACCACCTCACCTGGGCCAACGAGCTGCCCGAAGGCGTCGAGCACGACGGTGAGGTCACCGTGCACCGCTTCGCCACCTCGCGGGCCCGACGCATGCGCGAGTTCAACCAGCGCAGCAAGCAGGTCTTCGGGCGCATGAATGACCTGGTGACCGAAGAGGCCTGGGTCGCCGACCAGGGGCCGCGCTCGCCCGGGCTGATGGACGCGCTGGTCGAACGCCGCGACCGCGACGACGCCTTCATCTTCTTCACCTCGCTCTACGCGCCGACCGCGCACGGCCTGCCGCTGGTGAAGGACAAGGCGCTGCTCGTGCCGACCCTGCACGACGAGCCGCCGATGCAGTTCCGCACCTACGACGACTGCTTCACCAGTGCGCGCGCCATTCTGTGCAACACCCCCGAGGAGCGCGACTTCCTGTGGGGCCGCTTTCCCTTCGCTGCGAGGGCCGAGGTGGTGGGCGTGGGGGTCGAGGCGCCGCGCACCTCGGGGCAGCTCTTCGGAGAGCACTTCCGGCTCGAAGGGCCGTACGTGCTGTACCTGGGCCGAATCGAAGAAGGGAAGGGCGTCGGGCACCTGTTGCGCGTGCACGAGCGGCTGACCCGCCACTTCCACGATGCGCCGAAGCTGGTGTTGGCCGGCGCGGGGTCGATGGAGGTGCGGGGAACCCATGCGGTCAAGGTGGGGCGGCTCGACGAAGGCCTCAAGTGGAGCGCGCTCGCCGGCGCCCTGGCCGTGGTGGTGCCCAGCGAATTCGAGAGCCTGTCGCTGGTGACGCTCGAGGCCTTCGCGGTCGGCACGCCCGTGCTGGGCAACGCGCGCTCGGCCGTGGTGTCGGGGCAGCTCGAGCGAAGCCTGGCTGGCGCCACCTGGACCCCCGGCGACCTCGAGTCGTACGCGGCGGCCGTGCAGGTGGTGGGCGAGGGGCGTGACACGCTCTCGGCGCGCGCCCGGGCGTACGCCGCCCATTCGAGCTGGAGCACCGTGGTGGACACCTACCTGCGGGAAATCGACCGCCTGGGAGCTGGCACATGAAGCTGATGGGAAAAGACCTCGACGCGGCGCACCTCTTGTCCTTCGTGCAGGACCGACTCGCGGCGCGGGGCCTGAGCCCCTCGTCTGGCAGCGCGCCGGCCGGCGGCGTCGAGCCCCGGGTCGACCCGTTGAGCTTCAACCTCGATGCCTTGAGCGAACATGCCGACGCCACCCGGGGCCTGCCCATCGAATCGCACCGTGACGGGGTGTCGGGCCGCCTGGTCGTCGCCGCCAAGCAGGCCTTCCGCGCGGCGGGGCAAGTCTTCATCAACGAGGCGCTCGGGCGGCAGTCGGTCTTCAATGGCCACGTGCGCGATTCGTACGCGCAGTTGTCGAGCGAGGTGTTGCGGTTGCGGGCGCGTCTGGCCGAACTCGAGGCGAAGCTCGAGCCTTCGGCACTGCCGCCCGCGAAGAAGCCGCGCGCGGGGCGCGACTGACGTGAAGTGCGGCCTGCCCGTGCAGCGCCTGCGCCGCGAACGAGTCACCATCGTCGCGACGAAGGTGTTCGGCTCGTTGCAGAAGGCCGAGGCCTGGCTGCGTGCGCCCAATGCGGCGCTCGAAGGCGCGGTGCCGTTCTCGCTGCTCGATGAACTCGAGGACTTCCAGCGGGTGCTCGACGAACTCGAGTCGCTCGCGCAGGAGTCGTCAGCGACCTGATCGCCTCGAGCTCAGTACATGCCGAGCCCACTGAAGCTGATGGGGTGTTGAGAGAACCAGACGACGAAGGCGGTGCCGAGGGCGACGGCGGCCGAAGCGAGCACCCCGAAGATGACCAATGCCACCGTCGCGGCAGGCGCCGGTTGCCGCACGCGCAGCGTCGAACCGTCGAGCGCACCGAGGCCAAAGAAGCGGCGTGCGTCGCCGACGCCCAGGAGCCTGAGGCCGGGTTCACGACTGCTGGGCGCGAGGTCGACGCTCGCGCGAAGCGGTCGCCGGAACGAGGTGGGCCGTGACGGGGCGCTGGGCTCCTCGGCGGGCCCGCGGGTCAGCGACAGCCGCCCCCTGAACGTCGTGTGGTCCGCGAGCGTGAGTTCCACGCGCGTCGTTTCGCTGAGGTGGACGACGTCGCCCTCGAAGTCCCGCACCAGCAGGTGGTCGTCACCCGTGCCGGTCACCCGACACGATCCGTCGGAGGTTGGCGACCCCGCCAGACACAGCACGTCGGCGTGCCGAACGAACCTCGTCGTCGTGCACCCCGACCCGAGTGCTGCCACCAGCAGTGCTGCGCCCGAGCGTCGAGTGACGAGCTTCATGAACGGGCCTGAAGCAAGCGGCGCGCCCGTGGTCGCGTGCGCTCGTTCCGCTTGGTTGGGCCTTGCGTCACTCGCTCGCGTGTGAAGCGAGGTTCACACCACCAGTGCAGGAACCTGCGCAAGAGCCACGGACCACGCCGCTGCGCCGCACGGTCCCCGGTGCTCGCAGGTAGACTGCAGGGGCCATGGAACTCGACGCCCTCCGCAGTCGCTTCGACGCCGCCGGTTTCGAGGGCGCCGTCCTCGTCGAACACGCTGCACGACCTGCGCTCGAGCACGCGCAGCGCGTCGGGGGGCCGGCCGCGCCCTGGCTCGACGCGGTGGAGCGCTACGTCGCCCGAGTACTCGCCCGCGCCGGTGCCTCGCCCTGGTCCTCGACGCATTTCGCGGTGCCGCCGCTGCTCGAGGTGGCTGGCGGTGACGCCGCGCTGTTTGGTCGGCTCCTCGAGGCGGCCGCGGCGGCGTTGTCCAGCACCGAGCCTGGAGGTCGGTTCGAACAGCACGGCGTGCCTGCCGTCGCGCACGCCTTGAAGGCCAGCCCGAAGTCGGTGCTCGAGGTGCTCGAGGGCGCCGTCACCCTCGCTCGCGCGGGTCTCGAGCCGGGGTGGTTCGTGCAGTTGGTGGTGCCGGCGCTGGTGCCGCTCGACGAAGGGGTGCGCTCGACGACCTGGCGGCAGTTGGTCGACTTCGTCACCTTCCTTCGCACCCGGAACCTCGACGCGGGCTACCCCCTCTCGCTCGGTCTGGGCGCCCTGATGGAACGGTCCGACGCGCCCGCCGCGCTCGCAAGCTGGCTCGAGGTCTTGAAGCCCCTGCTGCCCGCCGCCGGGCGCGACGTCTACGGTCTGTGTGAATACGGCCTGACCGGGCTCGCCCGCGGGCAACTCGACGCGGCTGGCGTGCGTGACGCGCTCGAGCTGTCGCTCGCCATGCTCGATCACGGCCTGGCTCCCGGGCCCACGCTTCGACTGCTGGCCGGCCCCATCGAGCTCGACGTCGCCAGCCGTCTGGCCCGCCAAGGCGTCGACCCGCAGCCGGTGCTCGAGCGCGCCGTGGCGCTCTTCGGCTATCTGGGCTGGCTCGAAGACGGCGGCGACGAGCTGTGCGCGCTGGCCCTCGACATGCACCGGCGCGGCCTGCGGGTGCCGCTGCTCTTCGACGACGGCCTCGACGTCCTCGAGGTGCTCGAGCGTGAAGACGGCGCTCTCGCGCGCGCCGGGCTCGAGCTGGTGAAGGCGCTGGTCCAGCACGACCTCGAACCGGGCGTGGTGATGCGCTGGAGCCTGCCGCGCACCCTGGCCTTCACCCGCGAGCGCTGGCCGTGGGCCGCTGCCGAGACGCTGGCCTTCGCCCGTCAGCTCGCCGAACAGGGCGTCTCGCCCGAAGCCGCCGTCGGCTACGCCGTGCGCCCCATGGTCGAGCTGGCTGGCTCGCCCGAAGGCTTCCGTCGCCTGGCGAAGACCGTGGTGGACCTGGTCGTGCGGCTGCAGGGGCTGGGCGTCGACCACCGCGAGGTGCTCTTCCACGACGTGGGCTCGTTGGCCCAGTCGGGTGGGCATTCGCAGGCCTTCGTCGAGCTGCTCGAGCGGCTGGCCACCCTGGTCGAGGCGTGGACGCGCGCCGGGGCCGACGCCTCGCCGCTGCTCTCGCACGCCCTGCCAGCCGCCGTGCGGGAAGCCGGAAGCAAGCCGTGGGTGCTGGCCGTGGCCCTCGAGTCGGCGACCCGGCTCGCCGACGCGGGCCGCGCCACCGAGGCGCTCGCGCTCCTCGAGGTCGGCGTGTCGACCCTGTCGAAGACCGACGCGCTCGCTGGCGCCGACGAGCTGCGCGCTGCGCTCGGGTCGCTCGAGCGCAGGTACTCGCAGTTGCCTGCGGCGCTCACCGGCCCCGCGTCGGTGGCTGCCTGCGCGCTCGCCGGCACCGACGTGCAGCGGCTCGACCAGTCGCTCGCTGCGCTGGTCGATGCGCACCAGCGCCACGGCGGGTCACTCGTCGCCCAGGCCGCCGCGCTGCCCGAGCTCGCCCGACTGGCGCGCGTTCCCGCCGATGTCGCCGGCCTGTGCGATGCCCTGGTCGCCACCGCGGCCTCGCCCACGCTCGTCGCGCTGGTCGCCACCACCTGCCCCCGGGACCCGGTCGCCGGCGAGCGCCTGCTGCGTGAACTCGCCCAGCGACAGGCCCGCGTTCCCGGGCTGGCGTCGACCATCGACCTGGCGCGCCGTCTGCGGCCCGTCGCCACCGTGACCTCGCTCGGCGAGCTGCTCGACACGCTCCACCAGGGGCTCGAGGGCGTCAGCGAGCGCGAGCTGGTGACGACCCTGCTGCAGAGCGCCCGCGACGAGGCGACCCTGCGCGACATGGTGCACACCCTGGGGCCGTTGCTGCGTGCGCCACGCGCCCAGTTGGTCGACGGGCTCCACCGCGCGGCCGGCCTGTTGCGCCGCTCGGCGCTGGGGTGGTCGCACCTGGTCCAGCCAGCGCTGGTGACGGCCCGGCAGCACGCCGGGGCCCTGCTGGCGACGCTCGCGGCCTTCTCGAACGTGGAAGACGAGGCCGACCTCGTCGTGCTGCGAGAGCTCGTCACCCAGCGAGGCAGGCGCGCGGTCGACCTGCTGTGGAACCTGGTGCGGCCGGCGCTGCACGGTGGGGTCATGCCTTCGCTGTCGGCGCATCGGGTGCTGTTGGCCCGCTACCTCGACGAGGTGGGGTTCGTGGCGCCACAGGTCTATGCGCGCGTCGTCGCGCTCTCTTCGGAGCCCGGGCTGTCGGAAGCCCAGCGGCGCGCCCGGGTCGCCGAGCTGCGCCTCGAAATCGACCAGCTCACGCGCGACGTCGGTCGTGGCGAGCTGTCGCCCGGGCAATTGGCCCACCCGCTGCTGGGGGTCGCGCTGCAGCACGTCTTTCCGCCCTCGACGTCGGCCACCCAGGCCGAAGCGCGCGCGCTGGTCGAGCGTTTCGACGATCGACCGGCCGACGTGACCGCGCTCTTCGGCGCGCTCGCGCCCGCCACGCTCGAGGTCGCTTCCGGAAGCTGGCAGCTCGCCGCGGCCGCCTTCGACCCCGAGCCCTTCGCCTGGGTCGAGCAGGCGCTGCCCTCCGATGCGACGCCACTCGAGCCCCTGCCCACGCTCGGGTGGGAACTGCTGGGTGCCTGGTCGGAAGGGCGGCTGGGTCGCTCGTCGATGCGTTTCGAGGTCACCCGCAAGTTGCTGCGGCAGTTGCCTGCCGACGAGCTCCCCGGGGTCTCGGTCGTCACCGCCGCCCAGGCCCTGGCGATTCGTCGCCTGGCTGGAGATCGCTTGATGGCCCTGGTCGAAGCCGCGGTGCTCGCGGCGCGGGCCGAAGACGCCGAGCGCGTCGAGCGGCTGGCCCGCGCCCGCCTCGCGCCGGCGCCTCGCATCGGCACGGGCCTGGTCAAGGGTGTGCTCGCCACGGTGGGCGCGGTTCGGTCTGGGCGGCTCTCGCCGGTCGACGCCACCACGCGGCTCGCCGGGCAGTTGCAGGCCTTCGACGTGCCTTCTGACGTGCTCGAGACCCTGCTGGCCTCACCCGACGTCGAGGCCACGCTGCGCGGGTTGCCCGCTCGACCTGTCGCGCTCGAGCCTGGCAAGGAGGTCGCGCGGGTGCACGCCGAGCTGACGGGGCAGGTGATGGCGAAGATGAACGCGGTGCTGTCGCGTGCGCTCGAATACCGGCCCTCGAGCGAGGTGCTGGCCCTGAGCGCCACCGTCACCAAGCGCCGCGCCCACGCGCCCATCGGGTTCACCGAAGGGGTGTGCGTGGCGGTCGACGAGCAGCTCTGGCGCACGCCCTCGTTCATGCACCTGGCGTTGTGGCTCGAGGGCGTGTGCGTGGGCGGCGTGCACCTGCTGGTGGTCGAGGAGCATGGCCTGCGCGCGCTGGTGTTGCCGGGCATCAACCCCAGCTCGGCGTTGCTCGAGCAGGTCGACGCCGAGCCGCTGCTCGCCGCGCTGCTGCGTCACGCCGACGCGTTGCGCGTCAGGGCCGGCCTCGACGCGCTGTGGGTGCCGACCAACCGGGGCATCCACTCGAACCGTCACGCCATGGGGGTCGCGCTCGAAGCGCTCGCCCTGCCGGTGCGCCGCACTGCGGGGCACGCCTTCAGCTTCTCGCCGTACGCCTACCGCATCGACGACGTGTACGAGGTCACGCTGCCGCTGCGCGGTAGTTGACCACCACCGACTGCTCGACGTTCGCTTCGATGAGCTCGAGCAGGGTGGTGAGCCATTCGCGTCGCGCTTCCCGCAGCGGCTCGAGTGGCCCCAACTGGGCCAGGTCGGCGGTCGCCACCAGGTCGGCCCGCGCGCGAGCCAATTCGAGCTCGAGACTGGCCCGCGATTCCTGGCCAGCGACCAGCATCGAGCCGGTCACCAGCAGCGCCCACCGCTCGAAGGTCTCGAGCTGTTCGGTCTGGTGGCCCAGCGCGTCCGAAATGGTGCGCAGCAGCGGAGCGAGGCGTTCGAAGGTGTAGGTGGACTGCGCGGTGGCCATGATGCCACCAGCCGTTGCTCGTGCCCCGCCATTCCCAGGGGGGCGAGTTCGTTGGAAGCGACCGAGGTCGGTCACTCCCGGCGGGTCGCGTGCTACCCGCGCCCCAGCATCGGCAGGCGAATGGTGAAGGTCGTGCCCTGGCCTGGCTCGCTGGCCACCGCGACCGTGCCGCCGTGGTTTTCGATGATGCCCCGCACGATGGACAGGCCCAGCCCGGTGCCCTTGCCGTCGGCCTTGGTGGTGAAGAAGGGCTCGAAGATGCGGCTGATCACCGCCGGGTCGATGCCCGAGCCGGTGTCGCCCACGGTGATGACGGCCGCCTGCTCGTCGCGGCGCGTGGTGAGCGTCACCACCCCTCCGGGCGGGGTGGCGTGGCAGGCGTTGGTGATGAGGTTGACGAAGACCTGCACCAGGTTCTGCCGAATCGCCACGAAGCGCGGCAGCTCGGCGTACTGGCGGCTCACCGTGACGCCGTGCTTGACCAGCTCGAGCTCGCAGAAGCCGGCGGCGCGGTCGATGGTGGCGTTGAGGTCGATTTCCTCGGGCTTGTCGTGCGCCGGGCGCGCGTAGCTGACCAGGTCGCGCGTGAAGCGCAGCACCCGCTCGCTGTTGTCGACGATGCGCCGGTATTTGTCGACGTCGGCGGGGTCCTTGGTGGTGCCCACCGAGCGCTTGAGCAGCGCGTCGGCGTAGGTTGCCACCGCCGTCATCGGGTTGTTGATTTCGTGCACCACCGAGGCCGCCAGTTGCCCCAGCGAGGCCAGCTTCTCGGCCTGAATGATGCGCTGTTCGAGCTCGCGGGTGCGAGTCTTGTCCTGCCCGATGCACATCACGCCTTCGACTTCACCCGACTGGCTGAGCACTGCCGAGGTGGCGAACGAGACGCGCATCTCGCGGCCGTCGCGGGTGAGCAACAACACGTCCTGCCCGCTGGTGGGGTCGCCCTTGAGCACGCCGTCGAGCAGCCGCAAGACCTTCAGCCGTTCGGTCTCGGCCACCAGCTTGCCCACGTCGTGACCCAGCACTTCCCCCTTGGCGAAGCCGGTCAACTTCACCATCGCCGCGTTGAAGACCACCACCCGGCCGTCGCGGTTGGCGACCAGAATGAGCGCGTTGGCGTTCTCGAGCAGTTCCTCGAGGTACTTGCGCATGAACGACAGCTCGTCGATGAGCTTGGCGTTGCGCACCGCCACCGCGACCTGGTTGGCCAGTTGAATGAGCACCCGCTCGTCGCTCATCGCATCGGCCGACAGCCCGGCGGGGTACTCGACGTTCACCGCACCGAAGAGCTGCCCCGAGGCCACCAGCGGCGCGGCGATGGCGCGCACCGAGCCCTGGAAGAGCATGGGCAGCTCACCCGACGAGACGATGACCTTGTCCAGCGGCAGCCCGCCCAGCGCGAGGTGGGTCTTGTCGATCATCGAGCGGCGCAGGTGGAAGAGGTCGCGGCGCCCGTCGCGCATGCGCCCCTCGGCGTAGAGCGAGGTCAGCGCGCAGGTGCGGGGGTCGACGATGCGCACGCAGAAGGTTCGCCCCGGGAAGAGGCCCTTCACGCCGCGCGCGACGGTCGCGACCAGCTCTTCTTCGTTGGTGGCGCCAGCCACGCTGCGGCCGATTTCCAGCAACTGCGACTCGACGCGCGCCTGTTCGATGAGCGCGCGCCCTGCGGCGGCCAACGAGTCGAGCGACGGGCTCAGCCGCCGGGCCACGATGGCCACCGTGGCCCCGCGCCGGGTCACCGTCAGCGTCACCCGCTGGCCGGTCTTGCAGACCACGTCGACGTCGGTGGTGCGGCCGTCGTCGGGCACCTCGAAGGGCGCGCCGTCGTCGGCCGTCACCAGGCCCACCTTCAACGGGTGGCCTTCGAGCGGTCGGGTGCCCGAGAGCACCTCGAACGAGGCGTTGGCCTTGAGCACCACCAGCCGCTCGTCGCACAGCGCGGCTGGGGCATCGACCATCTCGAAGAAGGCCTCGAAGGCGTCGGCCGCCGAACCGGTGCCGTCGAAGGGCAGGGCGCGGCGTTCACTCTTCATGCGCCACCGATGCGTCGAGGTCGACGATCTTCGCCGTGCCCACGTACGCCTTGGTTTCGTACCGGGTGATCTTGCCGATCTTCTTGACGATCTCGGCCATGCGCTCGGCCTCCCGATGAATGATGTCGACGTAGCGCACGGGGTCGCCGTCCTTGAGCTTTCGCTTGAGCAGTTCGGCGTAGCCCATGACCGAGGTCAGCGGCTGGTTGAGCTCGTGCGCCGCGGTGCCGGCGAGCGCCACGATGACCGCCGTCTTCTCGCTCTCGAGCAGCCGCGCCTCGGCGTCGGTCAGGCGCCGCTCGAGGTTGAGCCGGTCGCGCAGGTCGGTGAACAGGCCCACCGTCGCGGTCTCTCGCGCACCTTCGTAGAGAATGGTCGCCGACAGGTTCACCGGAATGCGTTCGGCGGTGCGCGAGAGGATGTCGACGCGGGTGCTCGAGAGCCGCCCGGTGCCGCCGTACTCGGGCGAGCGCAGCTTGCGCATGATCTCGGCCGCCACGCCTTCGGGGTAGATCTGCGCGACGTTGAGCTTGTTGATGACCTCGGCCGCCGTCCACCCGCTGACCTGCTCGGCGGCCTTGTTGAAGAGAATGATCTTCCCCTTCATGTCGGCGGCGATGATGGCGTCGATGGAACTGTCGATGAGCCGCTCGAGGAAGTCGCTGGTCGCTCGCAGCTCTTCGGCCATCTGCCGCTGTCGGGTCACGTCGCGAATGGTCAGAATCGCCACGCCGTCGCCCGCGTCCTTGGCCAGCGGCGCGGCCGACACCGACAGCGTCAGCCGGCGGCCCTGCGTGGTGCGCGCCGCCACGTCGATGTCGCTGCGAACCTGGCCCTGAGACACCGCGTAGAGCGCGTCGAGCAGCACCGCGTCGTCCACGGGGTTGGTCAGGGCGTTGATGTGCTTGCCCTCGGCGTCCTTCGAGGTCAGGTCCAACTGGGTCAGGCCGGCCGGGTTGAGCGAGAGCACGCAGGCCCGCGCGTCGAGAATCGCCACGCCGTCGCTGAGGTGGTCGAAGTAGGCCGCGTAGCGCTTCAGGTCGGCGGCGCGGGTCTCGGCGGCGATGCGGGCTGACTTTTCCTTCTCGCGCTGCCCGCGAATGCGCTCGAGCTGCCGCAGGTTGCGGAAGGCCACGGCGGTGGCGTGCGCGGCGGTGGTGAGGAACTCGATTTCCCGCGGGCTGAACCCCTGCGACGAGCGGCGCAGCAACAACACGCCTTCCACCTTGCCCCGCACCGCCAGCGGCATCGCCGCCAGGCTGCGAATGCCCCGCGCGGCCACGCTGGCCTTCACGTCTTCGAGCAGCGGGTTCGACGGCGCGTCGTCGACGATGACCGGCTTGCCGGTGCGCAGCACCTCGCGAACCTCGGGGTAGCGCGAGAGCTCGATCTTCTTGTCGTTGACCTTCGCGTCGTCGCTGGTGGCGATGATGGTGCCCTGGTCGCCGTCGACCACCACCACCGCGACCCGGTCGATTTGCAGCTCGTCGGCCAGCCGGCGGGTCACGTCGTGCAACAGCTCGTCGACGTCGTTGGCCTCGGCGTAGCGCGCCGTCAGCTCGAGCAGTACCTGCAGGTCGTGCTGTCGCTGCTGGGCCTCGCGCATCGTGGCCAGCCGCGAGCGCAGGTGTGTCAGGCGCACCACCAGTTCGCCTTCGAGCGCACCGGGGTCCACCACCTCGAGCAACGTGGGGTCGATGGCCACGTTGGTCGGCGCGATGGCCAACACCGCCACCCGGGGCGAGAGTGAATGGAGTCGTTCGCGTGCCGCGCCGGCGCCAGCGGCGGCGAAGTCGATGATGGCGATGTCGACCTCGGCCGTCGGCTCACTGACCAGGGGAACCCCGGCGCGCGCGAGCAGCTCGACGATGAACGCCTCGCGCGGCCCGCCAGCGGGCAACACGATCACCGGTCTGGCGTTCAGAGACGACACCTGCGGTCGGTTCTACCCCGACCGGTCCTTCCGCACCACCGAACGGCCATTCGGCGTCAGCGCGGCTACCAGGCCACCCACACCTGCTCCGAACGGTTTTCCCAGTGCCCCTGCCCTGGCACCAGCTGCCAAGAGCCGTCGATGAAGACCTGCTGGGGGAAGCCCGGCACCCACCGGGGCACCACCCGCCACTCGTAGTGGCCCCGCATCACCGGCGCGCGGTAGCCCAGCCCATAGCCGCGGAACTCGTGCTCACGGAATTCGTGTTCCCGGAACTCGCGGTGGCCCCAGCCACCACCTTCCCGCCCCCAGCCGCGCGACTCGCCGTAGCGAATCGCCCCGTTCCCCCAGCCGCGGTGCTCACCGCCGCCGCGCCCGAAGTGTTCCGCGCGAGCCGCCGTCGCGCCCATCGTCGCCGCCAGAATCACCGCCGTCATCAGTGTACGGGTCATGCTGATTCGAACGGGCCGGGGGCGTTTCTATTCAGTGAAGGGGGCGCGGGCATGGGAGTGTACGGGCCATGAGCTACCGCCGTGACGAGGTCAAAGCCCCCCGGTTGTCAGGTGTTCCGTTGCGGGCCTTCGTGAGCGCCATCGAAAGCCCGCTGGGCGGGCCGGTGCTCGAGAAGCTCATCACCGACAGCGGGGTCGAGCGGTTCCGCCACATGCCGGTCGATGCGCCGCCCACCCAGGCTCCGCTGCCGAGGCCCGAGGTGGCGAGCGTCGAGGTGGTCTCGTCGACCGCACTGGCCGAGCGCGCCATCGCGAAGAGCGACGTCTCGCTCGAGACCGTCGCCGCGTTCGCGCGCGCCTACCGCGAAGGCAAGGCCGACCCGGTGGCGGTGGCGCACGTGCTCAACAAGGCCATCGACCGGCTCGACGATGGCCACGATCGCCTGGGCTGGTTCATCTCGCGCAAGCCGGGCCAGGTGGTGAAGGACGCCGAACACTCGGCCGAGCGGCTCAAGGCGGGCAAGGCCCTGAGCGTCTTCGACGGCGTGCCGGTGGTGCTCAAGGACGAGGTCGACCTGGTCGGCTTTCCCACCACGCTGGGCACGAAGTTCCTCAAGACCCTGGCCACCGTCGACTCGGCCGTGGCAGCGCGCCTGAAGGCGGCCGGCGCCATCATTCTGGGCAAGGCCAACATGAACGAAATCGGCATCAACCCGATTGGCCTGAACCCCCACCACGGCGCGTGTCGCAACCCGTGGAACCGCGGGCGCATCACCGGAGGCTCGTCGAGCGGCTCGGCGGCGGTGGTCGCGGCCGGCCTCTGCCCGGTGTCGGTGGGCGCCGACGGCGGTGGGTCCATTCGCATTCCCGCGGGCCTGTGCGGTGTGGTCGGGCTCAAGGCCACCTTCGGGCGCATTCCCGAGAGCGGCGTACCGCCCCTGTGCTGGAACGTGGGCCACGTGGGCCCCATCGGGCTCACGGTCGACGACGTGGCCGCCGCCTACGCGGTGCTGGCCGGGCCCGATGCCCACGACGCGATGTCGCTGGGGCAGCCGCCGGTGCACCTGACCGACTACGAGAACGGGTCACTCGAAGGCGTGCGCCTGGGCGTGTGCACCGCGTGGTTCGACGACGCCTCACCCGAGGTGGTGGCGAAGTGCCGGGCTGCGCTGGCCGCCCTGGTCGAGCGCGGTGCGAAGGTGGTCGAAATTCCGCCGCCCGACCTGAACCTCGTGCTCTGGAGCCATTCGGCCATCATCCTTTCCGAGATGGCGTCGGCGATGAAGCGCTTCACCGACGAAGACCCCACCCAGTTCGGGCTCGACTCGCGCACCAACCTGGCCATCGGCCGTCATTTCCGCTCGACCGACCTGGTGCACGCCATGCGGCATCGCCACCAGATGACGCGCGAGTGGCTGGCGGTGATGAAGAACGTCGACGTCATCGTCACGCCGACCACCGCGGTGACGGCTCCCGAGATTCCCGAGCGCGCGCTGCCCGATGGTGAGTCGAACCTGCCGGTGGTCGATGCGCTCATGCGCTTCGTTCGGGTGGGCAACCTGACCGGGTTTCCGGGGCTGGCGCTGCCTGCGGGCTTCGATTCGCAGGGCCTGCCCATTTCGGTGCAGTTGATGGGGCGGCCCTACGAAGAACACCTGCTGCTGCGGTTGGGCAAGGTCATCGAGGCGAAGGCCGAGCGGCGCACCCCGTCGATTCACGTGCGCGCACTGAGCTGACGTGGACCCCCTGGTGGCGACTCGACCCCGGGTTGGTGCCGACCGCCCGGCTTCGGCACGTGGGTTGCTGATCGCCAAGCCATGCGTCGAACGTCGAGGTCGTTGCAACGAGACATCATCGCCCCGGTGGGCCTGTGCCTGTTGCTGGTCACCGGGCTGTGCGGGCTGGCTTTCTCGACCTTCGTCGAGCGCAGGCTCGAGCACGAAGCCCGTGCCAGCGCAGATCAGAGCCTCGACTCGATCGAGCAGGCGCTCGAGCTGACCAACCAGACCATGGCCTCGCTGACCCGTGGCTCGATGGCGACCTTTCAGGCCGAGCTGACCCGGCGAGGGGGCGTTTCGCGAACCGGAGCGGTGCCGACCCTGTCGATCGGCGGCGTACCGGTCGGCGACAGCTCGGAGCTGGTCGACGCCCACGCTTCCCAACTGGGGGCACCGCCACGCTCTTCGTCAAGCGGGGAGACGAGTTCGTGCGGGTCAGCACCAACGTCAAGAGGCCCGATGGGTCACGGGCCATCGGTACCCCGCTGGACCCGGCTGGCAAGGCCATCGCCAGGCTCCGTCGCGGCGAGGGCTTCGAAGGGCTCGTCGACATTCTCGGCTTGCCGTTCCTGACCGCATACCAACCGCTGAAGGACGCGACTGGCGAGACGGTTGGTGCGGCGTACGTCGGCTACCCGCTCACGAGCCTCGATCGCGTCGCGGCGATGATCGGCCGCGCCCACATCCTGGAGCACGGCTTCGTCGCACTCGAAGACGCACGCCACCGGGTGCGCTTCCACACCGATGGCGTGAGCGAAGCAGCGATCACGGAAAGTCTGGGGACCCCCACCGCCGACTGGGTCGTCGAGCGCCGGGCCTTCGAGCCCTGGGGATTCACCGTGGTGGCCGCGTACCCTCGCCGCGACTTGTCGGCCCCCGTCTGGCGAGTGCGAAGCTCGGTCGCGGTGGCCAGCCTGGCGGCGTTCGGCGTGATGGCCCTGGCGGTCGCGGTGATCGTGCGGCGCCGGGTGCTCGACCCCTTGCGCGCGTTTCACGGGGTGCTCTCGCGCGTGGCGGACGGAGATCTCCGCCCCGAGGCACCCATCAGCCAGTCCCGCGAGCTGCAGGAACTGGGGGCAATGCTCAACGTCACGACCCGCACGCTCCGGGAAGCCGTGGCTGAAATTCAACGCACCACCGGGGCCATCAGTCAGGCGACCCAGGCCATCGTGACCGAGAACACCGAGCTGTCGATGCGCACCGAGACCCAGGCCGCCAGCCTCGAAGAGACGGCGGCCTCGCTGGCCCAGTTCGCTCAGACCGTGGGCAGCACCGCGACCAGCGCCCAGTCGGTCGCTTCTGCCACGCGACAGGCCGAGGCCAGCGCCTCGGCGGGCCGGGCGCAGATGCTCGAGCTCGTCGAGTCGATGGGGCGCATCACCGTGTCGTCGAGGCGGGTGGTCGAAGTGGTGGGAATCGTCGACGAGATTGCCTTCCAGACCAACCTGCTGGCACTCAACGCCGCGGTCGAGGCCGCGCGCGCAGGCGACCAGGGGCGCGGCTTCGCCGTGGTGGCGGCCGAGGTTCGAGCGCTGGCGCTCAAGAGTGGAGAGGCTGCCAGGGAAATACGCTCGCAGGTCAACGGCTCGGTCAGTCAGGCGACCACCGGGCAGCAGGTTGCGGTGCGCGCGGGGGACGCCATCGGGGCCGTCGTCGCCGACATTCGCCGCGCGGCCCAGGCGAGCGACCAGATCGCAGGGGTGACGGGCGACCAGAGCCGCGGGGTCGAAGAAATCAACAGCGCCGTCAGCCAGATGGACCAGGTCACCCAGCGCAACGCGGCGATGGTGCAACAGGCGGCGGCGGCCGCGAATGCGCTCCGCGCGCACGTCAGTGCCCTCACCGGGGTGATGTCGCGCTCGCGCTGCACCCACCCGCCCGTCTCGGTGCCACGCCAGCCGCGCGACGGGTCCAACGGCCCTGACCGCTCGCCGACCAGCCCAGCGGGGTGCCGCCAGCGAGCGCCGCGTCCCACGAAGTCAGCGCGCACGGTGGCGTGACGTCACCGGGGAGGGCCGCGAGCCGACGACCTGGTGGCCGCGCCCGCCGGCGAGATGGCGACCACCGGTGCGACCGTCACGTGCACCTGCGCCAGCTCTTCGGCCGAGAGCGGAATCCTGGTGCCCTGGTCGACGACGGCGTTGGCCCAGTGGGCACCCTGCAGCAACGCCTTCGAACTCGAGAAGCGGGCACCACGCAGATCGCTGGCGTCGAACTTCGCCCGGTACAGACAGGCCGAGCGAAGGTCTGCGCCACGAAGGTCGGCCGACGTGAGGGTCGAGTACTCGAGGTGCGCACCCATCAACTGCGCCAGGTCGAGCTTCGCGCCCGTCAGCTTCGCGCCGGTCAGCACGGCGTGGGACAGGTTGGCTCGCGAGAACGACGCGCCCCGCAGGTCGGCACGCAGCAAGCTCGCGCCCTCGAGGTTCGCGTCGTCGAAGCGGGCCCCGCGCAGGTCGAGGTCGCTCAGCGAGCGGCCGGCCAACGACTGGCCGCGCAGGTCCCCACAGACACCGAGTTCGGCGTTGGCGCCCTGCGCTCCCGAGTCCGAGCGGCAGGTGCCGGTCGCCTCGTCGAAGTGGAACTCGCCGCCCTGGGCCAGTGACGCGGTGAGGGTCACGGTGACGGCGATGAGGGTGGCGAGGGTCGGGGTCGAGGTGCGGTTCATGGGGTGCTCGAGGAGGTCGAGTGAGGTCGATTCGGCATGGTTGGTCGTCTGGCAGTACGGGGCGTGGTGGGGGGGGCTCAGGGGCCTCGGCGCAACAACCCACCGTCGCTCACCAACGCCCACGCCACCGAGGGCGAGACCTGCAGTTCTTCGATGACGCCGATCACACCCGATTGCTGGCTGACCCAGCTCTGGCCGTCGAAGTGCACCATCGCGCCGTCCCACCCCGCGGCGTAGACATTGGTGGCGCCCGAAGCCCCGAGCGCGACGAGGGTCGAATTGGTGGGCAGTGGCCAGTCGGTCCACGTCAGGCCGTCGGGGGTGCTCAGGAGTTTGGAGGGCCCCGGTGCCGGAGGCATCCACCGGGACGTGTCTTCACCCACCAGGCAGAGCGTGCCTCCAGCGGCCAGCGTGTGGGGCCCGTAGATGCCCGCGGGCATGGGTCGGGTCGTCCAGGTGTTGCCGTCGAAGTGCATCAGGTCGTGGTAGCCGCTCGCCCACAGGTCGGTGCTCGGCCCGGAGACGGCCTCGAGGCCACCGGTGAGGCCGAAGAACGTGGTGACCGGGTTCCAGGTCGAGCGCCACGCGGTGCCGTCGAAGTGGGCGATGAAGACGCCTCCCTGGTGGTTGACGCCAGTCTCGCCGACCAGCCAGAGGTCGTTCGTCGAGCCACCCAGGGTGCGCGCCCGGAAGGCCGGTGGGTCGGGCAGCCAGGTGGTGGCCGTCGGGGCTCCATTGACGTCACCCGCGACGCGAAACAGCCGATTGCCCGAGAAGCCAAACCACCCGAGCACGACGGCCTCGTTGGGGCTCGTCGCCATCAGTGAGCGCAGCTCGACCGAGCCGTTCGGGTCGAAGGGGAAGCGGGCGAGCTCGTTCCATTGGCCGTTGGCGTAGCGACCCACGACCTCATTCGGCGTCGCGGACGGACCGTCGTTGCCGGTGACGAAGACCGCCACGCCGTCCACGGTGCTCACGTGCGTCACTCGCAAGGGAATGCCACTGACGCCACACCAGCCGTCGACCGAGCAGCCCCCGTCTACCGCCGGTTGGCCGGCATCGAAGTCTCCTGCGTCGAGCGCGCCCGCGTCGGTCGTCGAGCCCGCGTCGGCGCTGACTCCCGCGTCGGCGCTGACGCCCGCGTCGGTGATGATGCCCGCGTCGGTCGTCGCTCCCGCGTCGAACGGCGGGCCTTCGACGACGGGGGTCAGACACCCGCTGAGCAGGACCAGGGTGAGCGCGGCAGACTGCAGACAGGTTCGTGCGGGCGGCGTCGTCGTCATACCGGTGAGAGCAGCCGCGCCCGAGAAGTCGCATTCGACGTCGTCGACGATGCGACAGCGTCAGGGATACGTCCGTGATTCCCGGTACTTCTCGCCGAATTTATTGAGGTGCGAGTGGTCTTTCCGGTCCTCGACCAGGGTGAGCTCGGCCTGGGTGACCTGGCCTGGGGCGACCTCGATCGGCGTGCTGACCGGAGTCGTCGCCCCGCGGGTGTACGCGTACAGGGTCCACTTGCCTGGCGGCACGCCGGTGATTCGAAACGCCCCGGTGTCGTCGGGTCGGGCGAAGCGGCGGTTGGGCAGCACCAGCACGGTCGCCGCCATCTCGGGGTGAATGTTGCAATAGACGTCGACGACGCCCGCTGCGGGGAACTTCTTGGTCTTGGTGCGCCCCCGTGGGTACTGCCCCAGGTCGAACTCGCGGGCCGCCGAGAGCGAGAACACGTTGTGGGTCAACACGTCGTCGTTCGGGAACGACACGGTCTGGCCCACGGTGATGGCCAGCAGATCGGGCTCGAAGTGCCGGTCGTGCTGGGTGATGCGTGCCTCGGCGTCGGGCGGCGGCTCGGCGAACCCCACGACGTACACCACCACCGACAGCGGGCTGACCGACGCGTCGGGCCGGGTGACGTGCACCGTGCCTTCGACCGTGCCGGGGTCGGCCGCGGCGCTCGAGGTGGCGAGCAACGCCGCCAGGCAGTGAATGGCCCTCGAGGTCTTCATCAGAACGTGACGCCGAAGTTCACGCGTGGAGCATTTCGAATTCCGATGACGCCGAACAAGAACCCGCCCGAGACCCAGAACCGGCCGTATTGCCAGGACACGTCGGGCCCCACCGCGACCCAGGGGCTGAAGTGACCAGGGGTGAAGTCGAGCTGCGAGGTCACCTCTGCGCCCAGCCTCAGGTCCCCGAGGATTCGTACGCTCACCCCGGCCCCTGGCAGCAGATCGACGGTCCACGGTGCGCCGCCGACCTTGAAGCGCGTCTGCAGGTCGACGACGGTGCGCACCCGTTCGAGCTCGAGGCTGAAGACGGCCCCCGCTTCGAGCTGCACCAGGCTGCGGGCATTGACCAACCTCCCGACGGCGGCGCGCACCTGGGCGCCGAACGGCCCGCGCTCGACGCGATCGGGGTTGGTCAGTTGGTAGCGCGCCTCGAGGCTGAAGTGGTCGAACGTCGTCGCCAGCCCCGAATCGAGCTGATCGAACTCGAGCTGCACCGGTATCAGCAACTCGAGTCGGTCGGTGACGCCCACCGCCGGCGCCCACATGAGGTTGGTCTGCTCCGGGCTTCCTGGCGACCCGTTTTCCTCCCACAGCCAGGTGATGAGCTCGACGCTCCGCTCGGGCAGGGTGTCGGTGTCGTTGAGCCAGCCAAACCGGGAGTACCCGGCCTGGGCGCTCGCGCTCACGGCGAGCACGGCACAGCACGCGAATCTGGCGAACGACGGCATGGGGTTCTCCTGTCGAGCGGCGGCGCACGACGCTGGTTTGGCGATGGTCATGCGCGCGAGGCCGCCCCCACGGCGTTTCGAAGTGCAGGAGCGGTGAGCCGGCGCGCATTCACCCGCATGCGCCACAGCGACCCGGCCAGCAGGGCGAGCGCCGCGACGGCGATCACCGACAGCGCTGCTCGCGCATGGGGAAACAGGCCCGAGAGGCCGGTGTCGGCCGGCCGCGCCAACACCAGCACGGCGATGGGTTCGGCGGCTCCCGATGCCCCTGGCACCGTGGAACTCTGGACCAGCCACGTTCGCCCGGCTGCCACCAGCTCGGTCGGCGAGCGCGGGTGGGCACCCACCGCGCCGATCAATTCCCTGGGAAGCGGCCCTTCGACGGTGCCGTCGGGCAGCACCAGCGCCAACTGCGTCTGCGGGTCGACCGCCAGTTCCCCCAGGAGGTGGTCACCTGCAATCAGTTGGAGAAACGCCGCGGGGCGCGCTCCTCCCAGCTCGAGGGCTCTGACGAAGAGCACCGCGACCTGGGCCTGGCCCTCGTCTGCCAACAGCCCGGTACCAGCGAGCAGTCGATTGGGGAGCATCGCGATGCTCGAGGCCGGGGCGCCCAGGTCGAAGGCCCGCGCGACGGCCGGAATGGCGAACAGGTCGTTGCCCCAGCGGTCAGGCCGCGCCGTCGAATAGCACAGCCGCCCCTTGTAATCGGCGACCGCCACGTTCGCGCGCTCGGCGGCGACCCGCCAGGGGGTCCAGTCGGCGTCCTTCAGGCTCGCGTGCAGAGCGGCGAAACGGTCGGCGTCGCGCACCCCGGTCCCCAGCCCGAAGTCCGACTCGTCGCGCGCGGCGGCGACCTGCCTCACCACCGGGAGCAACGTCGAGAGATCGGCCAACGCCTCGAAGGCCTCGTACCGGAGCGCGAGCGTGCGCTCGACCCGTTGGCTCGCGGCGGCGAACGACTCGCGTGCCGCCGCGACGCTGCGCGCGCGGACCACGGCGTCGCCACCCAGGGCGACCACCACCAGCATCAACGACGCGGCCGCGACCGTCGCGACGGCGCGTAGCCCTCGCGAGCGGTCCCGCTCGAGCGCGGCCAGCAGCGCCTCCATGCTGGGCCAGCGCTCGGCGGGGTCCGCTGCCAGCCCCCGCGACACGATGTCGCTCAACGAGGCCGGCACCTGGGAATCGGGCGGCGCCGGCGGCGGGCCTTCGCGCAGGGCGTCGAGGCGGCGCTTCACCTGCCCGGGGAAAGGCCTGACGCCGTGAAGGGCTTCGTACATCGACGCGCAGAACGCGAACTGGTCGGCGCGAAAGTCGAGGTGCTCGCCGAGCAGTTGCTCCGGGGCCATGTACGGCACGGTGCCGATGAGCACGCCGCGCGCGTCGACGTCGAGCGGTTCGAGTGTGGATCCCCCGTTCGAGGCCACCGGCGCCGGCGCGGCGCGAGCGATGCCAAAATCGGTCACCCGCACCCGCCCGTCGGTCCCCACCAGCACGTTGCCCGGCTTGAAGTCGCGGTGAATGAGCCCGGCGGCATGAGCGGCCGCGAGCCCGCGCCCGGCCGCGCAGAACGCGTCGACCACTTCGGAAACCGTTCGTCGCTTCTGCGCCAGCCACCCGGCGAGGTCTGCGCCGTCGACCCGCTCCATGGCCACGAAGACGCCCTGGTTCCACGGGCCCGCATCGAAGACCGCGACGACGTTGGGGTGCGCAATTCTGGCCATGGCCCTCGCCTCGCGAATGAGCCGCGCGCCCGAGTCCGCCAGTCCGGCCACCGCCCCCGAGCGGATGATCTTCACCGCCACCGAGCGCCGGAGCTGCGGGTCGTCGGCGGCGTAGACCCGCCCAAACCCCCCCGCGCCGATCAGCGATTCGATGACGTACCGACCGACCAGGGCGCCCTGCAGCGGGCCTTCGTCATCGCTCGCCACGGGCGCCCGGCCAACCGGCGACCGCAGGGTCTGGGACACGGAGTCGCCCGGCTGGGGGTCGGGCGAGGGGGCCTGCGTCGACTTCGGCCGCTCGGGCAGCGCGCTCAGGAGCGCCCGGCAGGCCGCGCACTGCTCGATGTGCGCCCAGTGGGCGTCGGCGCGAGGCTGCGGCACGCGACCGGCCAACAGTCCCTGCAGGGTCTCGTCGTCGGGGCATTCCATCGGGAGTCGGGGAGTCTCGTCGCAGCGCGCGCCGCCAACCTGGCGAAGGTATGCGAAGCTCCCGTGGGTGTCATCGGCTTCGCTCACCACGCGCCTGGTCGACCGCCTCGGGGCCCGCGGCCTTCCGTACACCGGCGCCTTCGACGTGCTCGAACGCGTGCTTTCCGAGCGCCACGCCGAGGCCGTGGCCCAGCATGGTGATCTCGGCCTCCAGCCCGGGCGCTGGCTCGACGCCCTCGTCGATCACCTTTCAGCGGAAGAGGACCTGCTCGCCCAACTGCGGGCGATTCACGCGTGCGACCTGTTCCTCGCTCGAGCGTGCCTCGACGGCCTCGCCGTCGCGCTCAGCCGCTTCGACGCGCTGCTGGTGCACGAGGTGCGCGCCGCGGGGCGAACGGTTCGGGCCACCGACGACCTGGTCGACGGGGTGACGCAGCACCTGCGCGCCTCGCTGCTCGCGGGCGAACGCCCTGCGCTCTCGAGGTTCGCGGGTCGCGGTGACCTGCGAGGCTTCGTGCGCATCGGCGTGGTGCGCGAGCTGCTGCGGCTGATGGGGCGCCAGAAGCGCGAGGCGCCAGCCGATGAGGTGGCGCTCGCCGAGCTGGGCCCCAGGCTCGACCCCGAGCTGGAACGGTTTCGCACCGCCTACCGAGACGACTTCGCGGTCTGCTTTCGCCAGGCCCTCGCCGCGCTCGCGCCGCGCGACCGGACGGTGCTGCGAATGAACACCTTCGAGAAATTGAGCATCGACAAGATTGGCGCGCTCTTCGACGTGCACCGGGCGACCGCCGCGCGCTGGCTCGAGCGCATCAAGGCCGACCTGGCCGCCGATACCGAGGAGCGTCTGGCCGCCCGGCTGGGGGTCAGCGACACCGAGGTCGAGAGCATCATTCGGTTGGTTCGCAGCGAGGTTCACGTCAGCATGGAGCGGCTGCTCGAAGACCCCGCGCGGTGAGCAGTGGTCGAGCAGTGGTCTCGTCGGTACCCGAAGCTCAGCGCAGCGCGATGGCGGGGGCCACGCTGGCCGCGCACGCCACCTGTTCGGTCGCGCAGAAGGTGATGCCGTCGATGGGGTGCAGGTTGCGGCCGACCAGCCCAGCGGGGTGCAGCCAGCGGGCGCCGCGCCCCACGAAGTCTTCTCCGCCAGCGTGCACGGTGTACGTGACCTCTCCGGGTACGTGGGCCGCGAAGCCGACGACCTGGTGGCTGCGCTCGTCGACCATGGTCCACTCGGCGACGCTGACCTGCTGCGAGCCGACGTGCAGTTCGAGCGGCAATTGGCCCACGGCCTGGGCGTCGATTGACGCGCACTGACGAACGGCCCTGGGCTGACACGACGCCGCGACGGCATTCGAGCCTGCCTGGTTCGACGTACACCCACACATGACCACGAGCGCGAGGCTGGAAAACCGCATGGGCCCTTGCAGAGCAGGACTCACGCCAGTCGAGCTGATCAATGGGATCAACCGGTTCCGACCCTGCCCCCATCGTTCTGGAGCGGGCAGGAGCCATCACCTGTGCACGACAGGAGTCAGTTGGGCGTAAACGAATCGAGCTGGGCCTGGTTGGCCGGCACGGTGATTTGCCCGGCCACGATGCGCGAACGCAGCGCGTCGACCTGCTCGAGCACCTTCGCCTTGTCGGGGAAGTCGAGCGTCACCGGCGCCATCGCCACGCCCCCTTCCTTGAGCCCCATGCGCAGGTCGCCATTGCCGAAGGTGCCCGCCGCGAGGTCGGCGATGGCCTGCCAGACCGCCAGGTCGACGCGCTTGACCATCGAGGTCAGCACCGCGTCGGGAGCCAGGTGCGCCTGGTCTGAATCGACGCCGATGACGAAGACGCCCCTGCCGGCCGCACGCGCTTCCTTCACCGCCTGAATGACGCCGTTGCCGTCGCTGCCGGCAGCGTGGAAGATCACCTCGCAGCCCTTGTCGAGCAGGTCGGCGGTCACCTGCTTGCCGGCCTGCACGTTGTCGAAGCTGCCCGTGTACTGCACCAGCACGCTCGCCTTCGGGTTGGTCGTCTTCACCCCCGCGCGGAAGCCCGCCTCGAACTTCTTGATGAGCGGAATTTCCATGCCGCCCACGAAGCCGACCTTGTCCTTCGCCACCAGGCCCGCGAGCGCGCCGACCAGGAAGCTGCCCTCTTCTTCCTTGAAGACCACGGTGCGCACGTTGGGCAACGAAATGGGCTGCCCCTTCGTGTCGAGCACCGGGCTGTCGATGAGCAGGAACTTCGAGCCCGGGTTGGCCCGCGCCACCGCTTCGACCGCGTTCTCGAGCATGAAGCCGGTGCCGATGGCCAGCGACGCGCCCTGGTCGACCAGCAACTGCAGGTTGGGCTGGTAGTCTTCCTGGGCCTTCGACTGCACCACCAACGGCTTGACCTCGATGGGGGTGATGCGGGCCGCCAGCTCGGCGGGAATGGTGGCGCTGCGCTCGGCGGCAGTCAGTCGGGTGTAGCTGCCCGACTGGAACTTCGAACTGGCCGCCCAGCTCTCGAGCCCACGCAGGGCGCTGTCGTTGAACGACTGGTCGCCCCGGCCGCCGACGTCGGTCACCAGCCCCACCAGCAGGCCGGCCTTCGGCTGGTCGGCGCCCGGGCGGTCCTTGTTGCCGCGCTTGCACGCCGAGACGAGGGACAGCGCCACCAGCGCCAGTACGGTCGATCGCATGCGCGCATACTGCCTGCCCGGGCCCGGGGTGCGCCAACAGTTCGTCAAGGCCACCGCGCGCGTGTACATTGACCCACCGTGATGCGACCGCTCGTGCTGCTGGTGCTGCTGGTGCCGTTGCTTTCGTTCGCCGCGAACCCGAAGGCCACGGCGCTCGCCAGGGACGCCGACCGGCTCTACAAGGAAAACAAGTACCGGGAAGCCGCCGCGCTGCTCAAGCAGGCCTACGACGTCGAGCCCAACCCGCTCTACCTCTACAACATCGCCCGCGCGTGGGACCAGGCGGGTGAGCTCGAGTCGGCGCTCGACACCTACCGCCAGTACGTGGGGTTGCCGTCGGACACCACCACGCCCGAGCTGGTGAAGAAGGCCAACCTGGCGATGGACCGGTTGCGCACCCTGGTCGCGCGCGGCGAGGCCGACAAGAAGGTCAACGAGGCCGAGAAGAAGCGGCTCGAGGAAGACAAGGCGAAGGCCGAATCTCGCGCCGAGCAGGAAGCCCGCGTCGCCGCCGAGCAGAAGCGGGCCTTCGAAGCGAAGGAGCGCGCCGCCCAGCAGTCGCAGCAGTCGAGCCTGGGCACCCGCAAGCTGGTCTCGCTCATCGTCGGTGGCGTCGGCGTGGTCTCACTGGGCACCTCGCTGGTCTTCGCGCTGCTGGCCAACGGCTCGCGCAACGCCTTCCGGGTCGCCACCACGCTCGAGGGCAAGACCCAGCTCGAAGGCGCGACGCGAGGCCAGGCCCTGGCGTGTGACCTCACGCTGCTGGTGGGCGTGGCCGCGGCGGTGACGGCGGTGGTGCTCTTCCCCAAAGGTGACCAGCCGGTCTCGTTGCTGCTCGGGCCCACCCAGGGCGGTGCCTACGCCGGCATCGGAGGGACGTTCTGATGCGCTCCCCGCTCGTCATCGGTGCCGTCGCCGGGCTGGCGCTGGGCGCGCTCGCCGCTTCCTGCAGCTTCACCACCGCCACCGGCTTCACCGAATGCACGGTCGACACCGACTGCGCCGCCTCGAGCATGTGCTCGAAGGGGTACTGCCTGCCGCTGCCGGCCGGGTGTCAGCGCGCCGAGGGCTCGTTCGACAAGGCCGACCGCATCGTGCTGGCCGCCATCGCCACCCTCACCACGCCCGACGGTGGCGCCATCGACCGCGAGACCTACCGGCTCAACGCGCTCAAGCTCGCCCTGTCGGAAGCCAACAAGTTCGGCGGGCTCAAGAACAGCCCCTACGCGCTGGTGGCCTGCGATTCGGCGGCCGACGACACCAGCATTCAGGCGGTGACCTCGTGGCTGGTGCAGAACCTGTCGGTGCCCGCCATCGTGGTCTCGCGCTCGGGCCCGCTGCGCGCGGCGTCGGCCGAGCCCCACCGGGTCGCCGCCGGCACCTTCCTCATTTCGGCCAACGCCACCGCGGCCTCGCTGGTGGGCACCTTCGCGCGTGACGGCAACGTCTGGCGCGTGGCGCCTCCCGACACCCTGCAGGCGAAGGTGCTGCGGCAATTGGTGACCCAGACCCTGCTGGGCACCACCAGCACCGATGCCGGCACGGTCGACGCGGGCGGGGTCGATGCGGGTCCCTTCGACGCAGGTGCTCCGCTCACCGTGGCCATCGTCAACGAAAGCACCGACTACGGCGACGGGCTGCAGTTGGCGCTCAACGACGAGCTCACCCAGGCCGGCTTCGTCGTCAAGACCACGCCCTACGACGTGAGCCCCACGCCCCTCACCGCCTCGCAAGCCGGCACCGCCATGGGCACCGTGGCCATGAACGCGCCGGCGGCCACCATCGTCATCGGCTTTCCAGCCGACGTGGTGCTGCTGCTGACTGCGGCCAAGGCGTACCCCGTGTTGCAGGTCGCCAACGGGCACCACTGGTTCTTCACCGACAGCGCCAAGGACCCGGCGATTCTCACGCCCGACACCGTCGGCCAGTTGCAGGGCCTGACTGGCACCACTCCAGCCCAGGGCGTCGGCACCGCGTTCCGCACCTTCCGCGACTCGTTCTCGGCCCGCTACGGCGTGGACCCGGGCGCCTATTCGTTCACCGCGCACACCTACGACGCCATGTGGCTGACCCTGGCCAGCACGGCCTGGGCCCAGCAGGGCGGCTCGATTTCCGGCCCGACCATGCGGCAGGGCATGCTCAACGTGTCGGCCAGCGGCACGCCCATTCCGTTGCTCGGGGCCCGGTGGAACGACGTCTCGGCCGCGATGCTGGCCGGCACGCCCATCAACGCCGATGGCTCGAGCGGCGAATTGCAGTTCGACCCCGACGCCGGTGCGCCCAGCGGCCCGTACGAAGTGTGGACGGTGACCGACGCGGGCATTCAGACCGTGCGCTACGCGACGCCCTGACGCTCACCACCGCACGTCCCTGGCCACCACCTCGAAGTGCGGGTCGTCGGCCAGGCTTCCCGGGGTGACCAGCCGTTGCTCGGGGTCGACGCCGAGCGACCTCGCCCACGCCAGTTCTTCGGCGGTGACCTTCAGGTCCCTGACCCGCTGTTGCCGGCCCACCTCGAGCCTGGCACCGCGGGCGAAGGCTTTGACCACCAGCTCGCTGCAATACAGCGTCTCGTCGTCCCACCGGTAGTGCGGGTCGTACGGCCGACCCAGCCACGCCTTCGCCGTCTCGACGACCGCGTGGCGGCTGGCGGCGTCGAGCGTCACCGGCCGCAGCACCGTCACCACGTGCCCTCGCCCCCGCGCCGCCCAGGCCTCGAAGGGCGTGCGCGAGACCGGGGAAATCGCTTCGACCACGAACACGCCGTCGGGGCCGACCTCGACCAGGCCCACGTGCGAAGAGGGCGAGCCCGACGCGCGTTGAATGAGCGCCGAGCGGGCCGAGCCCGAGGTCTGGAGTACCACGTCGCCCTCACGCAGCTCGACGTGGCGAGGCGCAACGGCGACCACCCGCCGGGGCCGCCGTGGCTCGGCCGCCACGGCCACGAGGACCACCAGACACGCCAGGCGAAAAATCACGTCCATGCGCCAGGTGAAAAGCAAGGCTCGTACCCACCCGGGTTTCCCCAGCCGACGACTGCGTTAGACTCGAACGCGTGAACGCGCGATTGCCCGTGGTGCTGCTGGCCCTGTCGGCGCTGGCGGCGCGCGCCGAGCCCGACTGCGAAGAGGACTTCCACGTCTGCAAGGACGATTGCGTGGTCGAGTTCGGCGGCTCGACGCAGGTGAAGGCCAAGAAGGCGCTCGCGAAGTGCCTGGAGCAGTGCCACGAGAAGGACACCCGCTGCACCGAATTGGTGATGGAAACGAAGTCGAACGGCCTCGAAGACGGCGCGCTCGACCACAGCCCGTCGAGCCGCGACGTCGACGAGCATGGGCTGCCCACCCGGACTTCGGGCTCGGGGCGCGACGCCGTGAAGCCCGACCCCGCCGACCGGCCCGAGAAGCTCCGCAAGCCCGAGCCGGTCGAGAAGGTCGACAAACCTGGCGGGTCGCCTCGCGACGACGACAAGCCCGAGCCGAAGGAACCGCCGGCGAAGAAACCCGCCGAGCCCGCGAAGGACAGCGCCGAGCCGCAGGTCATTCGGCTCGAGCCGAAGCGCGAGAAGGAAGACGACCTTCGCGACGACAAGCCCCGCCCCGCGCAGAAACCGACGAAGGTCGAGTCCCGCCCGGCGAAGGCGCCCGACGAGAAGCCGCGCCCGAAGAAGGACGACGACGACGACCTGCGCAACTACTAAGAAGCTCGTCCCGTTTCGGGCAGATCTCGCCGGCTTATGCGGCGCGCTTGATGTCGACCTCGCAGCCCAAA
>CAIWFK010000444.1 GCA_903911905.1 uncultured Myxococcales bacterium
CCCGGTGCAACTGGCGGTCTCGCTGACCGCAGTGGCGCCCACCGGCAACACCCAGACGCTGCGGGGCGGCGGGGCCTTCGTCTTCTCTCCGCGCGTCGACTTCGAGCTCAACCTCACCGTCATCAAGCTGCTGGTCAATGCGGGGGCCAACCTGCGCACCGCGAACCAGCGCCTGCTCAACCTGACGGTCGGCCAGGAACTGGCCTGGGGCCTCGCGGCCGAAGTGCCGGTGTGGAACAACCCCAGCAACCGCCTGTCGATCATCGCCACCAGCACCGGCGGCCTGGGCCTGACCGCGACCAACGCCTCGAGCGTGCCGATGGACGCGCTGGGTGGTCTGCGCTTCTGGCTGGAGGACACCATTTCCCTCGACGTGGCGGTGGGCGGCGGGTTGACCCGCGGCTGGGCGGCACCGCGGTTCGAGGCGGTGGCCGGCGTGTCGTTCACGCCCAAGCCCTTCAAGCTGGGCACGCGGCGGGTCAGCGAAGAGGAATACGCGCGCGAGCGGGCGGAAGCCGAGGCAGAAGCGGCGAAGCAGGCCAAGGCGAAGAAGACCACCGAGTCGTTCGCCATGGGCGACGACAAGTCGGGGCCTGCGCTCAAGCCGGCCGAGCCGGTGGCGACCGTGCGCGAGCCCGAGCCCATGCCCACCGGCACCTTCGCCGACGCCGACCATGACGGGGTGGCCGACGCCGACGACAAGTGCCCGAACGAGAAGGAGACCATCAACGGCCTCAAGGACGACGACGGCTGCCCCGACCAGGGCGAAGGGTTGGTGAGCATCAACGGCACGGTGCTCAAGCTGAAGACGCGCATCACCTTCCTCAAGGGCAAGGCGATTCTGACGGCGGGCGGCGAAGAGCTGATGCGGCAGTTGGCGCTGACCCTGCGCGCGAAGCGGGCGCTGCGCCTGAAGGTCGACGTCTACGTCACCGAACTGTCGAGCCGCATGGCCAACGAGCAACTGAGCACGGACCGGGCGTCGGCCATTCGCGACTTCTTCAAGGCGCGGTACGTGGGCGACGATCAGGTCGAGACCCGGGGCCTGGGCATGCAGCGGCCGCTCGACGCCAGCGTGGTCGAGGTCACGCCGCAGCCCTGACCTGGCTCGTCGTTCCCTCGCGGCGTCGGGCCGAAACGCCCCACGCCGCGAAAACAACCCATCGCGACGGAATGCGCGGGTGGCGATGGCTGGGGCCGGCCTGGAAATGGTACGGGGGCGAGCATGAAGCTGCCGCTGCTGCCGGTCGTGTCGGTGCTGTTCTGCTCGTCGTCGTTGCTGCTCACCGCCTGTGGTCCGGCGGCGGCGACCGACCCCCTGCCCTTCGAACCCGCCTCGGCCACGTCCGTACCCGACCCCGGCAAGATGGGCCCGTTTCAGGTCGGCGTGCGCACCATCGAAATCTTCGATTCGGGTCGCCCCAAGCCCGACGGCAGCCCTCGCCGGCTGCTGACCGAGGTCTGGTACCCGGCCACCCAGGACTCGGCGGGCCAGCCCACCGCCACCTACGACCCCCGCGAATACCTGACGCCCGAGCAGGTCGCGATGGCCGGTGCCTCGGTGCCGGTGCTGAACACCAGGGCGGTGCGCGACGCGAACGTGGCGACGGGGCACGGCACGTTCCCGCTCATCGTCTTCTCGCACGGGCAGGCGGCGATGCGCTGGCAGTCGACCTACTACACGGTGCTGCTGGCCTCGCACGGCTACATCGTGGTCTCGACCGACCACGAGGGCGGCACGCTGGCCGACGTGGTGCGGGGCACGCTGCAGAACGTGCTGGTGGGCATCGAGACCCGGCCGGCCGACGTGCGGTACCTGATGAGCTGGTTCTCGCGGCTCAAGTCGACCGACCCGCTGGCGCAGGTCATCGACCCCTCGCGCATCGGGGTGACGGGGCATTCGTTCGGCGCGCTGACCTCGCTGCGGGTGGCGGCGCTCGACGACCGGGTCGCCGCCATCGTGCCGCAGGCGCCCTACGACGCGACGACCATCTGGGCCGACCTGCCGCAACCGGTGGTGCTGCACATTCCCGTCGAGGTGCAGGGCGCCCACCAGGACCACACGCTTCCCTGGAACCCGCACGTCGCCGACACCTGGAGCGCGCTGCAGCACCCCCGGTGGCTGGTCGACATCTCGACCGGTGGGCATTTCACCTTCTCGGACCTGTGCGGCTTCGACCTGGCGGGGTTGGCGACCAAGGTGGCCATCTCGGTGCCGGGCATCGACATCGCCGACGTCCTCAGCGACGGGTGTGGCCCGACGGCGCCTCCGGCGGCGGTCGCGCAGCCGATGATCGACCACTTCGCGGTGGGCTTCTTCAACGCCACGCTGCGGGGCTCGACCGGCTCGTACGCGCTGCTCGACCAGGCCCACGCCGACCAGATTGGCGCGGGCGTGGCGGTGGTGACGGCCGACCCCTGATCACCGCGGCTTGAGCCGTTCGAGGCCGGCGGCGCTCGAGAGCGTCGTCGCCAGCAGGGTCAGCGCCTGGGTCAGCGAGCGGGCGATGTCCTTCGGCTCGATCAGGTCTTGGTGCGTGCGCTCGAGCCGGCGCGCCTGGGCCAGCGCGCCCACGCACAGCTTCATCGCGGTGAGCACGGGCTCGAGGTCCTTCGCGCCCGCGACCACCGGCCCGAACGAATCGACCACCTGCTCGAGCTCGACGATGGACTCGGCGCGTTCGGCGCGGGTGGCCTCGACGGTCTCGAGCTGGGCTTCGACGTCGAGCAGGTCGGCCTGGGTCGTGTCGAGTCGACCCTGCACCTCGCCCAGCTTGCGGCCCAGCGCGTCGTCTTCGACCTTGCCGTCGAGCAGCTTTTCGAGGTGGGCGACCTGCGCTTCCAGCCGGTGCACGTCGGCCTGCAGTTCGCTCTGGCGTCGTCGCAGGGTGCCGAGGGTCGCGGTGCTCGCGTCGTCCATGCCGCGATGATGGCAGATGCCGGGAAAGCGCGGCGAATTCGCGTGGAAATGGCCCCGAAACGTCAACGCGCTTGCCGTTGGGCGACCACTTTTCTCGCAGCGCGAAGCCGACAATCTCGCACCATGACCGTCACCCGCCCTCGAATCTTCGATGCCTTGCTGTTCACCGGTTGTGGCCTGGGCACCATCGAGGTCTCCGGGTCCGCGGGCTCGCCCCCGAACGCCGCGGTGCGCGCGAGGGAAGATGGCCGCCAGCTCGAGAGCCGCTCAGACGAGCGCAGCCTCATCGCCTTCGCCTTCCTCGCGGCGGACAACCCGGAGCTGTCGGCCGACGTCGAAGGCACGCTGACGGGCACCTCGGTCGCGGTGACCCTGCCCGCAGGCAGCGTGGTGACGGCGCTGGTGCCGGCGCTGACCTTCACCGGTGTGCGCGTGGTCCCTGACGACCGCACCGCGAAGGACTTCACGCACCCCGTTTCCTACACGGTGACCGCCGAAGACCGCTCGAGCACCACCTACGAGGTGACGGTGACGGTGAAGGCGCCCCTGTGTCAGCCCAGCGCCAGCGGCTGCACGACCGACGTGTACGACCGCGCGGTGGCCTTCGCGGCGAGCCACCCGAAGCACAGCGCGTCGACCTCGTAGGACGGTTGGTGCGCCGGGTTGATGGTGCAGTTCGGCGGCTTCGGCGCGACGGCGCCCAGCGCCATCGACGCGTACCACGCGTCTTCCATCGTCAGCACCGACCCGACCACGGCGCCCGTGGGCGCATTCCACTATTGGAACATCGGCCTCTACGGGCACGTGGGCGTCGACCTGATGGGCGGAGGCGCGGTGGTGTTCATGGCCTCGGCGCACCTGGCCGAGAGCTGGAACCCGTACATCGGGGTCAACAGCATCGGCGCCTACGGCGAAGCCTCGGGCGCGCAGTACCTGGGCTGGTCGATGGAATACAACGGGCACGGGCAGCGGCTGTCGGGCTCGGGCACCTGCGGCGCGGCGAACGTGCCCAACGGCTGCACCCTGCCCCGTACGCCCACCGAGACCACCGGCGTGCCCGACGTGGCCTTCGGGCTGTTGCTGCAGCGCTACGCGGCCGACCACGGCTACACCGGCCCCATCGACGGGCACGCGGGCGCAGCGACCTGGGCCGGCGTGCAGCGGGGGCTGGGGGCGTACGGGTATGGCGGACCGACCAATGGCTTGCCGGCCACCCAGACCTACGAGGCGTTCCAGCGGCTGGCCGCGCAGCACGGGTACTCGGGGCCCATCGACGGCTCGCTGGGGCCCAATTCGTTCCGCGGGTTCGCGCGGTTCCTCAACCAGACCTACTAAGAAGCTCGTCCCGTTTCGGGCAGATCTCGCCGGCTTATGCGGCGCGCTTGATGTCGACCTCGCAGCCCAAA
>CAIWFK010000445.1 GCA_903911905.1 uncultured Myxococcales bacterium
CACCCCAACGGCATCAGGGTACGCACCGGGCACCAGGTCGAAGTCCGACGGGCCGGCGTTCTTGAGCGCGGTGGTGACCTGGGAGGTGACGGCGGTGGTCACGGCCGAGACGGCCTTCGGCGACCAGCCGGCAGGCGCGGTCGGAGCGGTGGTCGACGTGGTGGGCGCTCCAGCGGGGGTGGTCGAGCTGGCGGGGACGGGGCGCGGGGGCGGCGGCGTACGACCGATGGAAGAGGTCATGTCGACGGGACTACACCCCGACCCTGCCGCCTGCGCAACGGCTCACAGCCTGCGGCGCACGACTCGACAGCGCCGGGTGAATCGAGCAGCGTGCGCTGATGACGAAGATCACCAACGCCCCCGCTCCGCGCCCGCTCGCCACCCAGACGCCGCGGGCCGCGACCCCGTCCACCCAGCACGCGACCGTGAGCAAAGGCTGGAGCGCGAGCGCGGTGAGCCCGTCGACCGACACCGCCGCCTCGGCGGCGAAGGTCGCGACCGCGTTCTACGAGGCCTTCTCGAAGCGCGACGCCGCCGGCATGGCGCAGGCCTACGACCCCGGCGTCACCTTCCACGACCCGCTCTTCGGCACGCTCAACGGCCAGAGCCAGGTGATGGACATGTGGAAGACCATTCTGCCCGCCGCCAACCCGGCGACCTTCCGCATCGAGCCCAAAGTGGTGGGCACCCCGACCGCCCGCCCCGACGGCTCGTATGAAGTGAAGGTGCACTGGGACGCGCACTACGACCTGGGCCAGCAGCACGTCGACAACTCGTCGGACACCACGCTGCTGGTGAAGCACGGCAAGATCATCGGCCAGCGCGACGAGTGGAACCTCGACGACTGGACCCGTCAGGCCCTGCCCTTCGGCGGCGGCAACCACCTGACCGACGCGCTGGCGCACTTCGCCGCGCACTCGTTCATCGAAGTGAAGTCGCTGCTCGCGAAGCTGTAATCAGGCCGCGGCGATCTCGAAGCCGAAGGTCGAGCCACCGCCCTCGCGGTTGCGCGCGAAGACCCGGCCCTGGTGGGCCTCGGCGATGCGCTTGACCAGCGCCAGCCCCAGCCCCAGGCCCGATTCATTGCCTGACTCACCGCGGGTGAACTTGCGGAACAGGCCGTCGACGTCGCCCTTGATGCCCGGCCCGCGGTCGCTGACCTCGAAGCGCACCTGGCCGTTCTCGCGCACCACCTCGAACGCGTCAGCCCCGCCAGCGTGCTTCTTCGCGTTGTCGAACAGGTTCGCCAGCGCGCGCGCCAGCAGCGTGGGGTCGGCAGTGATGCCATCGGTCTCGCTGCTCAGGCGCAGCTTCTCGGGTGCCAGCCCCGCCCGCTCGACCGCCTCGGTGGCCACGTCTCGCAGCGACAACGCGCGGCGCGAGACCTGCCCGAAGTCGACCCGGCTGCTGGCGAGCAGGTCGCCCACCAGCGAGTCCATCTCGATGACTTCGCGGTCGAGGTCGTCGAAGGTCTTCGGGGTGGCGGTGGTGTCGCGGGCGATTTCCGAGATGATGCGAATGCGCGCCAGCGGCGTGCGCATCTCGTGGCTGACGGTGGCGAGCAGCTCTCGCTGGTCGGCGATTTGCTTCTCGATTCGCGCGGCCATGTCGTTGACCGCTTCCGACACCAGGCCAATCTCGTCGGGCTCGTGGCAGCCCAACTGGGCGCGCGCGGTGAGGTCGCCCTGGCCGATCTTGCGCACCACCTCGGTCAGCTCGTCGAGCGGGCGCGCCAGTCGACGCGCGACGCGGCCCGAGGCGACCCACACCGCGCCGAACGCGAAGAGCGCCATCACCGCCCAGTGCAGACCCGCCGAGGGCACGTTGGCGAAGCACAAGCGCCCTTCCCCCAGCCGCACGCCGGCACGCATCACCGGGAAGTCGACGGCGTGATGCCGGCAGTCGCCACCCACCTTCACCACCGTGGCGCCCGTCAGGTCGCGCAGCTCGAGCCACGCGTCGAGGTCGTGCGCCGTCTGCACCGCATACCGCTCGCGAGCCGACGGGTCGTCCCAATCACGCGCGAACTGGGCGCCCAGCCATCGCTGACCGCCCTCGAACTGCCTCATCCACTGTGGTTCCTGTACGCGACCGACCATCACCATCAGCGAGGCGACCATCAGGCCGGTGGTGAGCAGCCCGCCACAGAACCAGGCGAAGATTCGCCGGCGAAGGCGCTTGCGCACGTACCGCCCCACGGGCGTCAAGGGTCGCGCCCACGGTGGGCCGCGTCGACGATGGTGGCGGTGGTGGTGCTCGAACACGGCGGGCCTCTAGTCCTTGGTCAGTACGTAGCCGACGCCACGCACGGTCTTGATCAACTTTGGCGGGTCGTCACCCAGCTTGGCGCGCAGGTGACTGATGTGCACGTCGACCGTGCGCTCGCCCACGATGACGTCGCCACGACCCGCTTCGCTCAAGAGCGCATCGCGGGGCACCACCCGGCCTGCGCGGCGCATCAACGCGACCAGAATGTCGAACTCGATGCCGGTCAGGTCGAGCGCGCTGCCCTGTCGGGTCGCGGTGCGGGCCGGCACGTCGACCACCACCTCGCCGACCTGAATGGTCTCGCTCATCACCTCGGGGCGCGAGCGGCGCAGCACGGCGCGCAGGCGGGCCAGCAGCTCGCGGGGGCTGAAGGGCTTGGCCACGTAGTCGTCGGCGCCCAGCTCGAGCCCCACCACGCGGTCGGTCTCGTCACCTCGCGCGGTGAGCATGATGACCGGCACGGTGCTGCGGGCGCGAATGCGCTTGCAGACCTCGAGCCCGTCGATGCCCGGCATCATCACGTCGAGCAGCACCGCGTCCCACGCGCCCTGGTCCAGCATGGCCAGCCCGCGCAGCCCGTCGGGGGCGTGCGCGAGGGTGACGCCGTTCTGCTCGAGGTACGAGCGGAGCAACTCCGGCAGTCGCTCGTCGTCGTCGATCAGCAGCACGCGGGAAGCCATGGGGTGCGGTCTCCAGAAAGGGCGCTGCGTGCGTGCGCCGTCGGTAGACGGTCGCAGCACGGAGCGTTCGGTTCAACGAGGTGAGGTTACGCGAGTGGGTGGGACTTGCCAGTCACGGCGCGTGCGCGGGGGCGGGAACGGGCGCGGGGGCCTGGACCACCTGCGCGGGCACCGGGGCGGCGGCGCCCGGCATGATCACGAAGATTTGCGGAGCGGGAGCCGGTGCCGCTGCGGCAGGCGCGGGCGGCTGCACGATGACGGTCTGCGGCTGGGGCGCGGCGACCGGAGCCGGGGCCGGCGGAGCGAAGCGCGGCTCGTAGCGCTCCTCCCACGGGCCGCGTTCGCCGAAGCGCTCGCCCGACCAGCGGTCGTGGCAGCCGCCGCCGTGCATGCGGTGATGGGCCGAGGCGAACGCGCTGCCGAAGCCGAAGATGACGCCGAGAGACAAGAGGACGACGAGAGGGCGACGAGGGAACATGGTGTGGTTTTCCTGGGGAATGAGGGTGAGGGGTGGTTCAGAGGTTCACGGTCGACGGGCCCTGCGCCTGGCGCCAGCCGCCGCCGTGGTGGTGACCGCCGAAGCGGGCGTGACCGCAGCCGCCGTGCATGCCGCGCGGGCCGAACTCGATGAGGTCACCGAGCACCACGCGCTGCTCGGGGGTCAGGGCCTCGTGCACCTTGCCCATGCCCTCGCGCACCGACTTCTTGAGCTCTTCGAGCGCCGACTGCTGCGCGTCGAAGGCCTCGCCGACCGCGGCCG
>CAIWFK010000446.1 GCA_903911905.1 uncultured Myxococcales bacterium
GCCCGCGCCGCCGTTGCCGCCGCGCCCACCGGGGCCGCCGATGCCGGCGCACCAGGCCAGCGTGGTCTGCGCGCCACCGCGGCCGCCCTGCCCGCCCAGGCCGCCGTACCCACCTGCGCCGCCAGCGCCACCGTTGCCGCCGAACCCGAGGTCGATGAGGTTGCCGTCGACCGACGGCAGCGCTCCGACGACGAAGAGCGCGAACGACGCGCCACCGCCGGCCGCCCCCAGCCCCGCGCCACCGCCGCAGCCGCCCGCGCCGCCGCCACCACCGGTCGCGCCGAGGTCGCCGACGCGGTGGCCGATGGTGCAGCTGGCCGGGTTCTGGTTGTTCACGCAGCCGCCCGCGCCGCCGCCGCCGCCACCCTTGCCGGGCGAGCCGACGGTCCCGGTGCCCGCCACCGACACGCTCCAGTCGTCGCCGGCCACGGCCCCCAGCGCGGTGCTGCAGGGAGCGCCCGGCGAGGTCGCTGCACCGTCGCCGCCGTTGAGCGCCGCGCCGCCGGCCATGCCGGTCGCCGGCACGGTGCAGTCGTACTTGCAGAACGCCGACTGCGAGGGGTCGGAGTGCTGGTAGGTCGCGTTCGAGCCACCCACGCCGTTGCCGTTGAAGGCATTGCCATACGCCTGCGGGTTCGCGGTGGGGTTCGAGCCCGCCCCCTGGTTGCCAGACGACCCGTTGGCGCACGCCGCGTTGGTCCCGGGCAGGCCGCCCGCCTGCATTTCGCCCGCGCAGTTCGGCGTCGCGCATTCTTTGGTGGGCACGCCGTCGGCGCCCGAGCCCCCGTTGGCACCGGCGCCACCCGGCGACGCCGGGCTCGCATCACCGCCACGGCCGCCGACCAGGTGGTTGTTCTGCACCACCAGCCCAGCCGAGTTCTTCACGTACACCCCGTAGCTGTTGCGCGCGGTCGAGCCCGCCGCCGCCGCCGAAATCACGTCGTACCCGCGCACGGTGAAGCCCGCGAACACGGTGCGACTGGCGAGGTTCTCGGCGTTGACCGTGCCGCGAGGTGCGCTGCCCGTGGGCTCGGCCGCCTCGATGAGCGTGGGGAAGAGCACCACGTCGCGCTGCAGGAAGGTGCTCGAGTACCCGCCGTACAGCGACACGCCGTCACGCAGCACCACCTGCTCGACGTACGTGCCCTGCGCCACGAGGATGGCGGAATTGACGCCCGGCCGGAACGCGGCGAGGGCCTCGGCGATGGTGCGGTAGGGGTTGGTGCGCGTGCCCTGGCTCGAGGGCGAGAGCGCCCAGACGAAGATCGAGCTCGACGCGGTGCCGTCGACCCCGTCGCAGTTGGCGTCGATGACCGGCAAGCCAGGCGTGGGGTACGTGCTCGAGAGGTCGGGCGCGTCGGTGGTCGACGACGCGGCGCACTCGCACCCATTGGTCTGCTCGTTGTCGGCGTTGACGAACTGGTACGAGACGCCACACACCCCGCCGGTGCAACTGGACGGCGAGCCGTACGCCGCCTGGCAGTCGGTGTCGGCCATGCAGGCCCTGGTGCAGAACCCGCTCGCGCACTGCTCGCCCGCGCCGCAGTCGGCGACCGTGCTGCAGGTCTTCACGCACTGGTGGTACGTGGCGTCGCAGGTGCGGCCGCCCGAGCAGTCGCTGGCCACGCGGCACTGGCCTCCGCCGCCGACCGACTGGGTGGTGCACGAGACGATGGAGCAGCCGGGCACCCGGCCCACGCCCAGCCGGCACCCGCCGACCGCGTGCTGAATGGTGGGGCTCCACTTCGCCTTGCAGTTGTTCTGGCAGGCCCCGCAGTCCTCGTCGGTATCGTAGGTGCCGCTGCCCCGGGTGTTGATGAAGCCGTTGTCGACCACCCCGTCGCAGTCGTCGTCGATGCCGTTGCAGAATTCGACCGTGGTCTTCGAGGTGTCGCAGACCCCGAAGCTGCCCATGGCGTCGCAGGCCTGCTGCCCGACGCAGGTGCTCGAGGCCGTCTTGACGAAGCAGCTGCGGCTGAAGCCCGTGCGGCTCGAATTGCACTGGCACGAATCGCCGCGCGGCACGCACAGCTTGGCGCCGTTGACCGACTCGCAGGTCGAATCGGTGGGGCAGCAGTCCTGTGCGCCGACCTTGCCGGTGCAGCCGGCGTAGGGGCTCGACGGGTCGCACGACTGCGCGCAGAACTTGCCCGGGTCGGTGCCCACGGTGACGCACTGGTCGCCCGGCACCTGGCAATCGTCGGTGATGGTGCAGGGGCGGCACTGCGAGCTGATCGCCTGCTGGCAGATGTCGGCCCCGCCAGCCGACGAGGGTGACGGGAAGAAGCCCTTCGCGCAGCGCTGGGGGACGCAGGTGCGCTTGCCGTTGCGAACCTCGCAGGTCGCAGCGCCCGTGGTGACCACGCCCGCGTCGTTCTCGAGGTGTTGAATGGTCTGGTAGCAGTCGGTGGCGCAGCTGCCGCACGCGCGCGCGCTCACGTAGTTGCCGTTCGAATCGAGCAGGCCGTCGTCGATGATGCCGTTGCAGTCGTCGTCGGCGCCGTTGCAGACCTCTTCCTTCGGGTCGGGCGCCGAGCACTGGAAGCTCGCGCCGCCGTCGGCCAGCGGGCCGCAGTACCACTTGCCGGTGCAGGTCAGCCCCTTGCGGCAGTCGGGGTAGTTCGGCACGCCCGAGGTCACCAGCCCCGGGTCCTGCCCGTCGGTCAGGCCGTTGCAGTCGTTGTCGACGCCGTCGCAGACCTCGACGCTGGCGTCGCGCGCGTCACACCCGCTCCAGGTGCCGCTGGCCGAGCAGGTCTCGAAGCCGAAGCAGGTGCCCAGCGGCGCGCTCTTCTTGCAACTGCGCTTGAGGCCCGCGGTGACCACGCTGCACTCGCAGGAGTTCTGGTCGGGAATGCACTGGCGCGCGACGCCGGCGTCGGTCATCAACGAGCGGCAACTGAACGAGGCCGGGCAGGCGCCGGTGACCGAGCAGTCCTTCGCGCAGAACGAACCGCCGCCGATGGTGAGGCAGCGATCTCCCAGCGAATTGCAGTCGGAATCGGTGGTGCACGCCTGGCAGCCGGTCTCGATGGGCGGGTTGCAGAAGAACCCGCCGCGCCCCGACTTGCACTCCCAACCGTGCGGGCACGTGTAACCAGCGTCGACGTCACAGGCCACGGTGCACACGTTGCCGTTGCCCGGGCCCTTCGGCAGACAGGTCTTCGAGAGGCAGCTGGCGTCGTCGGTGCAGGGCCAGCCGAGCTCGCCGATGCCGGCGTCGGCGATCACCACGCACTTGCCGTCGACGCAGTCCTTCTCGGCGCTGCAGTCGCCCTTCGCCTTGCACTCGCAGGTGCCGTCGAGCAGACAATCGGGCTCGCGGGTCGGGTGGAAGCACCCCGCGAGGGTCACCAGCGCCAGCAGCGCGAAGCATTGAATCTTGGGCATTGTCGGGGTCTTCATTTCGGGAACGTCGGCCAACGCCCCCGTCGGCGGCGGACCATACTCATCTGTCACCCGCGCGCCAACGCAAGGCGCGGGTTAACCCTTGCCACCATGGAAACGCTCGACCTGCTTCTCGACCGCTCGGTGGTCTTCTCGTTCGACCGCAGCGGGTACGAGCGGCACGCGAGGCGCTTCACCCCACTGCCGCGACTCGACGGGCAGACGGCGTTGGTGACCGGGGCCAATTCGGGCCTGGGCTTCTGGTCGGCGCGGGGCCTGGCGAGGTTGGGGGCCAGAGTGGTGTTGCTGTGCCGTGACGAACGCCGGGGTGAGCAGGCGCGCGCCGAGCTCGCCGCCGAGGGCCAGGTCGAGGTGCAACGGCTCGACGTGTCGTCGCTGGCCGACGTGCGCCGCTTCGCCGCGACGTGGTCCGGCCCCATCGACGTGCTGGTGAACAACGCGGGCGTGCTGCCCGACACCCTGCAGCGCACTGCCGAGGGCCACGAGCTGACCTTCGCGACCAACGTGCTGGGCCCACACCTGCTGACCACGTTGCTGCTGCCGTCGCTGGGAGCGGGTTCGAGGGTCATCGCCGTTTCGAGCGGCGGCATGTACCCGGTGCGGCTCTCGCTGCGCGCACTGCAAGGCCAGGTGGCGAGCTTCGACGGCGTCGCGGCCTACGCGCAGACCAAGCGAGCCGAGGTGTTGCTCACCGAGCTGCTGGCCGCGAAGCACCCGAACCTCACCTTCTCGGCGATGCACCCGGGGTGGGCCGACACGCCGTCGGTACGCTCGAGCCTGCCGCGCTTCTGGGCGCTGATGAAGTCGCGACTGCGCACGCCCGAGCAGGGAGCCGACACCATCGTCTGGCTGGCGGCGACCGGGGCCCTGGCCTCGGGAAAGTTCTGGTTCGATCGCCGCGAAGCGCCGACGCACGTGGTGCCGGGAACGCGCGCGCGACCCGGCGACGTCGAGAAGCTGTGGGCGCTGGTCGAAGGAGCGATCGCGGGGCGTTAGAACGCGGCGATCTTCTTGAGCATCGAGCGGGCGTTCCACACGGTGTGCCCGCCGGTCTCGAAGGTGTTGGCCGCGACGGCGGCTTCCTTCTTCGAGAGCACGCCGTCGTGATCGCCGTCGGCCGCGGTGGCCGCCGCTTCGTAGAGATCGAGCTCGCTCAGGTAGTTGGGCACGGTCTGGCCCTGGCGAATGTCGGACGCCACGCGCTGCAGCAGCTTCGCTTCGGCCGCACTGATGACGCCGGCCTTCTTCGCGCGCGCGATTTCCGAGGTGGTGACGGTGCCGTTGCCGTTGGTGTCGGCCTTGGCCAGAGCGGCGCGGCAGCCAGAGATCGCGGTCGAAATCTTCATAGGTGCGAGGATTGTCGACACCACCCCGGGGCAAGTTGCCTCGCCTCTCGAAAACCCCAGAACTTCAGGCATTTCGAAGGTCAGTGCACTTCGCCGTGCTTGACCAGGAAGTCGTCGAAGTTGCCCACGAAGTCGATCACCGGCTTGCCGTGGCGCGGGGCCCAGATGCGGGTCGCGACCTCGGAAATGAGCGTCTGGTCGTGGGTGACGACGATGACCGTGCCCTCGTACTTCGACAAGCCCTCGCCCAGCGCCGCGATGGACTCGAGGTCCAGGTGGTTGGTGGGCTCGTCGAGAATGAGCACGTTGTCCTTGCGCATCATCAACTGGCACAGGAGCGTGCGCACGGTCTCTCCACCCGAGAGCGTGTCGGTGGGCTTCATGCGCTCTTCGCCCGAGAAGAGCATGCGGCCCAGCAGCCCCGAGATTTCCTCGTTGTAGAGCTTCGAGTCGAGGTCGCGCAGGTACCCGTAGACGGTGGTGCCCTTCTTGATGATGCCGTGGTGGTCCTGCGGCATGTAGCCGACGCTGGCGGCGTGGCCCCAGGTGATGGTGCCCTCGTCGGGCGTCTCGACCCCGGCCAGCATCTTGACCAGCGTCGACTTGCCGACGCCGTTCTTGCCCACCACGCAGATCTTCTCACCGCGGGTGATGAGCGCGTCGAACGACGGAATGACGAGGTCGCCGTCGTAGGCCTTCTTCAGGCCCTTGATCTCGAGGGTCTGCCGGCCGCTGGGCACCTTCTGCTCGAACTTGATGAAGGGCCGCGCGATGTTCGAGCGCTTCAGGTCTTCGGTCTTCAGCTTCTCGAGCTGGTTCTTGCGGCTCTGCACCTGGCTGGCGCGCGTACCGGCCGAGAAGCGCGAGACGAAGTCGTTGAGCTGCGCGATCTTCTTTTCCTTCTCGGCGTTCTCGCCCTCGATGCGGCTGCGCACCTGCGACTTGTTGCGCACCATGTCGTCGTACCCGCCGGGGTAGGTGATGATGGTCTCGTAGTCGATGTCGGCGATGTGCGTGCAGATCGAGTTCAGGAAGTGCCGGTCGTGCGAGATGGTGATGAGCACGCCCTCGTATTCGTGCAGGAAGGTCTCGAGCCACCGAATCGAGTCCAGGTCGAGGTTGTTGGTCGGCTCGTCGAGC
>CAIWFK010000447.1 GCA_903911905.1 uncultured Myxococcales bacterium
CAGCGCGCGCCGGCGCCAGCGTCGGCCGAGCGACTCACGCGGCATCGGGGCTCCTCCACAGCCGCACGCTGGCCCACACGATCCACGTCAGCCACAGCGGCCCGGCGATCGCCAGCAGCCGCGCGAAGTCGGCCGAGGCGAACTGCAGCCCCACTGGCAGGCTGGTGACCCCGGCCGCCAGCCCCAACCACCGGTGCGCCTTCGGCCATTCGGCGGGCAGCGCCAGGCTGAAGCAGATGAGCGCCACCCCCAACAGCCCGTTGTTGGCCGAGTCGAGCAGCAGGGTGGCCCACAAGAGGGCGAGGCCCACGCCGTCGTCTACCTTCAGCGCGGCGATGGGCAGCAGGGTGCCGGCAGCGTCGAGCAGCAGCCCCGCACCGAAGATCACCGCGGCCACGGTGGCCAGGGCCCGGTTCAGCCGGCGCGCCAGCACCGCGCCGAAGGCGGCGAGCAGCACCAGGCCCACCGTGAAGGCCCACGCGCTGACGATGGTGTTGGTGGGGGCCGCCTTCGATTCGGCCAGCCACGCCCCCACGTCGGCGGGAGAATAGGTGTGGGGCACCGGCCCCAGGGCGGCGACGGCGACCACGTTCAAGAGCACGCCGGCCAGTCCGGCGACGGCTCCGCTGCGTTGCGACGACATGGGCAGACACTAGCCTCGAGCCACCCGTCTTCGCTGCGCGAAGTGCGCGCTCATTCCATGGTGGCCACGAAGCGGAAGACGAAGTCCTCGGACTCGGACGGCCCCGCCTGCAGCATGGGGAAGGCCTGCTCGAGCCGGTCACGGGTGCCGTTGGGCCGCGCGGCGCCGGGCTCTTCGCGCAGCAGAATGATGCGCGGTCGATCGGCCTCGCTCTCGCGGGGCAGGTCGTCGAGCCGCAGCGCGAGCGAACGCAGGTGGGCGAAGCGGGCCTTGTGCGCGAACAGGGCCTCGAGCGCGTCGGTCGTCAACCGCCCTGACAGGCGCAGGGTGGTCAGCGAGCGAAGCACCGGCGCGGCGGCCAACGCGGTGATCAGGTCCGCTCGAAGCGGGGTGTCGAGGGTGAGGCTGCGCAGCGACGGAAAGGCCACCTGGGCGAGCCACTGACCCACCTGGGCCGAACTGATTTCCGGCGAGACGTCGTAGAGCTCCATCTTGTCGAGGTCGCTGGCCGGGTAGGTGTCGGGGTAGCGCGCCTCGCCGTCTTCGTTGTCGTACGGGTCGTAGCCCGCCGAATCGAGGTCGGTGTACGCATTGCCACCGGTCGACACCGTCAGCGTTTCGAGTGCCGGCAGCTTGCCCAACGAGATTGCCGCGAGGTCTGCCGGGTTGGCCGAGGCGAGGCGCACCTCGAGCGAGCGCAACTGCGGAAAATCGAACCCCTCGCGCAGCCCGTGCTGGGCCCCGCCACCCGCTCCCTGCAGCTCGAGGTGGGTCAGTCGCGGCAGGGCCCTGGCGACCGCCGTCAGGTCGGGCAGGGCCACGTACGCCGCCGCGCCAGAGGGAGGCGCTTCGCCGAACGCCAGGTGGGTCAGCGAGGCCGGCGCCTGGGCCAGCACCGGCGCCACGCGGACCCACGGGTCGACCACGTCGTCGACCGATTGCTCACCTTCCTGGTGGGTGTTCAACCGGGTCGGCTCGGCGTGCAGGGTCAGCCGGGTCAGCGAGCGCCCGGCGGGCAGCGAGAAGAGCGTCTCGAGCCGTTCGGCCAGCACCAGCGCGTGGGTGGGCGAGGCGATGACGGCGTGATCGATGAAGCCGGCCTTCCACTCGAAGCGGGTGGGGCGACCAGCGCGCGCGAGGTCTCCCAGAATGGCGCGCCCGGCGGACTGCAGCAGCGAGGTCTCTTCGCGTTGCAGCTCGGCCTTCTTCTTCGCGTTGGGCGCGGCGGCGATGGCGTGCTGCAGGGAAATCAACTTGCCCCATCAACTTGCCCCACGGGTGCCCCTTGCTCTCGAGCCAGTCGGCGAACACCAGCGAGGCCTCGTCGGCTCCGGCCTTGGCGTCGATGGCGGCCAGTTGCGCGGCGAGCTCGCCCGGGTCGAGCGGCGGCACCTCGGGGCCCCCACCACCACCGGCCACCGCGACCTCGGCGTAGCCCTTGCCGGTCTTTTCCTTCACCAGCTTCTCGGCGTCGGCCAGGGCCACGTCGGGTGAGCCGAACGACTTGCTCTTTTCCTGCCCGGGCGTGCCGAGCTTCCCGTAGCGCACGGTGTGGGCATTGCCGTCGACGGTGATTTCCCAGAACTTGCTCGAGCCGCCGTCGGTGAATTCGAAGCGGCGGGTGCCCGACGAGGGGGCTGCAGGCGAACTCGTCTGAGGCGCTGCACGAGGGGCGCTCGCCTTCGGTGATGCCGCTGTGGGGGCAGGTGCGGGCGCGGCGACCGGAGCCGGCGTCGAAGTCGGAGTCGCTCCCTTCTCGACGTACCCCTTGCCCAGCTTTTCCTTCACCAGCTTGTCGTGAAGCTTCTGCGCGCCAGCGGGGCTGCCCTCGTCCTTGAGCGTGACCTGGCCCGAGGCGCCGATCTTCCCGTAGCGGGTGAAGACCTGGTTCCCTTCGACCCAGACCTCCCAGAACTTGTTCGACGTGCCTTCGCTGAACTCGAAGTAGCGCTTCTGGGCAGCCATTGAGGTTCTCCTCCCACCGTGAGGCCGCGCAGCCTTTCATGGTGCCGGGCCGTTCTCCACCCTGTGGAACGCTTCGTTCGAGAGTACGTTCCCGCGCATGACCGAACGCCGCGTGCGCGCCCGTGAGCTCGACCTGCCGCTGGGCCGCTTCAAGCCAGGCCGCCACAACGCCATCACCGACGTCGAGGGCGTGCTGGTGGGGCACTCGACCATCATTCGCGGCGAGCCCGGCAAGCTGGTGGTGGGCGAGGGCCCGGTGCGCACCGGCGTCACCGCCATCATTCCCAGCGACGGCAACATCTTCAACGATCGCCTGGCGGGCGGGGCCTTCGTGCTCAATGGCGCAGGCGAGGTCTCGGGGCTGACCCAGGTGGTGGAATGGGGCCTGCTCGAGACGCCGATTCTGCTGACCAACACCATGTCGGTGGGCGCGGTGAGCGACGCCGTGGCGCGCTCGATGGTCGAGCAGTACCCGGGCATCGGCAACGAGCACGACGTGATCATTCCCGTGGTGGGGGAATGCGACGACAGCTACCTCAACGACATCTCGGGGCGGCACGTTCGCGAGGAGCACGTGCGCGAGGCGCTGGGCAACGCGAAGAGCGGGCCGGTGGCCGAGGGCAGCGTGGGCGGCGGCACCGGCATGATCACCTGCGACTTCAAGGCCGGCATCGGCACCTCGAGCCGCAAGCTGCCGCAGGTCTTCGGCGGCTACACGCTGGGCGTGCTGGTGATGAGCAACTTCGGCAAGATGCACAACCTTCGGGTGGCGGGCATGCCGGTGGGCGAAGTGCTGGCCGAAAAGTTCCGCGACATGCCGCGCCGCATTCAGAGCTACGGCTCGATCATCGCGGTGGTGGCCACCGACGCGCCGCTGTTGCCACATCAAATCCACCGGCTGTGCAAGCGGGTCTCGCTGGGCATCGGGCGGGTGGGCAGCTACGCGGCGCACGGCTCGGGCGAGATCGTGGTCGGTTTCTCGACCGCCAACGTGGTGCCGCGCCGAACGCGGAAGATGGTCTACAAGATGAAGATCCTCCTCGATCAACGCCTCGACCCTCTCTACGAGGCGGTGATGGAGGCCACCGAGGAGGCCATTCTCAATTCGATGTGCATGTCGACCGCGATGGCCGGCGTGCACGGTCACCTGGTGCCCGCGCTGCCGCTCGACGAGGTGCGCCGCTTCGTCGACGCGACCCGGCCCATCTTCGCCAGCGTCAAGAAGCACCCCGCGCAGCCCGCCATGCCCGCCGAGAAGGACGTCGAGCCCGACCTGACGCGTGACGACCCGGCCGCCCCCATCGCCACCCGGGGCGCCGAGGGCATTCCGTACCCGACCCGGGCGCCGGGCGACGACGACGATTGAAAAGCACCGCCAAGGTGCTACACGCCGAATCCTTCAGTCTTTTCCCACGGAGTCACCATGGCCAACAGCAAGTCGAAGCACCGCCGCGTTCGCAGCAAGATCAAGCTGAAGTGGAAGAAGCGCCGTGAGCGCAAGAAGGCCGCTGCGAAGGCTGCTGCGACCACCGGCAAGAAGAAGAAGTAACCGCCTCACCCACGCAAATGACGACAGGTTCACGGCGCGATGCGGTCGCCCGTGAACTTGTCGGTCGGGTTGCAGCCGCCGTCCTGGACGATGGTGCGCAGCGACCCGATGACGTGCACCGCGATGGTGTTGATCGAGCCGCCGTCGGCGACTCCACCATCGGGCAAGGGCCCCACTTCCTGGTTGGTCACCGCCACCGCCTGCAGCGAGTAGCGCGTGTCGCCCGACAGGCCGTCGAGCGTGAAGTCGAAGGTGTCGAACAACGTGCCCTGCAGCGTGGTGCTGCCGACGTTCGCGCTGAGCGCCGAGCCGACCTGGGTCAGGGTGAGCAGGGTGGGCTGGGGGCCCATCGCCGCGCACGTCGTGCCGCTGGACCACGTCAAGCCGTAGGTGCCCTGAATCTGCGGGCAGCTCGAGCAGGGCTGGGCGTCGGTGCAGCAGACGAGCAGCAGGGCCACGGCGACGAAGGGAGCGCGCATGGCGCAGTGCTACAACACAACCCGGCATGCTGGCCAACGTCGACGAACTCCTCACGCGGTTGCTGGCCCGCCCCGACGGTCGCCCGGTGGTCTTCGACGCCGACGGTACGCTCTGGCGCGGTGACGTGGGCGAAGATCTGCTCCGCTACCTGACCCACGAGCGGCTGGTGCCCGCCGATGCGTGGAGCCGCTACGAGACGCTGCTGGCTGCCAGCCACGAGCGGGCCTACGCCTTCTCGGTCGAGGTCATGGCCGGGCTCGAGGTGGCGCGGCTGCAGGCGGTGGCCGACGACTTCTTCTCGCGCCGCTTCGCCGGTCGGGTCTTCCGCCCCATGCGCGCGTTGCTCCAGCGGCTGGTCGTGGCGGGGTACCAGCCGTGGGTGTGCAGCGCGTCGCCCGTGCAGGCGGTGCTGCCCGGCGCCAGGGCCCTGGGCATTCCGCCCGAGCGGGTGATCGGCGTGGTCGGCGCCATCGACGGTGGTCGGCTGACCGGCGAGGTCGAACGGCCCGTGACGTGCGGGCCGGGCAAGGTGACCTGGCTGCAGCGGCGACTGGGGCCGGTTCGGCCAGCGCTGGCGGTGGGCAACGGCGAGCTCGACCTCGACATGCTGGCCTGGGCCGACGCCGCGCTGGTGGTGGCGCCCCTCGACGGGCCCGACAACGGGCTGGTGCGTCAGGCCCAGGTCCGTGGCTGGCCGGTGCTGCGGGCCTGAAGGTCGGGCGTTTTTCTCAACCCTTGAGAGTGCATCGCCATTGACCCCATGGGGCAGGTAGCGGCATGACGACGGTCCATGCGTTCCGTCTTCCGCGTCCTTGCGCTCGTCGGGTGTGTCCTCGCTGGCCCGGCGCTCGCGCAGCGGGTGGTGGTGCTCGAGATCGACGGCGACACCTCGCACAAGCTGCGCGCGCAGATCGAAGCGTCGGTGAAGAAGGCGGGCGTCGTCGAGGTGCTCTCGCTGCAGTCGTACAAGGACGCGGCCGCCCGGAAGAAGCTGCGCGGCGCTTCGGCCTTCACGGCTGCCGGCGTGGCGCGCACCGCGCGTGCGTTGCGCTTCGACGCCGCGGTGTCGGGTGAGGTCTCGGGCGGCACCTACCACGTGATGATCTGGGACCGCACCGGCCAGCAGTTGTGGACCAAGGACCTGAAGGTCTCGCGCGGGCTGCTCAGCGACGAGTTCGCCGGCAAGCTGGCGCGCGCCATCGCCGCTGCGGCCGGGCAGGGCGCGGCCAAGGCCGACCCCAACGCCGGCGGCGAGGGCAGCGGCGAAGGCGACGGCTCGGACACCGAGGGCGGCCTCGACCTCACCGAGTCGGCGGCCAACAACCCCAACGCCAACCGTTCGCCCGAAGACCCCAACCGCGACACCGACCTCGACACCATGGGCCCGAAGAAGGTGACCGTGCCCGGGCCTGCGCTGTTCTCGGGCCGAATCATGGGCAGCACCACCTGGCGTTCGCAGTGTCTTCGCCCCGGCGTCACCGCCTGCAAGGACTTCGACGCGACCATGCCCCGCCCCCAGGGCATCGTGATCGACTTCACCGCCTCGGTGCCCTACCTGGGCTTCGCCGCCGACCTCGAGCTCTTCCCCCTGGCGCGCTTCACCAGCGAGCCCTTCCACCGCTTCATCAACGGCCTGGGCGTGGTGGGCAACTTCGGCTTCGGCCGCTCGCGCATCACCGTGGTCGACGGCACCGCGCAGGGCACCGGTACGCCGACCGTGGTCTCGTCGAGCGACGTGGGGTGGAACTTCGCCATCGCCTGGCGCCCCCACTTCTTCATGGGCCTCGAGAACGACAAGAAGGTGCAGGCTGCCGGCTACGCGGGTCTGCGGGTCGGGTTCCAGGGCCGCGCCTTCACCATCGACGCCGACATTCCCACCTCGATTCCCTCGAGCCAGCGCGCGGGCCCCGGCCCCGGCTTCCTCTTCGTGGCGGCCGACGTGTCGCTGCCCATCGCCACGTTCTTCCGGGTCGACCTGTCGGGCTCGCTCTACATCGCGCCCCACCCGGCCAACGAGCAGATCATCGGCTACGGCAACCTGATGGACCCCACCGGCGGCGCCAGCTCGACCGGCTTCGGTCTCGAGGGCGGCTTTTCGGGGCAGATCTGGGGCCCGCTGGGGTGGATCGTGCATGCCCGCTACATGGGCTTCGTCGACCACTTCTACGGCCAGGGCCAGAAGTGGACCGTGTGCAACGACACCCAGTGCGGTGGCGTCGGTGAAGAGAACTACACGCAGATCGTGTGGGGCGTGACGGCCGGCTTCTGACGCCGTGCCTCACATCTGAATGATGCCCTTGCGCAGGCCCTCGGTGACGGCCTCGACGCGGTTGGTGACCTCGAGCTTGCGGTAGATGTGCTCGAGGTGGGTGCGAATGGTGGCCTTGGACAGGCTGAGCACCTGCGCCGCCTCGTTGTTCGACACGCCCTTGGCGATGAGCTGCAGAATTTCCATCTCGCGGGCCGAGAGCTTCTTGCCCTCCGGTTCCTCGAGCAGCGGCGGCCCCGGGGGCGTGACGGTGCCCGCGGGCGGCGCACTCTCGGCCG
>CAIWFK010000448.1 GCA_903911905.1 uncultured Myxococcales bacterium
CGCGTTCAATCTGCGGCGCATGGCGACGCTGCTGCGGGCCGCCTGAGCAGACCAGCGAGAGCTGGTCGCCGCCGCTGCTCGTCCCGTGGCGCGAAGCAGGCAGACTCATCCTCAGACCAGTTTTTTCAACACCCTGCTAGCTGCGGCATTTTGAATGACGCGAGTTGGATCTACTCCAAACTCAGATACCATCGACGCTCCGTTGACGAAGAACGCCTCGGACTCAAGTGCATGAGTGTTTGGAGATCCTTGAGCCAAAGCAACTTGACACCAAAGAACGGCGCCGAGTAGGAAAATTCTCACTGAGTGAACCTCCTTATTGCTGATGAACTTTTGTTGTATCTTTAATTTGGAAGCCTGAGGGGTAGTTTGATGCCGGGTCGGCACCCGTCTCAAGCCGCGGGTACCGCTAGTGAACTAGTTGGTCTCGTAAGGCAGAATCTCCCCTCAGGTTTGAGATGCGTACCGATGGGAAATCCCCCGCCCTCCACTCCACCTTACGGCTTTCTAGTCGAGTGTTGGACAAGGGGTCAATATCCGCTTTGGGCGAATCGTCGCTGTCAAATAAAATTTACACTGATCCAAATGTCTCGGCTTGCCGTGTTTGGACGTCTGAGCGTCCGCGACGTGGGCCTGAATCGTGACGGACAAGGAATTCTAGACATGGCCTGCTCGCGGCAGCTGTGGATGACGGACTTGAGCGCGGCCGCGACGGCGACGCTCGAGGCGCCGAGAAAGGCGACGCGACGAGTGCACTGACGGGTTGCGGGCGCGCTGAGAATGGCTACATGAATGCCGTGCCCGCGAGCGAGCCATCGAAGGAGTTGACGCTGGCGCAGACGCGCATCGCCGCCTTCGAGGACGAGCTGGCTGCGGTGCGCATTTCGGCCGATCGTGATCGCTCGTTCCGATCCATCGTGATCACGCGTTCCGACGACGTGATCGCCTGTTCCGATCCATCGTGATCACCCGTTCCGACGACGTGATCACGCGTTCCGACGCATCGTGATCAAGCAACGCAGAGCTTCGTGAAGGCTGGGCGACCGAGAGACTGCCATGCGACACGTACGAGAGATTCTCAGGCAGAAGTTGGAGCTGAAGCGGACCCACCGCGCAGTGGCGAAGGCGTTGGGCATTAGCAACGGCGTGGTGGGCATGCTGATGGCCCGCTGGAACAGGATGACCCTGAAGTGGGAGGACGTGAAGGACCTGCCCGAGGACGAGCTCGAGCGGCGAATTTTCGGGCCGCGCCTGCCCAGCACCGCGACCCGCCCGCTGCCCGACATGCTGTGGCTGCACCGAGAGCTGAAGAAGCCGGCGGTGACGCTCGAAGTCTTGCACCTGGAGTACCTCGAGCAGCAGCCGAACGGGCTTCGGTACTCGCGCTTCTGCCAGCACTACAAGCTGTGGCTGGCGAAGCAGCGGCTGTCGATGCGGCAGGTGCACCGAGCCGGCGAGAAGCTCTTCATCGACTACTCGGGGCGCCGGCCGTCGGTCGTGGACCCGCTGACGGGCGAAGTGACCGAGGTCGAGCTCTTCGTCGCGGTGATGGGCGCGTCGAGCTACGTCTACGCCGAGGCGACGTGGACGCAGCAGCTGGCAGACTTCGTCGCTGGCACGACGCGGGCGCTGGAGTTTCTGGGTGGGGTGCCAGCGGCGTTCGTCATCGACAACCTGAAGTCGGGCGTGACGAAGGCCGACCGGTACGAGGCCGAACTCAACCTCACGTACGACGAGATGGCGTGGCACTACGGCACGGTGATGCTGCCGGCGCGGCCCTACCGAACGAAAGACAAGGCGAAGGTCGAAGTGTCCGTGCAGGTGGTGCAGCGGTGGATTTTGGCGCGCCTGAGCAGCCGCCTCTTCCACTCACTGGGCGCCCTCAACCGGGCAATCGACGAGCTGCTCGACGCGCTGAGTGCTCGCGTCACGAAGCACCTGAAGCGCTCACGCGCCCAGCTCTTCACCGAACTCGATGCACCAGTCATCAAGCCGCTGCCGACGTCGCGTCGCGGTACGAGGTCGCGTACTGGAAGGAAGAGGTGAAGCCGAACATCGACTACCACGTCGACGTCTTCGGCCACCTGTACTCGGTGTCCTACGCGCTTCGGGGCGAGGTGCTGACGGCGCAAGCGACTGCAACCACCGTCGAACTCTTCCAGCGCGGCGTGCGCGTCGCGTCGCACGCGCGGAGCCTGAAGCCCGGGCACTCGACCGAGACGTCGCACATGCCCAGCGCGCACCGCGCGCACGCTGAGTGGACACCGTCGCGCTTCATTCAATGGGCGAGCGAAGTGGGGCGGTCGGCGCAGATGCGTACAACCTGACGCGAATGGCCCGCCTAATTCCCGCCTGAGGCGGTCGGGAGCCCGGGTCGGCGGTCAGAAAACAATCGCTCTCATTGACGGCGCGCGGCGCGGGCGGCGTCGTCTGCGCGCCGAGGCCATTTTTCAGCAGCCTGCCAACCACTGACCGAGAGCGATTCCGGCCGGGCAGCGCTACCGGCATTTCTCCAGGCGAGAAATGAGAGTGGGGTGCTCGGGGTAGACGACCATCGCGTCCGCACAGGTCTGGCGGCAGCGCGGTCGATCTCCCGCTGCGCGCATGAGGTCGATGACCCACAGCCAGGCGCCGAAGTCGTGGTTGGCGTCAATGCGCGGCATCGCGACCTCGAGCGCGGATCGGACGTCCCCCTGTGCTGCGAGGCGCTTGGCGGAGGCGAGGTCCCGAGATGCAGACCAGGCGGGCACGTCGCCCGCCACCGCAAGCCCCAACACGGCAGCACCGATGATGCCCAGCAGCCACCGACGAGATGATGCGTGAGAGTTCCGCCGCCGCGATGCAAGGCCGAGAACTCCGGCACCGAGTGCTGCGCTTGGTGGCTCGAGGAAGGTTTTCGCCGTCAGCGAGCACACGAGCAGCCCGAGCAGAGAGACGAGTAGGAGCCGACGAGTCGCGCCGAGACGCGACCCACCGGGCCAGGCGGCGATGAGCAGAAGTGCGAGGCCGGGAACGCCCAATTCGTACGCGAGCCGAACGAGCTCATTGTGGGGCGCTTCGATGCGCACGTTCTCGAGCGAGTTGGGGAGGCTCGGCGCCGACGCGGCAAATGAGGCTTCGAATGCGCCGGCTCCGCGGCCCCACGGATGGGTTGCGAAGAGGGCGAGCGCCTCGCGCCAAACGGTGAGGCGGTCGCCCACCCGCAGCGCGCCGATGTCAGAGAAGGAGTCCGCGTAGGGCGTCGGTGATGCCCACCGGAGTAGTGGTCCAGGGGTAGCCATCCCCAACACCCCCGCGAGAGAGAGTCCCAGTAATAGCTGCCGCCTGGCGCGAGGGAGCAACGTCAACATCGCGAACAAGACCACCGCTGCGGCTACCCATGCCGCTCGAGTCCTGGTGCTCACCAGGAACGCGACCTCCACGGCCACCGCGCCGACGAAGAGGGCGGGGGGCCGTCGGCGCAAGAGCAACCAGTTGAGCGGCAGCGCTGCCACCATCAGCGCCGCGGCAGTCACACGTGAAGCGAAGAGCCCAGCGGGCCTCGTCGCCTCGCCCCAACCGAGTGGCATCCACTGTTCCGCCAGCCCAAGCACCGCACCAACGAAGATGGCGAGCACCGGCACCATCAGGACTCGACGAGCCTCGACTCGGGCTCCAGTGAGGCCGACGACGGTTCCGACGAGCGAACATGCGTCGAGGAACCCAGTCAGGCTCGCCGCGCGCCAGGGACTCGCCAACTGAAGGAGGCAGAGGTCAACCAGAAGCAACAACCAAGGCAGTGAAACACGGCCGCTCGAGTGCCAGCTGGCGAAGAGGCAGACCACCGAGAGCCCATGCAGGGCGATGCTGCGCGGCAGCAAGTTATTGCTGGCCAACCCAGGAGCCATGGCCACCATCGCGGCGACGATGAATGCCCCGATGCACTGCGCCAGCACCCTCCGCGACACCTTGACAGCCTACGCCGAAGTCTGACCTCATCGCGCACAATGCGTCGAATACTGGGATGGGTGGCGGTGGTGGTGCTGTGCGGTTGCCCCGGCTCGAAGCCTGCGGACGATGGAGGCAGCTCAGGTGGCGGTGTGGCCACTGGTGGCGGCTCCAACTCTGGCGGTGGCTCCAATTCGGGCGGAGGCGGCGGAGCCGGAGGTGGCGGGCAGAGCTCAGGTGGTGGCGGCGGCTCCCTTGACGACGCGGGAACCGGTGGCGGCACGGGCGGAACCGGCGGCGGTGCTTCAGGTGACGCCGGCCCGATGTTCGACG
>CAIWFK010000449.1 GCA_903911905.1 uncultured Myxococcales bacterium
AGCACCGCTGGTTGCACCGAGTTCGTCTTGAACACCACTTCCGGCCTCACCGAAGTGAACGCCATTCAACCAGACGGCGGCACCCGGGTGACCAGCGCGTGCAGCATGCAGCACGTGGTACTCGAACCGGCGGTCGACCTCGACCTCTGGTACTCGAACCTGCAGGCCTTCCGGCTCGAGTTGGGGGTCCAGGTCATGCCGGCCAAGACCTTCACGATTCGCGTCTGGTTCCACGGCACGCTGAGCGCCTTCGAACAAGACGTCGGCGTGTACGCCCGATCTGGAATGGACTGGGTCACCGCGCTCGTCGGTGCAGACCCGTCGGTGCAGCACCTGCAGCGGGGCGTGCTCGCGCCCTTCAGTGAAGGCGATGGCATCACAGCCATGACGTTGACGACCTCGCCTACGACCTTCGGGGGCGGCGCTGGCTCGGTGTCGCTTCACTACGATTCGACGAACGGCCAATACACCGCCGCCGTCTTCGACGGCAGCCTGGTCAGTTCGGGTTCCGCGACGGGACCACCTTCGTCGCCCCTGATGGGCATGCAGACGGTCGGGCTGTTCGTCTTGTCGTCGAGCACCAACGTGCAGATGCAACCCCCCCCGGGTGCCGAGGTGTGGCTGGAGCGCTTCGAAGTCTGCGTCGGAATGTGAGCCGGCGTCAGAGCCGCTTGGCGAGCACGATGAGGTCTTCGCCCGGCTTGTAGAAGTCGCGAAACCGCGACTCTTCCTTGTACTGCATCGACGCGTAGAACCCGCGGGTGGGGCCATACGCTTCCATCGCGCTGGTCTCGACGCGAATCAGCCGGCCGGTGCGACGGCGAATGTCGCCTTCCATCGCCGAGACGAGCGCCGCGCCCACGCCCTGCCCGCGCACCGCGGGGTCCGAGGCGATCCAATACAAATCGAAGGTACCCGACGTCATCGGCGTGGGGCCGTAACAGACGTAGCCGACGACGCGCGTCTCGCGCACCGCGACCCGCACCTGGTAGTCAGGGTTGTTCGGCTGAGCCGCCGCGTCGATGAGTTCGAGCGCGCAGACCACCTCGTCCGGCGTGAAGGTCTCGATGCGGCCCAGCAGCTCGGCGAGCTGCGGCCGGTCGGTTGCGGACAGGGGCCTGATTTCCATGACGACGTTCCCACGCGAGGTCCACCAGGTGCAGCGCCAGGTCGGCGTACGAAATGCCTGCCGCTTCGGCGGCCCTGGCGAAACCCGCCTGCGGGTGGAGATCGCAGTTCGGGTTGATGTCGATGACGTACGGCTGGCCGGCGGCGTCGACGCGCAGGTCGACCCGGCCATAGTCGCGGCACTCCAGCGCCTGGAAGGCCGACTCGGCCACCGCCACGCAGCGGGCCTCGAGGGCTGCCGAGAGCTGCGCTGGGTGCGAGGGGCTGTCGAGGCACTCGTCGCTCTCGGTGTTCCACTTGGCAGTGTACGAGAGTACGCGCGGGTGGCGCTCGAAGGTGGCGCCGCCGAACCGAATCTCGGTCAGGGGCAGCGCGCGGCGCGGCGCGTTGCCCAGCAGCGGCACGTAGATTTCGCGGCCGTCGATGAAGCGCTCGACCAGCGCCGGCTGCTTGAAGGTGCGCAGCACCCGGTTCACCGCGCGACCCAACCCGCGGCGGTCGTTGACCACCGAGTCGAAGTCGATGCCCACCGACGCGTCTTCGCGGCTCGGCTTGACGATGAGGGGGAAGGGCAGGTCGACGCGGGTCAGGTCTTCGACGTGCTCGACGATGCAGAAGTCGGGCGTCGAGACGCCGCGCGCGCGCAGAATTTCCTTCGCCTTGTTCTTGTGCAGCGCCAGCGCCAACGAGAGCGCCGAGCTGCCGGTGTACGGCACGTGCAGCAGGTCGAGCATCGCCGGCACCAGCATCTCACCGCGCGAATCGGCGGCCAGCGACTCGCACAGGTTCACCACCAGGTCGGGGCGCTGCGCCTCGAAGGCCTGGTGAATGGTGAAGAGGTCTTTTTCGACCGCCACCGTCTGCACCGTGTGACCGCCGTGCGCGAGCGTGGCCTGCATGGCGGCCGCGACCTTGATGACGTCTTCGCGGGCCTCTCGACCCGGGTCGTCTTCGAGGAGGGCGGCGTCTCGGTTGTGGAGAATGGAGATGAGCACGAGCGGGCGCTGACAAAACGTGTAGCACGTCGCTCGCACGCTGCGTGATGAACTTCGCGTGACGTGCGCGACCGTGCGAGAACCGACCGGTGCGAATTCGCGACCCGATTCACGGCACGCTCACGCTGTCCGACCAGGAAAAGGCGCTGGTCGACAGCCGCTTCTACCAACGCCTGCGGCACGTGCGGCAGTTGGGCTTCGGCGACCTCGCCTTCCCCGGCGCGACCCACACCCGCCACGCGCATTCGCTGGGCGCAATGAACGTCGCCAGCCGCCTCTTCGACGCGATGACCGCGCGCACCACCATGTCGGCCGAGGCCCGCGAACGCTTCCGCTCGGCGGTGCGACTGGCGGTGCTCTCGCACGACCTGGGTCACATGCCGCTCTCGCACGCGTCAGAGAGCATCGCGCCACCACGCTCGGCGCTCGGGCTCCCGGAATGGATGGGGCCCGACGAAGGCCAGGCCTCGCACGAGGACTACACGGCCAAGCTCATTCTCGATTCGTCGCTCACGCCGCTGCTGACCCGCGTGTACGCGCCGCTGGGCATCACCGCCGCGCAGGTCGCGGGCCTGGTGACCGGGCAGTTTCCCGACGGCGCGCGCTCGGGCTTCACCGACGGTGGGCTCGACTGGACCCCGGCGCTGCGGGCCATCGTCTCGGGTGAGCTCGACGCCGACCGCATGGACTACCTGCTGCGCGACTCGTTCTTCACCGGCGTGAACTACGGCCGCTACGACATCGAGTGGATTCTGCAGAACCTCTCGGTCGAACAGAAGGACGGCCGTGCGGTGATGGCGATGTCGAAGGCCGCGGTGTTCGCGTTCGAGGACTTCCTGCTCTCGCGCTACCACATGTTCCTGTCGGTCTATTACCACCACACCTCGGTCAGCTTCGACCACATGCTGCGGCGCTACTACGTCGAGTCGCCCGGCGAATTCGAGATTCCGAGCGACCCCGAGGCCTTCCTCGAGTGCGACGACATGGCGCTGCACCTGACCCTGCGCCGCTCGAAGAACGAATGGGCCCAGCGCATCGTCACCCGACGCGGCTACCGGCGCGTGGCGCAGTTCACCGAGCGCGACGAAGGCTACGACCTGGGCGAGCTCTCGCGAGCGCTCACCGAGGCCGGCGTCGCGCACTTCACCATCGAGTCGCGCGGCGTGCTCTCGAAGTACTTCGAAGATGGCGCCAACCCGTCGCTCTACGTGGTCGACCGCTCGAGCGGGCGGTTGATGGAGGTCGCCGACTACACCCCGCTGTACCAACGCTTCGCCGGCGCGGTGAAGCTGTCACGGGTGTACGTGAAGCCCGAGCAGGTCGACGAGGGTCGGCCCATCATCGCCAGGCTGACGGGCGGCACGCGCGACGAGCCGTCGTGAGCGGGCGCTGACCTCGGGCGAGTGGAGCTTGGGCCCCAAGTCCTCCTAAGGTCTCGCGCGGGCTGCCCCGGGAGCGACGAACATGCGACGAAACGCGGTGCTGGTGTGCGTGGTGGTGTTGGCCGGGTGCGCGACCTCGAAGCCCGCCCCTGAACCCGTACGCGCGACACCGGTGCCGGTGGCGGCCCGACTGCCCGCCGAGCCGATTCCCGCGCTGCAGTTGCCGAAGGACCTGCGCGCCACCCACTACGCGCTCGAGCTGACCATCGACCCCGACCAGCCCGGGTTCTCGGGCCGGGCCGACATCGACGTGACGCTCACCGCGCCGCGCGACGTGGTCTGGTTGCACGGGCTCGACCTGAAGGTCTCGAGCGCCACCGTGTCGGTGGGCACCGAATCGCTGGTCGCCACCTACGAGCAGGTCAACGACGACGGCGTGGTGAAGCTGACCCTGCCGCGCGCCGTCGGCCCTGGCGCGGCCACGCTGCACTTCGCGTGGACGCGCGGGTACGACCCCCGCCTCGTCGGGCTCTACCTCGCGAAGGAAGCGGGCACGAGCTACGCCTTCACCCAGTTCGAAGACATCTTCGCGCGGCGCGCCTTCCCCGGCTTCGACGAGCCCGGCGTGAAGACGCCCTTCGACGTGGCCCTGGTGACGCCGAAGGGCGCCGTCGCGGTCGCGAACACGCTGCAGGTGTCGGAAGAAGACGCGGGCCAGGGCCGCACGCGCCACCGCTACGCGACGACGAAGCCCCTGCCAACCTACCTGCTGGCGTGGGCGGTGGGCCCGTTCGACGTGGTCGACGCGCCGACGCTGCCGCCCACTGCGCTGCGCAGTTGGCCGGTGCCGGTGCGGGGCATCGCGCCGAAGGGTCGGGGCAAGCAACTGGGCTTCGCGCTCACCGCGGCCAGCGAGCTGCTGTTGCTCGAAGAGCAGTACTTCGGCGTGCCCTTCGCCTACCCCAAGCTCGATTCGGTGGCGGTGCCCGACTACGCCTACGGCGCGATGGAGAACGCGGGCGAAATCCACTACCGCGAAGACCTGCTGCTCTCGACCGACGGCCGCACACCCGAGGACCTGAAGCTGTTGATGGCCAACGTCATCGCGCACGAGCAGGCCCACCAGTGGTTCGGCGACCTGGTCACCATGCCGTGGTGGGACGAAGGTTGGCTCAACGAATCGTTCGCCACGTGGTTGGCGACGCAGATGACCCAGAAATGGAAGCCCGGCTCGAACGCGGCCATCGACCTGCAGAAGAGCGCCGACCGCGCGATGGCGAACGATTCGCTGGCCACCGCCCGCGCGATTCGCCAGCCGCTCACCAGCGTGAAGAACATTCACGACCAGTTCGATTCGCTGACCTACGAGAAGGGCGGCGCGGTGCTCGCGATGTTCGAGAGGTTCGTCGGCGTCGAGAACTTCCGCCAGGGCATCAGCGCCTACATCGCCGCTCACGCCGACGGCTCAGGCTCGACCGACGACCTGCTCGCCGCCGTTTCGAAGGCCGCAGGGCGAGACCTGGAGGCGCCCTTCCACACCTTCCTCGACCAGGCGGGCGTGCCACTGATCGAGGCGAAGGTGACGTGCGCCGCGGGAAAGGCCTCGGTCACCCTCGAGCAGTCGCGCTTCCTGCCCCTGGGAACCACCGCCACCCAGGACCGCACCTGGCAGGTGCCCGTCTGCCTGAAGACCAGCATCGCCGGCAAGGTCGGCACCCAGTGCTCCCTGCTGACCAGGAAGACCGAGTCGCTCGAACTGTCAGGCTGTCCCGACTGGGTCATGCCGAATGCCGAGGCGGCGGGCTATTACCGTTGGTCGTTGGTCGGCGACGACTTGAAGAAGCTGCGGACGGCCGGGTACGCGAAGCTGTCGACCCCTGAGCGCATCGCGCTGGCCGAGAACCTCAAGGCGGCGGTGCGGAGCGGAACGTTGCCCTACGGTGACGCGCTCGACGCGCTCGAGCCGGTCGCGAACGACCCCGACGGCGAGGTCGCGGTCGAGGCGGTCGATCTCGTCTACCGCGCGCGCGAAGTGCTGGTGCCGGTGGACGAATTCGATCGGGTCAATGCCTATGCCAGCCAGTTGTTCACTCCGGCGCTCAGGCGGCTGGGCTACGCGGCGAGGAAAGGCGAGCCGACTTCGGCGCGTCGCTTCAGGAGCGCGGTGATCAGCCTGCTCGCCTGGGCGAACGACCCCGCGGTCGTCAAGGAACTCACGCGCCTCGGGCTGAGCTACGCGGGTCTGGACGACGGCGCTTTCCACCCCGAGAAGGTCGACCCCGACGTGGCCGGCACCGCACTGGCGGTGGCCGTCGAGCATTCGGAGGGCCCGCTCTTCGACGTGCTCGCCAGGCGTCTCGAAGGCCTCGACGACGCCGACCTTCGCGGCCGGGTCCTCTTCGCCCTGGCCTCGGTGCGGGACCCGCAGCGCTCAGCCAAGGTGCTCGCGCTGTCGTTGGGCTCGACCCTGCGCAAGCAGGAGACGCCGATTCCGATCTGGGTGCAGACCGAAGACCTCCGTACTCGCGACGCCGGGTGGGCGTTCGTGAAGGCGAACTTCGCCACCATCGCGGCCAACATGCCCGAGGTGCAGATCGCGTCGACGCCCTCTTTCGCCGCGGGCTACTGCGACGCGGCGCATGCAGACGACGCGGTGCGATTCTTCACGCCCATTGCCGAGACGAAACCCGGCATGCCCAAGGAACTTCGCCAGGCGGCCGAGTCGATGCGGTTGTGCGAGGCCCAGGCGAACGCGCAGCGCGAGAGCGCACGCGCGTTCTTCAAGAACCGCACGGCGAAGGCGAGAGCCCCGAGCGCGAAATGAGCGAAGCCATTCCCGGTCTGCCCCCCGCACCCGCCCCCGTCACCCCTCGTGACGCCGCGGCGGTGCTGCTGTTCCGCCGGCGCGCAGTGGGTGGCGTCGAGGTCTTCTGGCTCAAGCGCGAAAAGGCGCTGCGCTTCGCCGGTGGCTTCTTCGCCTTCCCCGGTGGGCGCGTCGACCAGACCGACGCCGAGGTCGCGGTCGTCGAGGCACCGGTCGAGGCCCGGCTGGTGGTGGCGGCCGCCAGGGAATTGTTCGAGGAGACCGGGGTGCTCAAGGCCCGTGGCGTGCTGCCCGACCGGGCGACGCTCGATTCGCTGCGCACCAGGCTGCTCGACGACTCGATGACCTTCGCGCAGGTGCTGGCCAGTCACGACCTGACCCTGCACGGCAGCGACTTTCCGCCCGCTGGCCGCTGGGTCACGCCGCCGTACCTGGGGCACCGCTTCGACGCGCGCTTCTTCCTGGTCGAGACCGACGCCGAGGCCCGGGTCTGGAAGGGCGAGCTCGAGAGCGGCGAGTGGGTTTCGCCGGCCGACGCCCTCGCACGCTGGGACCAGGGCACCGCGTTGTTGCACCCGCCCAACCTCTTCGGGCTGCAGGTGCTCTCGCGCTTCACCACGGTCGACGCGGCGCTGGCCGAACTGCGCCACACCACGCTGGTCGATTCGCGCTTCATCTCGCACCGCATCGAATTCCAACGCGGCGTCTTCTTGTTTCCGCTCGAGACGCCCACCCTGCCTCCGGCCGCGCACACCACCTGCTACCTGCTGGGTACCCGCGAGCTGCTGCTGGTCGACCCCGGCAGCCCCGACGACGCCGAATCACAACGGCTGGTCGACTTCGTGCGCGAGCTCGAGCGCGACGGGTACCGCGCGAAGGCGGTGCTGTTGACCCACCACCACGGCGACCACGTGGGCGGCGCGAAGTACGTCGCCGACGCGTTGAAGCTGCCGGTGTGGGCGCACGCGCTCACCAGAGACCGCGTGCCGGTCGAGGTCACCCGCACGCTGGTCGAAGGCGAGGTGCTCGAGCTCGACGGGCCGCGACCCATGCGGTGGAAGGTGCTCTTCACGCCGGGCCACGCGCGGGGTCACTTGACCCTGGTCGACCTCGCGTCGAAGGCCGCGGTGGTCGGCGACATGGTGGCTGGCGTCGGCACCATCGTCATCGACCCGCCCGAGGGCGACATGGCCGAATACCTGCGCCAGCTCGAGCGGCTCAAGAGCGAGGTCGGCGTCATCTACCCCGCGCACGGCCCCACCCTGCCCGAGGGCGTGGCGAAGCTCGACGAGTACCTCACGCACCGCGCGTGGCGCGAAGCGAAGGTCGTCGACGCGCTGCGCAGCTTTCCGTCACCCGCCACGGTCGACGAGCTGGTGCCGAAGGCCTACGACGACGTCACGGCCTTCGTGTGGCCCCTGGCCGAGCGGAACACCGTCGCCATTCTGCAGAAGCTGGTCGCCGAGCGACGGGCGAGCGAACGTGACGGCCGCTTCGCGCTGCTCGCCTGACCGTCAGGCCGCGTTGGCAGGCTGCGACGACTTCGGCCGAATCTGGTGCTTCTCGAGCTCGGCGCTCAGCTTGAAGCTCCAGGTGAAGGCCCACATCTTCCAGTCGGCGGCGAAGCTGTAGAACGGGTAGGTGAAGGTCGCGGGGCGGTTCTTCTCGATGAAGAAGTGCGAGACCCAGGCGAAGAAGTAGCCCGACAGCAGCGCGCCGAGCGCGTACGCGGGCTGCAGGAACACCACCGCGGCCACCAGGTTCAGGGCCGCGACGCTGGTGCCCACGAAGTGGAACGCGCGCGTGAGGGGCAACGAGTGTTCGCCCAGGTAGAACGGCCAGAACTTCTCGAAAGAGTCGTAACGGTCAGCCATGCGGCGCACCATGCCGCACTCACCCCACCCGACGGAAGACCCGCGGCGGAATCAGCGCGGTGAGGTTCATGCCGCCAGGGGTGGGCGTGCCTTCGAGCATGGCCACCGCCCCCTTCTTCAGCTCGAAGGTCTGACCGCTCGAGCGCGCGTTCTGCGCCACCGTCAGCCACGAGAGCAGCGTGGTCAGGTGCGGCTCGTGCCCCACCACCGCCAGGTCGTCGTGGCGACTGAGCAGCGTCAGCAGCGCGGGTGTGGGCTTGCCCACCAGCAGACGCGTGGGCTCGAGCTGGCCCCGCAACAGCGGTGCGAGCAGCGTGGCGGTCTCGAGCGCGCGCACCTTCGGGCTGTGCACCAGGTGACTGAAGCGCACGCCGAGCGCGTCCAGGCCCGCCACCACGGGCTCGAAGCGTTTGCGGCCGCGCCGGGTGAGCGCGCGGGAAAAGTCGTGGGTCTCGTCGTCGGCCGGCGCGGCGATGGCGTGGCGAATCAGCGTCAGCCGCATCAGAACTTCATCGGTGAGCCGGTGAGCGCTCCACCGGTGCACGAAAGGCCGATGCAGCCATCACAGGTACCGGGCGCGCAGACTTCACCCTCGGTGCGCTTGCGCGCGGGCTGCGCGGCCGACACGCCCACCGCGGTGCCCACGCCAGCCGCGACCACCACCGCCGCGACCCCGGCCCAGAAGTACCAGCGCTGGTAGATGGGCGTCGACGCGCCAGGCTCGGTCACCGCCGTCACCGACGAGTCGGGCGTGGCGTTGGGCACCAGCGAGGTCTCGACCGGGCGGTCGGCGACCAGGGTGCGCGTGGTGGCGGGCGTGAACTTCACCACCACCGGGTAATCGCGGCCGGCGACCAGGGTCAGCTTCTGCTTTTCGTCGACGAAGCCCTCACGCGTCACCATCAGCTCGACCTGGCCGGGAGGCACCTCGAGGTCGTGCAGGGGCGCAGTGCCCACCAGCTTGCCGTTGAGCAGCACCTGCGCGTCGGCCACGTCACTGGTCACGCTGAGCACCGCGCTCAGCGGCTTCAAGGTCGCTTCGAGCACCTGCGACTTGTTGGCCACCACCGTGACCTTCTTGACCCACTGCGAGAAGCCCGCGCGCCGCACCGACAGCGAGTGCTCACCCGGGGCGAGCTGCTGCGCCGCCTGGGGCAAGGGGCCCACCTCGTGGTTGTCGATGGACAAGATGGCGTTGGTGACCGCACCGGCCACCTTGACGGTGACCTGGCCCTGCGCCGCGACCAGTGGCGCGAGGTCGTCGTCGTCGACCTTCGCCGCCGGCTTCTTGACCGCCGGCTTCTTGACCGCAGCGGGGGCCTTCTTCACCGGAGCCGCCTTCTTCACCGGCGCCAGCGGCGCGAGGTCGTCGTCGTCGGTGTTGGCGGCGAACGCCGGCAGGGCCACGCAGAGCGCGAAGAGGAGCGAGCCGCGGAGCACCGGGGTGGCGGAAGGAAGAGCCATGGCTGGCACCCTACACCGAGTCGCCGAGGGCGATCATCTTCGATGCCGTTCCCGCCACGAAGCCGGCAGCAAAGTTCCCGCCCGGCAGGCGGTGTGCGAGAAGACTGGTCGTGCGCCTGCTCTGCCTCGTCGTCGCGCTGTCGTCGTTCGCCTCGGTGGCCAAACCGCCGATGATGATTGAAATCAAGAGCGTGCCCGCCTCGCCGCACGCGGCGGTGGTGATGGCGCAGAAGGAAAAGCCGGGCCCTTTCCGCCGACAGTTGGTCACCTTCGTCGAATCGAAGCTGCGCGAGAAGAGCACGCCCTTCACCGACGCCGACGCCATCGACGCCATGGTGACCGCGACCCTGGCCAAGGTCTTCGAAGACATGGCGGCGCCCACCGACGTGTGGGGCTGGTCGGGCGACGAGAAGGAACCGCGCGGCGACGTGCTCATTCGCAAGACCGTCAAGCTGATGCCGGGCGTCACCACCACCACCTACGGCAAGTCGTTCACCGTCTCGCCGAAGGGCAAGCGCGTCGACCGCGCCTTCCTGAACACGCCGTGCACCGTCGAGGTCTCGGTGGCGAAGAGCGAGCAGGACTTCTTCAGCGAGGTCGAGTCGCACGGTCACTGGGTGGCGCTGGTGCACCCGGTGGCGACCTTCGACAAGGTCGCGCGCGTGGCCCTCCAGTTCCTCTCGCCCGGCAAGGGAGACGCCGGCGCCGCGCGTCACGAGCGCCCGTTGTGGATCGCCTATTTCACGCTCGACGGCCCCGCCCCGCAGCTCGCGCTCTTCGAGCCGTACCTGGCCACCGAGCAGAAGCAGCAGGAATCGAACGTGCTGCCCGCCGACGGCAAGGAAAAGCTCGTCGACTCGCAGAAGCAGTTGGTGCTGGCGATGCACCTGATGGACCTGCGGCTCATCAACCCGCAGCGCAAGACGCTGACCGCCACCGAGCTCAAGTACGTGCAGCTCGAAGGGCTCACCGAGAGCCCGGTCGACGCGCGGCACGTGGCCTGGCTCGAGCCGTGGCGAAACGACGAGAACGACCTGACCCGCGCGGTCGCGGTGCTGCGCATCGCCCAGTTCGGCGGCACGGTGACGGTGCCCGAGGTGGTGTTCATTCTCGAGCACGTGCGGGCCGTGCAGGTGCAGGCCGAGGCCTTCGCCCTGCTCGGCAAGTTGCTCGACGCGTCGACGCAACCGGTCAGCGAGACCGACAAGGCCCAGCTCTCGAAGCACGGCGCCGACGACATCAAGGCCAGCGGCGACATCGCGCGGGTGCGGCTGGGTGGGCGGGTGACGTTCTACCGGCAGGGCAAGACCGGGTGGTCGCTGCTGGTGCCCGCGAGCTGAGCCCTTTTTTTCAGAACGCCCAGCCGAGGTGCGCGGTCACCACCGGGAGCACCCGTCGGGTCTGGTGCGGCCCCTCGCTCGTCGAGACCGTGGTGGTGCCGGCAATCGGCAACTGCACGCCCGCCCAGGGCAGCACGGAGAGGCCGAGCTGCTCGAACGGAAACCACTGAAAGCCGACTTGCGGGGTGACGACCAGGTGGTCGGTCTCGAGCGAGACGGTCCAACCTGGAGTCGCCTCGGCACCGAGCAGCGCGAGCAGCACCGGCCACATCATCGCCGCGCTCCCGAGGCCGGCAACGCCGGAGCCTGGCGCGGCTTCATCAGGTTCGCGGTCAGGCGGGCGGCGGCCTGGCGCGAGACGAAGCGCGCGGCCTGCGCCGTCCAATAATTCCCGAGGCCCGCGATGACGTGCGAGCGCCTGGCCGCCAGCGCCTTCATCGCCGCGTCGACCACTGACTCGGGCGAGGCCCGGGCGCCCAGCGACGCCTCCTCGGCGCCGACCCGCTCGAAGAACGGGGTCTCGGTCGCGCCCGGGCACAGCGCCAACACGTCGAGGCCGCGGTCGCGGTTCTCGGCCCACAGCGCCTCGCTGAACGAGAGCACGAAGGCCTTGGTGGCGCCGTAGACCGCCAGGTACGGCACCGGCTGGAAGGCCGCGGTCGACGCCACGTGAATCACCTGGCCGCGCCGCTCGAGCAGTTGCGGCAAGAAGGCGTGGGTGAGGACGACCAGGCCCTGCACGTTGAGGGCGATCTGCCCGAGCACCTGTGCGCGAGGCTGCGCGTCGAACCGACCGTAGCTCGCGAAGCCCGCGTTGTTCACCAGCACGTCGGCGCGCCACCCGAGCGCCGAGACGGCCTCGAGCACCTCGTTCGGCCCGTCAGCCGTCGACAGGTCGACGCTGGCCGTGCGCACCGTCGCGCCGTGCTTCGCTTCGAGGGAACGGGCCAGCGCCTCGAGCGCTGCGCCCGTGCGGGCGACCAGCAGCAACCGCGCCCCTTCGCGCGCGAATCGCTCGGCGAACGCCGCCCCGATGCCGGTGGACCCACCCGTGACGACCACCGTCTTGCCTCGATACCGTTCGACCATGTGCAACCTCCTGCCCCACGATGCGATCATCACGGGTTTCCTGGAATGGCAATCGATGGCATCTTGCTTTCCATAAATGAAACCCACTTCGACTGAACCACCCACCTGGGACGACCTCCGCGTGCTGCTGGCGGTGCAGCGCCACGCCAGCTTCAAGGCCGCTGGCGTCGCGCTGGGCCTGTCCACCTCGACCACCGCTCGGCGGGTGGAAGCGCTGGAGTCGGCCGTCGGGCGCACCCTGGTCGTGCGCACCACCCGCGGGGCGGTGCTCGAACCCGACGCCCTGCCGCTGGTCGAGCTCGCCGAGTCACTCGAGCTGGGCCTGCGCGCGGCCACCCGCACCACGCAGACCCTGGCGGGCGCGGTTCGCGTCTCGGCGGGCGAGGGGTTCGCGCAAGCGCTGGTGCAGGTGTTGGCCGAGGTTCGGCGTCGCACGCCCGGGCTCCAGGTCGAGTTGATGGGTGAGGCACGGGTGGCCGACGTCGCGCGCAGAGAGGCTGATCTCGCGGTGCGCACGGTGCGCACGACCTCGGCCGTGGTCATCGAGCGACCCCTGGGTCGGCTGCGCTTCGCGCTCTACGGCTCGAAGGACTACGTCGGTCGACGCCTGCGCGGCCCCCTGCTGAAGCAAGAAGACGTCGGCCGACTCGACTTCATCGGGTGGCTGGGCGCGCTCGAACGGCTGCCGCAGGCGCGGTGGCTCGCGGGGCTCGGGGTGCGCGCCCAGGCGTTCCGGGCCAGCACCGACGCGCTGGTCCTCGAGGCGGCGCGGCAGGGGCAGGGCCTGGCCGTGCTCGCTGAGCTGGTGGGCGACGCCGAACCGACGTTGCAGCGCGTCGAGACCGACCGGGCGCCACTCGAGGTGCCGGTCTTCCTCGTCTTCCACCGGGCGCTGCGCGACGTGGCGCGGGTGCGGCTGGTGTCCGACGCCATCGAAGCCGCGTTCCGCCGTCGGTCCTCGCGGTGAGCGCGCTCAGCCCGCCTCGAGCCACGAGGCGAGCAACGTTCGCGTCGATTCGTGCACCGGGTGCTTGAGCACCTGCTCGGGTTCGCCGCTCTCGATGACCACGCCGTGGTCGAGCACGCACACGTGCTCGCAGCCGCGCGCCAACTGCAGGTCGTGCGTCACCACCACCTGGGTCACGCCGGTGGCATCGACGCGCTTGAGCGTCTGCAACACCTCGTGCTTCATCGACGGGTCGAGCGCGCTGGTGGGCTCGTCGTACAGCAGCACGCGCGGCTCGAGCGCCAGCGCCCGGGCGATGGCCACGCGCTGCCGCTGCCCGCCCGACAACTGCGAGGGCCAGGCGTGGAGGCGGGACTCGAGGCCCAGTTGCACCAGCAACCCCCGGGCCTTGTCTTCGGCGCGCGCGCGGCCCAGACCACGGGTGAGCACCTGCGCCAGCACGCAGTTCTCGAGCACGTCGAGGTGGGGGAACAACTCGTACGACTGGAAGACGAAGCCCAGCCGCGCCCGCGCCAGGGCCACCGCGTGGGTGCGCTCGGCGGCGCGGCATTCGGTGCTGCCGCGAACCTGGACCCCGTCGACGTCGAGCGTGCCCGACTCGAACGACTCGAGGCCCATCACACAGCGCAGCATGGTCGACTTGCCGGCACCGCTGCGGCCCAGCAGCGCGGTGAGGGTGCCGGCGGGCAAGTCGAACGAGAGCCCCCTGAGCGTGGGCTCGGGGTTGCCCGCGTGGTGTCGCACCAGGCGATCGAGCTTGAGCGTCACGCGTTCGCTCCCTTCTCGAGGTGGCGCCCGAACCAGCGTTCGGCAAGACGCGCCAGCCGCGCGAAGGGCAGGCCGAGCAGCAGGTAGAGGCCGGCCACCAGCACGCCGAGGCCCAGGTGGTCGCGGGTCGAGCTGGCGAGGTTCACGTAGGTCTTGGTCAGCTCGGTCAGGGTGACGATGGAGACCAGCGAGCTGTCCTTGAGCAGCGCGATGAAGTCGTTGGTCATCGGCGGCAGGGCGATGCGCAGGGCCTGGGGCGCGATGACGTGGCGCAGCGTCTGGGCGGTGCTCAGGCCCAGCACGGTCGCCGCTTCGTGCTGACCCGACGGCACCGACTCGAGCCCCGCGCGGTAGTTCTCGGCCTCCGCGGCGGCATAGTTGAGGCCCAGGGCCAGTACGCCTGCGACGAAGGGGTCGAGCTTCACGCCCAGCTCGGGCAGGCCGAAGTAGATCATCGTCAGTTGAATGAGCAGCGGCGTGCCGCGGAAGAATTCGGTGTACGCGACCGCCAACCACCGCAGCGGCGCGGGGCCATGGCGTCGGCTCAGCGCCAACGACACGCCCAGCAGCACGGCCAGGGCCATCGCCAGCAGCGAGGTGGCCAGGGTCAACGCGGCCCCTTCGAGGAAGAGCGGCAGCATCGCGGGGTAGCGCGTGCGCACCCGCTCGAGGAACGGAGGCAGCTTGCCCACCGCCGCCTTCCACCGGTCGAGCTCGAGCGGCGCCCCGCGAGCCTCGAGCCGCGGGTCGTGCAGCAGCGCCGCGACCTGCGGGTTCCACAGGCCCCACTTCTCGTACAGCGCGCGCAGGGTGCCGTCGGCGACCAGCGCGTCGAGCGCCGCGTCGAGCGCCTGCAGCCGGGTCGCGTCGTCGGGGCGCAGCGCGAGCGCATAGCTCACCACGCCGAAGTCGCCGGGCACGCGCTCGAGCGAGGGCTCGAGGTCGCCGTAGAACGCGGCGATGGGCTCGTCGGCCAGCACCGCGTCGATGCGCCCCACCTTGAGGTCGTCGTAGAGGTCGTTCTGACCGCCGTCGTAGGTGCGCACCACCGCGCCTGCGTCCCTCGCGATGCGCTCGGCCAGCGAGCCCGGCAGCGTGCCTACCGGGTGACCCGCCAACTGCGCCTTCGAGCGCGGCGCCGTGACGTCGCCCTTGCGCACGGTCAGCACCTCGGCCGCGGCGAAGTAGGGGTGGGACAGCGCCACCACGCTGCGCTTCTCGGCGGTGACCTCGATGCCGTTGAGCGCCACGTCGAAGTCGCCCCGCGCCAGCAGCTCGAGCAGGTTGGCCCAGGGCCCATGCACCAGCGTGGCGCGCTGGCCCACGCGCTGCGCGAGCAACCCCGCGAGCTCGACCTCGAAGCCCACCAGGCGATTGGGGTCGGTCGGGTCTTCGAAGACGTAGGGCGCTCCACCTTGCGCATCGGCACCCCACTTGAGGTCGTCGGCGCGCGCCTGGCCCATCGCGAGCAGCACCACCAGCGACGAGGTCACGACGTGCACGTCGGCGATGGAAACACACGAGCCCACGAATCTCCATGCGGCATTCACCGGCGTCGGCCCCCACCGTCGGTGCGGCGGCTCCTGGCGAGCCCCACTGGCGGTGGGCCTTTGGTCGCGCACCCTGGCGGGGCGGGCCTCTCAACCGGTGAGACCGCCGCTGGACAGTCCACGTTCCCCGTCCAGCCCCGACGAGGCGGGACCCGGGCTGGCCCGCCGTTCCCCGCAGGCGACGACTGGCACGGTCCCTGAAAAGGACGTCGAGGTCGCATGTCGCGACCACGGTGGAGGAGGGCGGGCAACATGGAATCGACGTCGTCGAACGAGAAACGAATCTCACCCTGGCAACGCACGAGGGACGTGGCGGTCTCGCAGCGACGCCTGCGCCGCGCGGCCCACGGCCTCGAGCGACACCCCGGCGCGGCGGCGCGGCGTGAAGCGGCCAGCCTGCGCGAGCTCGAGCGGGTGTTGACCCAACGAGCGCGCGCGGTTCGACGCGCGGGCACGCGCCTGACCGACGCCACGAGGCGACGAGACGCCCGGCGACGCACCGCCGCGGGCCTCGAGCGGCTGGCCTGGAGCGTGGTGGGCGTGGCGACCAGCACCGCTTCGCCACTCGAGCCCCGGGTGGTGCCCAAGCGTCACCTCACCCGGGTACGCGCGCTGCTGACGCTCGAGCGCGGTGCGCAACACGCGCTGCAGTTGGCCGAAGACGGGTGGCGCGAGGCCGAGCGTGAGGACCGCACCGCCCGCCGGGAATTCGCCGCGACCCTCTTCGAAGCGCGCGCCGCCATCGCCCGCGCCCAGGCCTCGCTGACCAGGTTGGGGCTGCGGGTGACCAGCCACCCCATGCGGGCCGAGGCCGTGTCGGCGCGGTGAAAGAGAATTGCAGCATCGCGACCGCGGGAGACTAGAAGCACGCGCACCGATGCGAGTCGCCCCGTGGTGCCTGCCGTTGCTGCTGTGTGCGTGTGCCCGCCCCGAGCGCTCTCCGACGCCGCCGACGCCACCGCCCCCGGTGAACGTGCCGGCGGGCTGCCTGGGCGACCTCTCGGGGACCTGGTTGCACGACGAAGACCCGTCGTGGCGCTACGACGCCGTCGACGACGGCGGCACGGTGACCCTGGTCGTCTCGCGCGTGGATCTGCCGGTGGACGCCGGGTTCCGCCCCAGGCGCTTTCGCGACGCGGGCGTCGGTGATGCCGGCCTCGATGCGGGGCGGGGCGACGCGGGCGTGGCCGACGCGGGGCGAACGGACGCAGGTCCGCTCGACGCCGGCGCCGATGCGGGGCTCGACGCCACCGGTCGTGAGGCCAGCGCCGAGGCGGGCGCGGCCGATGGGTCGGTGGGCACCGATGCGGGCACCGCACCGAGCTCACTCACGGTTCGGCTCACGCGAACTCCCGCAGGGTTCATCGGCGAGACGTCGACCAGCCTGCCCCACCCGCTGGGGCGGGTGTGCGAAGTGCACTTCAAGACCGAGGTGCTGGCCTGCACCGACGGAGGGCTGTTGCTGCGCACCGAATCGGCGACCGCGCTGGGTGACTCGTGCGAAGCGCCAGCGAAGGCGCAGCCGGTGCCGATGGCCGAGCATCACCTGCACCGCCCCTGACCGTCGCACCCTCTTGTCAAATCATCGACCCGGGTTTCGCACGCGCCGACGTGCGCTGTGCACCATGCGGAAAGTGGACGAGTCGCGCGAAGCGAAGGACAACCACGGGCACATGGCAGACATCATCGACCTGTCACTGGTGGCCGCTTCGCGGAAGTTCCTCGAGACGTTGATCGACACCCGTGGTGTCTCCTATTTCCTGCGCAAGGACGCGCGTCGCCCCTTCGAGCTCGAGCCCGAGCGCGTCGACCTGGTGGTGCGCACCGCCGCCAGGAGCCGCGACGAGCGCCAGGGCCGCGTGCCACCCCGAGCGTACGAGCACGCCCGCACCATGGTGCGCCGCGAGCTCATTCGCCGGGTGGTCGCCGAGATGATCGGCGTCGGTCTCTGACGACTCAGAACGTCGACGCGTCGATGACGAAGCGGTAGCGCACGTCGTTCTTGAGCATGCGCTCGTAGGCCTCGTTGATCTTCGCCGCGGGAACGACCTCGACGTCGGCGCCGAGCTTGTTCGCCGCGCAGAAGTCGAGCACGTCCTGCGTCTCGCGGATGTTGCCGATGCTCGAGCCCGCCAGGCGGCGGTTGCCGCCGATGAGCGAAAACGCCGCGACCGGCGCGGGCTTGGGAGGCACGCCCACCAGCACCATCGCACCGTAGGGCCGCAGCGTGCCCAGGTACGCGTTGAGGTCGTGCTCGGCCGACACGGTGTCGATGATGAGGTCGAACCGGCGCGCCAGCTTCTTGAAGGTCGCCCGCTCGCTGGTCACCTCGAAGTTCGCCGCGCCCAGCCGCTTCGCGTCGACTTCCTTGCCGCGCGAGGTGCTCAGCACCGTGACCTCGGCGCCCATGGCCGCGGCGAGCTTGACCGCCATGTGCCCCAGGCCGCCCAGGCCCACCACGCCCACGCGATCGCCCTTCTTGCAGTTCCACTGCTTGAGCGGCGACCAGGTGGTCACGCCCGCGCACAACAGCGGCGCTGCGCTGGCCAGGTCGAGCCCCGCCGGCACCTTGAGCGTGAAGTGCTCGGCCACCACCACGCGCGTCGAATAGCCGCCCTGGGTCGGCGTCTTCCGGTCCATCTCGGTGCCGTTGTAGGTCCACGCGACGCCGGTCTCGCAGAACTGCTCGTCGCCGTGCGCGCACGAACCGCAGGTGCGGCACGAATCGACCATGCAGCCCACGCCCGCCAGGTCTCCGACGGCGAAGCGCGTCACCTTCGCGCCGACCGCCGACACGCGGCCGATGATTTCGTGACCGGGCACCATGGGGAAGGTCGACGCGCCCCACTCGCCCCGCGCCTGGTGGATGTCGGAATGGCAGATGCCCGAGAACAGAATGTCCAACTGCACGTCGAGCGGGCCGCACTCGCGGCGGGTGAGGGTGAAGGGCTCGAGAGGGCGATCGGCGGCGAGGGCCGCCCAGGCACGGGTGCTGGTGGTGGTCATGGTGGCCACAGGTGTAGCGCTGCGACGGCGCCACCGCACGTCCTCGTGGTCAGCCGCTGCCAGCGGTGTAACCTGCCCGGCCGTGAACGCCCGCTCGCTGGCCCTGGTCGCGCTGGTCTTCGTCGCGCCGAACGCCTTCGCCGACAACACCGCCGACGAAGCCGACATCGCCTTCTCGGTGGGCAACGACGCGTACGCGAAGCGTGACTACGAGCACGCGCTGGCCGCCTACTTCCTCTCGTACCGGCTGGTGCCCAACCGCAACGTGCTCTTCAACATCGCGCGCTGCTACGAGGCGCAGGACCGGTGGGACGAGGCCTACCGCTACTGGCACGACCTCTTCGTCGACCCCAGCCTGCCCGAGAGCGACCGCCGTGACGTGCGCCTCGCCATTTCCCGGCTCGCGCCCCGGGTCGCGCTCATCTCGGTCACCAGCACGCCGCCCGGCGCCGAACTCTACGTCGACCGGAAGGACCTGGGCAGCCGCGGCCGCACGCCGCAGACCATCGCCGTCGCGCCCGGCGCGCACACGCTGTTGCTCGAACTGGCGGGGCACGAGCCCACCGAAGTGAAGGCCGCGACCACCCGGGGTCACGAAGCGAAGGCCGAGGCCGCCCTGCCCCGCATCGTCGGCACCGTCACCCTCACCGGCACCCCCGAGGGCGCGCAGATTCACGAGAGCGCCGACGGCCCGTCGCTGGGCACGCTGCCGGCCACGCTCACCTTCCCCCCCGGCCAACGGCTGCTGGTGGTGACCGCGCCCGACCACCTGCCCCACCAGGTGCTGGTCGACGTGAAGGCGCGGCAGACGGTGAGCGCCACGGTGGCGTTGACCGAAAAGCCCCAGCCCACCGGCAAGGTGGTGGTGACCAGCAACCGCGAGAGCGCGGTGGTGCGGGTCGATGGTCGTGAGTTCGGCTTCACCCCCACCGTGGTGACCCTGGCGCTGGGCGGCACATCGTCGAGGTCTCGGCGGCCGACATGACCCCCTCGAGCGAACGGGTGACGGTGGTGGCCGAACAGGAACAACGGGTGCACGCCGAACTGCGCTACGCCCCACCGAAGGTGTCGGCCGCGTCGACCAGCGCGATGTCGGTGGACCAGGCGCCGGCGTCGGTCACCATCGTGTCGCACGAAGAGCTGGTGGCCTTCGGGTACCAGTCGCTCGCCGAAGCGCTGGTGGGCGTGCGCGGCCTCTTCCTCACCGATGACCGGCTCTACAATTACGTCGGGGTGCGCGGGTTCCAGCCGCCGGGCGACTTCAACACCCGCCTGCTCATTCTGTGGGACGGCCACCCCTTCAACGACGCGTGGACCGGGCAGGGCTACGCGGCGCGCGAATTCGACATCGACCTGAGCGAAGTCGAGCGGCTGGAAATCATTCGCGGCCCGGCGTCGATTCTCTTCGGCACCGGCGCGCTCTTTGGCGTCATCAACGTGGTGCCCCGCGATCGCCTGGGCACGCGCCACGTCGAGGGCGTGGCCGGAGCCGGCGGGCAGAACGGCGTCAAGCTGCGGGCCACCGGCGCACTGGGTGACGAGCAGCGCTCGGTGCTGGTGTCGGCGGCGGGGTTCCAGTCGGCGGGCGCGCCCAGCACCGAGCTCGAGCAGGGCACGGTACAGGGGCTCGACGGCGAGCGCTCGCTGGGCGCCACGCTGCGCGCGAAGGTCGACGACTTCTCGGTGGTGGCCAAGGTGAACCAGCGCCGCAAGCAGGCGCCGACCGCGCCGCACGGCTCGATGTTCGGCGTGCCGGGCACCGAGTACACCGACGCGCGGGGCTTCGCCGAGCTGCGCTGGGAACACGCCTTCCAGAAGGTCACGCTCGATGCGCACGTCAGCTACGACGGCAGCCGCTTCCGCGGGTACTACGCGCAGCTCGATTCGCAGGGCGACCGGTTCCGCACCACCGACAGCGGCGGGGCCGACTGGCTCTCGGCCCAGGTGCGCGGGAGGGTGTCGCTGTTCGGCGGTAACCAGCTCTCGCTCTCGCTCGATGGCAGCGGGCAGTTCGTCTACCAGCAGGCCATCGCCCTCCCGGTCGACCTGCACAACCGGCTGCGGCTGTCGGGCACGGTGCTCGACGAATGGCAGCTCGGCTCGCGCTTCTTCGTGCAACTGGGCGTGCGCGTCGACAAGTACAACGACCTCACCACCTTCGCGCTCTCGCCCCGCGGCGCGCTGGTCGCGAAGCTGTACGACGCGGGCCTGACCAAGCTCATCGGCGGCCGGGCCTTCCGCGCGCCGAGCGTCTACGAGCTGTACTTCAACGACAACTTCGCCACCCAGCGCGTGCCGCTGCTGCCGCTGGTGCCCGAGTACATCACCAGCGTCGAGCTCGAGCACTCGCACGACTTCACGCCCGAGCTGCGGCTGACGGTGGGCGGGTACTTCAACTACATCGAGCAGTTGGTCATCACCGCCGACGACCCGACCATGCCCTTCCAGTGCGGTGGTGGAACGGTGGCCTGCACGGTGTACGGCAATTCACCCGACGCCCTGCGCGCGCTGGGAGCCGAAGCCGAGCTGCGCTGGCGACCGGGCCGCTTCACGCTGGTCGACGCGACGTATTCCTTCGTCACCGTGCGGGGGAAGACGCAGGGCGACTACGCGTACCCGCAGCACCTGGCCTCGGTGCGCGCGATGGTGCCGGTGAAGGACGGGCTGGTGCGGCTGTCGGCGCAGGGCACCTACCAGTCGGCGCGCTACGACCCGTCGGGCATCACCTGGGGCGAAGCGGTGCTGCTCAACGTGGGCTTCTCGGGCGAATACGGGCCGGTGCGGTACTTCGCCGGAGTGCAGAACCTGCTCGACGCGCGCTATTCGCTGCCGGTGCAGAGCGAAATCGGCACCGTGCACGTGCCGCAGTACGGGCGCACGTTCTGGGTCGAGCTGGCAGCGGGCTTCTAGCGAGACGGGGGACGAGCGACGTGTCGTCGGGTACGGTCCGGCGAATGTCCCGCTCGCGCCCGGTGGTCGCCGCCCTGCTGATGCTCTCGTGTTCTGCCGAGTCGCAGATCTGCGGCCGAATGGAAACCCTGTGCGGCACCGAGCGCACCAGTTGTCACGACCTGGTGATGCAGACGAAGGAGGCCTTCGGCGACCAGGGCGTCACCGACTTGAAGGCCTGCTTCTCGACGGCGTCGACCTGCAGTGAGGCGACCGGCTGCGCAGCGGGCAAGGGGCTCAAGGCCGCTGGCGCCGCCATCGAGGGCTTCTTCAAGGGGCTGGTGAAGGGGCTCGACGACAAGAAGTAGCTGCAGCCTCGAAGGTTCGGGGCTACGCCGCGCGAGGTGCGCCTCTCCTTCCTGCCGTTGATGCTGACTGGCTGTGCGACCGCGGTGTTGCCGGTGACGACGCCGCAGCCGCCCCAGGTGCGCGCCCCGACGCTGGCGGTCGACACCCACCTCCACCTGTCGATGGACCGCGCGGCGAAGCCGATCTTCCGGGGCGAACCGGGCAGGGGCCCGCTGACCACCAACCCGCAGAATCGGTGGGTCAACGCCATCGACGAGGCGGCGCTCGAGGCGCATGGCGTCAAGCTGGTCTACGGCGCGGTGTGGCCGCCCTTCGCGGGCCGACCCGGGCGCACGGCGTTCGACGAAGCGGTGAACCAGGTGCGTGGGCTCGAGCTCTTCACGCTCGAGCACCCGGGCTTCGCCATGGTGCATTCGGCGGCACAGGCCAGGCGGGCCATCGCCCGCGGCGCCATCGCGGTGTTGCCGCAGCTCGAAGGCGGCGAAGGCCTGCGCTCGGTCGCCGACCTCGATGCGCTCTACGCCGAAGGCGTGCGCTGCGTGACCCTGGTGCACTTCATCGGGAACGACCTGGGCGGCGCGGCGGCCGGCCAGCTCGCGCGCGCGCTGCTGCATCAGGACGTGCGCGGCCGCGAGAAGGAACCGCAGGGGCTCACGCCGCTGGGCCGCGACCTCGTGACCCGCATGATGGACCTGGGCATCGTCATCGACCTCGCGCACGCCAGCGATGCGTTGGCAGCGGACGTGCTCGCCATGACCGAGGCCCGCGGCGTGCCGGTCATCGTCTCGCACACCGGCTCGCGGGCGCTCTCGGGCATGGAGCGCAACCTGCCCGACGAGCTCGCCCGGCGCGTCGCGGCCTCGGGAGGGCTCATCGGCCTGTCGCTCTTCGTCGACCAGCTCGAGGTGCCCGAGCACACGCCGCACTGGCCGGGCGCCGTGCCGCGCAGCTGCGACGACGTGGTGGGTCACTGGCTGCATTTCGCGGCGCTGGTCGGCAACGACGCGTTGGTGCTCGGGACCGATGACAACGGGTCGACGGTGCGCGCAGGGCCGGGCGGGCTGTGCCCCGACGGCGTGGGGACCTCGCGCGAGCTCGGCTCGCTGTGGAATGCGCTGGTCAGCAAGGGCGTGCCGGCCGAGTCGCTCGACTCGCAGGGAGAGCGGCTGCTCGGGCTCATCGAGCGGGTGGAAAAGAAGGCGCTGCCGCCGGCGCAACGCGGACCGCTCGTGCGCGCACCTCGCGTCGACTCGTTCCCGCGCTGACGCAGAGACCTCGGGCTGCGTCGCCGCGCGTTCGCGCAACCAACGGTGCGGGCACCTCCCTGCTCCCACCGACACAGCGGCCACTCCCCGCTCGCCTCACCGACGGTGCGGGCACTTCCCTGCTCTCATCGACGGAGCGGGCAATCCCCGCCTGAACCGACAGTGCGGGCACTTCCTGCTCGCCGACGCTGCTTCCTCCACGCGACCTCCTGTACGCTCGCCCGTCAGCCCGACCCCTTCCACGCGTCGGGGTTCCACCGCGACGAGCCCATGACGACCCGACTGCCCACCTCGACTGACGCTCGCCTGCCGGGCCTGGCGCAGGTCGACCCGCGCTCGGTGCCCCTGCCACACGGCACCGAGGTCACGGTGCGCGTCGAACGCGCCGTGCACGGCCGGCGGGTGCCGCAGGGGCTGGTGGGGCGGGTGGTCCGCGCCCGCGATGGCGGCTTCGACGTGCTCGTCACCGGGGTCGGCGAGCTCTGGTACGCCCGCGACGAACTGGCGCCGCGACGAGAAGGCCAACTGGCCTTCGCGCACCGGCGCGAGGCGGCGTGGCAAGCGCTCTTCCCCTGCCGGGTGCTCGAGGCCACCGTCGGCTCGCGCGCCTGGGGCCTGGCTGACGAGGGCAGCGACACCGACGTGCGCGGCGCCTTCGCCCTGCCCTTCTCGTGGACTGGCGGGCTGGTCGACGCGCCCGAAGACCTGGTGAGCGCCGACGGCAGCAGCACCTATTGGAACGTGCCCAAGCTGGTGCATCAGGCCCTGCGTGCCGACCCCAACACGCTCGAGCTGCTCTTCGTGCCCTCGGTACGCGCGCTCGACGAGGTGGGCCAGTGGCTGCTCGACGCCCGCCAGGCGTTCGTCTCGAAGCTGCTCTTCGGCAGCTTCGGCCGCTACGCCTTGAGTCAGCTCGAGAAGCTCTCGGCCAGCCAGCGCCTCGCCGAACACCGCGACCTGGTGCTGGCGTGGCTGAGCGAAGAACCCGCGCCGACCTTCGAGGTGCTGGCCGCGCGACTCGCCGCAATCTCTGCGCGACGCGGTGCCGACGAGGCCGACGACCGACACCAGGCGAAGCTCTACCTGAAGCAACTCTACCGCTCGCTGTGGGACCAGGGCCTGCTCGCCAGCAACGACCTCGAGGGGTTGACCCACTACGCCCGCGCCGGAGGCCGACGCCCACCCGACGCCCGAGGTCTGCGCCCGAAGAATGCGTACAACCTGCTTCGGCTGATCGAGCTCGCGCGGGGCTGGCTCACCTCGGGCACGCCGACCTTCGAGGCCACCGGCGCCTTCCGCGACTCGCTGTTGGCCATCAAGCACGGCGAGGTGCCGCTCGACGACGTGCTGCGAGCGGCGCGGGAACGCGCACCCCAGCTCGAAGCCGCGCACCTGGCCAGCGCGCTCCCCGAGCAGCCCGACTTCGTGGCGGCCGACGCACTGCTGAGGCGAGTGCACGAAGAGTTGGCTCGCCGCCACGTCGTGAACGTGCCCGGCCCCTGGAGCCGGTCAGGAACCCCGCCACCGCAAGTCGAGTCGACATGAACACCGCCCTCAAGACCCTGACCGACCCCCAGCGCGCGGTGGTGGCCCGCGCGCTGGCGCAGGAGCACGCGCGGCGCACCCACGTGGTGGTGTCGCTGTCGGGAGCGCATGCCTACGGCTTCCCTTCGCCAGATTCCGACCTCGACGTGAAGTGCGTGCACCTGGTGCCGACCCGCAGCCTGCTGGGCTTCCCGCGCACGCCCGCCCCCGCCGAGCGCCTCGAGGTCATCGACGGCGTGGAATTCGACTATTCGTCGAACGAACTGGGGGGCGTGCTGCACGGGCTGCTCAAGGGCAATGGCAACTACTTCGAGCGCTTCCTCTCGCGGTTCGAGCTCGAGACCGGGCCGGGCTTCGACACCCTGGTGCCGCTGGTTCGCCGGGCGCTCTCGACGAAGGTGGCGCGCCACTACGCGGGCTTCGCCACCCAGCAGCGCGAGGCCTTCCGCGCCACGGGCCACACCAGCACCAAGAAGCTGCTCTACGTGGTGCGCACCACGCTGACCGGGGTGCACGTGCTGCTCACCGGCGAGCTCGAGACCGACGTCACCCGGCTGGCTCCGCGCTACGGGCTCGACGACGTGCTCGAATTGGTCGAACAGAAGCGCCGAGGTGAGCGCAGCGAACTGCCCCGAGCGCTCGCCGACAAATGGGCGACGCGCGTCGACGGCCTCTTCGCTCAGCTCGCGAAGGCCGAGCAACACAGCGAGCTCCCGCCCGAAGCACCCAACGCCGACGAGCTCGAGTCGGCGCTCATCGAGCTGCGGCAGCGACCCTCGACCCCCTGACACCGGCGCCCTCTGGCATCGGTGTCAGGGAACGGGCCCAGCGACACGACTCGACCCGTGGTTTGCAAGGTTTGTGCGTGGCCTTGCGGTTGCACACGACGGCCGTCAATGAACCGAAAACGAGGACGAGGGTTGCTGATGGTGGTCTCGGGCGCACTGTTGGTGGGCGCGACCGCGGGCTGTCCCCAGCCAGTCGACGGCTGCTTCTGTGGCAACGCGGCCAGCGTGTGTCACTTTTCTGATGGTGGCATCTGCATGGACTTCAACGCCACCGACGCCGGAGACGCGGGCGCGACGACCTCCGACGCCGGGCAGGACGGCGGCCAGGACGCGGGCCCGTGACCGAGCCGTTCGAGCTCTTCTTCACCACCGGCCACGCCGCCACCCTGCACGCGCGCCGGCATGGCGGGCTCGAGCGCGACTTCGACTGGGCCAGTCTCTGCGCCGCGCACCTGGACCCGGCGCTCGTTCCGCGGGCGCGCGCCGCGTGGACCCAGCAGGCCTTGAGCGAATACGGCACCGCGGTCTCGATGACCCAACTGCTCGAGGCGCTCGCGCGCGCCGCGATGCCGCTCGACCTCATCACCCTGGCGGCCACGGCGGTGACGCACGAGCTCGAGCACGCCGAGCTGTATTCCCGCCTGGCGATGAGCCTGGGCGGCGGCGCGCCGTTGCCCTTCGAGCCAACCTCGCTGGGCCTGCCCACCCCCACCGTCGGCGACCCGGTGCAACGCGCCAACGAGCTGATGGTGAAGCTGTGTTGCGTGGGAGAGGCCTTCTCGTTTCCCATGCTGGCGGCCGGGCTCGAGGCGCCGCTCCAACCGCTGGTGCGCGCGGTGCTCGAACGGGTGGTGGCCGAAGAGGCCCTGCACGGCCGGTTGGGCGCGCTCTACCTGGAATGGGTCGCCGAGGAACTGCGCGACGACGAGCGCGTTCGCCTGGGCGCGGTGGCCACGCAGATGCTGGCCTCCCTCGCGCGTCAATTGCCGGTCAGCGACGCGCTCGCGCCGGGAGTGCCGGAAGCGCAACTGCGTTCGCTGGGCTGGCTCGACCCGGCGACCTGGCGTCAGCGCGCGCACCAGACGATGCACGAGGCGGTCATCGCGCCGCTCTCGAAACACGGCATCGTCGCGACGCCGCCGCCGCCCGCCTGACGCTCACGACGGCAGCTGCTTCTTCGCCGCCCGCGCTGCGCAAATGTCTTCGATGAGCGCCATCGATTCCTCGTCGAAGTTGAGGAACTCGATGCCCAGGCCCGCGTCGGGCCCGGGCGGGTTGACGCGCACCACCCGCCCCATGCCTTCGATGAGCTTCGAGCCGTCGGTCAGCTCGAACTGCAGGAAGATGATGTCGCCCTCGGCGTGTTGGGCGGTGGTGCGAATGAACATGCCTCCCGGCGAGAGGTTGACCGAGTATTCCGACAGGAAGTCCTCGAGGGTGTTGAGCCGGAACTGCACCAGAATCGAGAGGGGCGTTCTCGGGTGCCGCCTGCGGTCGTCGACGTCTTCGCTGGCCATGACCCCAGTGTAACGGGCGGCGCGGCGACAAGCGCGCTACAGTGATGACATGCGTCGCGTACGACTGACCCACCCGCGCCCCGACTGCGTGCTGGTCGACGTGGGCCGTGACTGGCGTCAGGCCGCCACCACCACGGTGGGCCTGGCTGCGGTGGTGGGGCTGATGGTGGCTCCCGAGGCGGGAACCTTCGCCGGCATTCTGGCCCTGGTGCTCGGTTCGCTCACCTGCGTGCCGCTGGGGGTGTTGCTGACCCGTGCCCTGGCGCGGCGGGAACACCTGCTGGTGCGCTCGACGGGCCGGCTGCTGCTCGACGGCGACCCGCTCGAACTGGCGCGGGTCGAGCTGCGGGTGACCCAGTGGCCGCTGATCAACCGGCCCACCGGCTACGCGCTGTCGCTGTGGGTCATGACCCTGGTCGGCCCCGACGAGGTGCCGCTGGGCCAGTTCGCCACCATGCTCGAGGCGGCGAGGCTGTCGGGCGAGCTCGAAGACTTCATCGGCAAGGCCAACGCGAAGCAGCAACCGCGCCACGTCTGACCCCGAATTGATCCCCGGCCCGGCGGAAGCTTCACTACAGTTCGCGCACCATGGCGCGCGGCGACTCCATTCGCAGTCTGGTCGACCGGCTCGAGCTGCCCTTCAACGAGCTCGGCTTCGACCCCTACGGCATCTCGAAGAAGCACCTGGTGGTCGCCTTCTCGGCGCTGGGGCTGCTGTATCGGCGCTACTTCCGCGTGAAGGCGGTGGGGCTCGAGAACGTGCCGCCTCGCGGCCGAGGCATGCTGGTGGGCAACCATTCGGGTGGCTACGCGCTCGACGGCGCGCTGGTGCTGGCCTCGATGATGCTCGAAATGGAACCGCCCCGGCTGGCCCAGGGCATGGCCGAGAAGTTCATCAACGAACTGCCGGTGGGCAGCACCTGGAGCTACCGCTGCGGCCAGTTCACCGGCCTGCCCGAGAACGCCGAGCGATTGCTCGAAGACGACCGGCTGCTCATGGTCTTTCCCGAGGGCGCCAAGGGCACCGCCAAGCTCTACAAGGAACGCTTCTCGTTGGTCGACTTCGGCACCGGCTTCGTGCGCCTGGCGCTCAAGACGAAGACGCCCATCATTCCCTTCGGCTTCGTCGGTGGCGGCGACGCGGTGCCGACCGTCTACAATTCGAAGACCGTGGGCAAGCTGATGGGCGTGCCCTACGTGCCCTTCACGCCGTACGGCCTGGCCCTGCCGCTGCCTGCGAAGTGCGAGGTGCACTACGGCGAGCCGATGCGCTTCGAGGGCACGGGCAACGAAGATGATCAGGTCATTCGCGGCTACGTCGACCAGGTGAAGTCGCGCATCGCCTCGCTCATCGAGACCGCCCGCGAAGCCCGCGGAGGTGCCTTGTGAGAATTCTCATCGTGGGCATCGGCGGCGCGCTCGCCCGTCGCGTCGCGCTGCTGCTGCGCGACGCGGGGCACGAAATCATCGGGCTCGATCGCCGCCCCTGGTGGGACCACCCGAAGGACATCGAGGTGCACGAGCACGACATTCGCAAGCGCGCCGCCGAAGACGTCTTCCGTACCCGGCACCCCGAATGCGTGGTGCACATGGCCACCGTCAACGCCCTGTCGGCCGGTGGCGAAGAGCGCGCCCGCATCAACGTGGGTGGCACCAAGGCGGTGTTCGAGCACTCGGTCGCGCACGGCGTGAAGCACGTGGTCTTCGTGGGCCGGCACACCTACTACGGCGCCAGCGCCGAGAGCCCGCTCTACCACACCGAGACCGAGCCACCTCAGGGCATGGGCGCCTTTCCCGAGCTCGCCGACCTGGTGGCCGCCGACCTCTACGCGGCCAACATGCTGTGGCGCGAACCGGGCCTGGCCACCACCGTGCTGCGGCTGGTCTACACCCTGGGGGCCTCGCAGACCGGCACGCTGGGCAGCTTCCTCAAGGCGCGCCGCGTACCGCTGGTGATGGGGTTCGACCCGCTCTTCCAGTTCCTCGAAGAGAACGACGCGGCCCGCGGCATCGTCGCCGCCATCGAGAACCGGCCGCGCGGCATCTTCAACGTGTCGGGCCCTGCGCCCGTGCCGCTCTCGACCATCGTGCGGCAGACCGGGCGCACCGGCGTGCCGCTGCCCGAGCCGCTCATCAAGCGGCTGCTGGGCCGCTTCGGCTTGCCCAACCTGCCAGGCGGCGCCATCGAGCACCTCAAGTACCCCATCGTGGTCGAGGGCAAGGTCTTCGCGCAGGCCACGGGCTTCGCGCCCGAGGTCGGCGAAGTCGAGACGCTCGAGCGCTACCGCCGAATTCTAGCGGGGCCCTGAGTCCTTCGGAGTGAGGGCCGCTCCGCGAATCATCGAGATGACCGCGCCGCGCTGCTGCTGCAACAGCCGCAGCTTCTCGCCAGTCAGCAGGGTCTCGACGCCCGAATAGCCATATTGCTCGAGGTCGAGCGCGGCGTCGTCGGGGTTGCGCAGGGTGAAGGTCAGACGCCCATGCTGCGCGGCCAGCACCAGGCGCTCGGCTTCTTCGGGCAGCACCAGCACGGTGAGGTTCGTGTAGTGCCGCACCCGGTCGTCGAGCGCCGCTTCCGAGCTCGACTCGGTCATCTTGCCCGCAGCGATGACGATGAGGTTCTGGGCCACGGTGGCGCTGGTGGTCTCGGGTTGGCGCGGCACGGTTCGCGGCGCCGGGTCGTGGCGACGGGCGCGCTCCTGTTCCTGCGCCCTGGGCATCGGCGCCACGCGCGCGGCCTCTTTGGGCACCGACATGCTGACGATGACGTCGACATGGTCGCCCGGCTTGACCGACGCGCCGACCGACGAGACCACGGTCGTGCGCAGCGTCAGCGCGCGGCTGCGTTTGCGCACCTTGTCCTGCAGGTGCTGCATGGCCTGGTGCGAGTCGAGCGCGGTCCAGAAGATGGGGTCGCCCGCCATCACCGGCGTGGTCAGTCGGCCTTCGAGCAGGTCGGCGATGCGCTCGGCCGGCACCATCGACGCGTTGGCCGCGCCGGTCACCGGGTTGTCGATTTGCGGCACGCTGCGCACCGCGAGGTTTTCCTGCGTCAGGCGCGCGCCTTCGAGCAGGTCTTCGGCAGCCACCACCACCGGCACCAACCGCCAACTGCGCTTCGCCGTGGCCTCGGTGGTGGACAGGCCCAGCCACGACATCGCCACACCCAGGGCGATGAGTGGCACCGCCACCAGGAAGGGCGTGGACCCGCCGATGAGCGAGCCGCGCTTCTTCGCCGCCTGCGCCGCGTTGTCCCCCACGGCGTCGAGGCGCACTTCGGTCAACTGCCGTTCGACCGCGCCGACGGGCTCGGTGATGATGGCCGCTGCCGGTGCTTCGGGCATCGCCGGGCCACGGGGCCTCGACTTGCCGCTGGCCGATTTGCCGCTCTTGCCACTCTTGCCGCTGGTCGAACCCTTGCGGTCGTCGACAACCGAAGGCACGGGGCGGGGGGGAGGCGCGGCTGCAGGTGCCGAGGCGCGGGTGGGCTCGTTGGGTCGGGAGGGGCGGCGCGGGCCCAGGTCTGGCACTGGCCCGCCGAGGAGCGCCGACGAGCCAGCAGCAGGCAACGAGCCTTGCGCTTCGACGGGCAGGTCGGTCGCGGCGATGGTGGGCACCACGGGCTCGAAGGGGTTGGTCGCCTGCGGGGCGCGCTGGTCGGCGTTGGTGGTGACGTCGTCATCGTCATCGTCGTCACCGACCGGCGGCATGGTCGGCAGCGGCAGCGGCTTGCCGCTGGCGGCGGTCTCGCGCTGGCCCTCGGGGAGCGGCTCGAGGCGGGTCGCGCTCATCGAGTTGCGCACGTCGGCCTGCGCGTCGAAGGTGGCACCGGGCTCGTAGCGCAGCACGGGCAGCACGGTCTCGAGCTTGGCGACGAAGGCCGAGGGCGAGCCCTCGAGCGACCAGAGGTACGCATCGCCCGCAGGCGACGGCGTCAGGCCCAGCAACCGAGCGGCTTCGGTGGCGGCAGTCTCGAGCTCGGCGCGGGTCTGCTCGGGGTCGAGGCCCAGCACCTGCGCCTGCTCGGGGCCGGGAATGCCTTCGAGCAGCCGCAGCAGCAACCGCTCGCGCAGCACGACGTTCATCGCTCGCAAGCGGGTCACCAGTTGGCGGGCCTCATGAATCTGCGCCGAGCGGTCCACCAGTTCGATGACGGGCGGCATGGCGTTGGCCAGTCGCCGGGCGATGGTCACTGCCATCGCGGGGACCTTGAGGTCGGGAACGTCGGGCAGCACCTTCTGCAGTTCGGCGAAGGTGCGGGGCACGAGGGTCGCGGCGACGTGGTGCGCGGTGAAGGTCAGCGCGGCGCCGTGCACGAAGGGTGTGAGGTAGTCGAACAGGCGCGCGAGCGCGGCGGCGTCACCGCTGCGGGCTGCTGCCATGTCGGAAAGCCACTCCATCGAGGCAGAGTGTAGCGAAAGACGGCGGCGAGCACCCGGAGGGCGGGCGTGGTGTCACCCGGGCGTGTCCAGAGGCGGGACGGGCGAGTGGGCGTATTCGGGAGACGCCGCGGTCAGCGTGGTGGCTGCGGCCTCTGACGGTGCGGGACGAGTCGAGGTCCCACCGACGGTGTGGACCTCCTCGGCAACCCCACCGACGGTGACGCACTCACTGACACTCGACAGCCATCGCGATGACACTCTCTCTTTCGACAGCTGTTCGCCCGACCGAGTTTGGGTAAGCCGCGCGTCGTGCGCTCCTCCCTCCTGCTGCTGGCGCTGACCTGCGCTTCGCTCGCGTTCGCCGACGGGCAGTTGACCAGGCCGCCCGCGTTGCTCACCCAGGTCGAGCCCGACGTCGCGCCCGGCACGTGTGTGGGCAAGGTGGTGATGCAGGTCGACGTCGACGCCGAAGGCCACGTGCTCGAGGCACGCGTCACCCAGCCGTTGTCGAGCACGTGCGACGACGCGGCCCTCGCGGCGATGCGCCGCTTCGTCTTCACGCCGGCCGAAATCGACGGCCAGCCGGCTGCGGTGCGCCTGCAGTACGCACTCGAATTCGCCGCGCCAGCGAGCCCGCCGGATGCAGGGCCCCCCGCACCGGTGGTGCGCCTGCGCGGCACCGTGCGCATCGCCGGCACCCGCGAGCCGCTCGCCGGAGCGATGGTGGTGGTGGGCGACCAGACCGCCGTCACCGACGACCACGGCGCCTTCGAGCTGCTCGACCTCACCGGCGTCGTCAGCGTCCACGTGA
>CAIWFK010000450.1 GCA_903911905.1 uncultured Myxococcales bacterium
CTTATGTGGCCGCTCTAGGACTGGGGCCAGCGCTCGCGCCCTGCCCGCAAGCTCCTCGCCCGCGGCACGCACCTCGGCCTTTAGTTGCTCCCGCAGCGTGACCTCTAGCCGCGAAATGTCCGCGACGACGGTCTCCGCGCCGACGAGTTTGCCCTTGATCTTGATCGCGGGGCTCACAGCACCCGCCTATATGCCTGGATGGTCGATACCACCCTGGCCGGTGGCGCGTAATAGAACACCGTCGACCCGGCCGCGTTGTTGTGGCTTTGCTGCCCGACCCGGTCCCGCTCCCGGTACATGAGCGCCGCCATCTCGAGGACGGCTTGCTGCACGTCGTCCGGGATCGTTTCGTAGCCCGCGCGGTACTCGAGCAGGACGTTTCCGTTGCCGTCCCACGGCCGGAACCCGTATGGCGTAAACTGAGGGTTTACATAGAACGCGGTCGATCCCCGGAGTCGGATCACGCCGTCCTGGATATACCACCCGTCCATTGTGTAATCGGTGGACTCCGTGACATCTTTCCCGTTGATGTTTATCGACTTCACCGAGATCACCGGGTACTGGGGGGGGACGAGTTGCCACCCCGTCCCGTCCATCGTGATCGTGTAGTCATTCGCGGCCAACGAGCGCCCCACTTGCTGCTCGAAGTACGCGGACGCCGCGGCGAGTAGACGCGTAAGGAGCGCGTCGTCGTCCGATTGCTGGATCGACAACATCGCTTTTAGGTCGTCTAACGCCGCGAGCGCCATCGGGGCCTAGCTCCTGTACGACGAGGGACCCTTGCGGACGACCCCGCACATGATGGCCGAGGTTCCGCCCGTGACTGCGATCTTCAGTGCGACGTAGGCAAACGAATTCGCCACGTCGAGAAGCGAGTGGACGCCGCCGATGAGTTCGAGCGTGGTGTCATCGTCGGTCGCGGCGAACGTCTTGGATGCGAAGCCGCCAGCGGTGAGCGCCTTCGCGTTTGTGCCGCTCGAGTCGGTGGCCTGGAGGAAACTGACCGCCACCGTCGATCCGGTGATCGTTCCAGCGATTGCCGTGGCACAAATCTCGTCACCGTCAACGAACGAGACGTAGGCCGACGTTGCGCTTCCGGCCGCGTTGATCGTCTGCGGACTGATCTGGGCTGCCGCCGGGAAGTCCTGCGAAAAGGGATTTGCCATCGTAGTCTCCTGCTAGTGGGAAGGGACCGGGATGCTCCCCGGCCCCTCCCCGCTAGAACTAGGTGCGCGTCGAGTTCAGCGTGATCACGTTGCCGTAGGCGCTCGATCCGTTCTTCGTCGCGACCGTTCCCGCCCAGAGGGACTTGCCCCCGAGCCTCATCATCACTCGCAGGGTGGAGACCGCCTGGTCGAAGTACAGATGGATCGACGTGTCGGAGCGGAACCCGCTCGCCTTCGTCACCGTGACGTAGCTCTTCGGCGCCCAGAAGATGACGTCGCCCTCGGTGCCGAGGTACGAGCAATGCTCATTCGCGATGACCGGCCGGCCGAGAAGCGTGCCGTATGGAGCGTTCGCCAGCGAGTTATTCGGGGGGAGCCACGCTCCGGGAGAGTACCCGGGGCCGACGAGGGAGAGCAGTTGCGGGAGGACGCTCGGGTTGATGAGCCAAACGGAGTTCGCCGCGAGCTGCGGCAGCATCTTCGAGTACATCGCGACGACGTTCGCGAAGGTGACGGTGGAGGCGCCCTGGCCCGAAACCGCAGTCTGGGTGACCTTGCCCGCGCTCGAGATGATCCCGGTCGGCTGGCCCGAGCCCGTACCGGCGAGGATGGCTTCATTGATGGCCGAGATCACCGAGTCGGCGACCTTGCCAGGGAGCCACGAGTTGAGTGACGGGATGTCCTCGATCGCTTCCTCGGAGAGCGGGCAGAGGGCAGCGAGCTTGTACGCCTGGACCTCCACCTGAGAGAGAACCGGCTTGGTCGCGGTGATGGCCGTGGCCTCGTCGATCCAGTTCGCCTTGATGCCGGACGCCGACCACGGCGCGATGGCGTCGAAGGGCAGCGTGATCTTGTTGCTCGAGGAGACGTACTGGTCGGTCAGCGGGAGCAGCGAGGTCTCGCCCTGGACTTTCTTCGTGATGTAGTCCTTGAAGTCGGGAGGGAGAGCGTATCCGCCATCGGCCGACGTCCCCTCGCTGCCGTAGGTCGTCGCAGCGGCCTGGAAGCGCGGGTCAGGGTTGCGGCCGGTGCTCGCCGTGATCACTCCCCGGACGAACTCGCCGAAGGAGCGCCAGCCCCATGCCGTCTTCGCGCCTTCGACGTGGCGAGCAGCGGACATCGCCGGGACAACGGCGGTGTTCGTGGTCGTGGTGGTCGGGGGAACGAGTCGTGGCTGCGGTGCCGCGAGCATCGTGCTCTGATCGAGCAGGAGCTTGCGCCGCTCGATCTCGGCGCGGGCCTTCTCGAAGTCGGCGCTGTTCGTGGTGATCTTC
>CAIWFK010000451.1 GCA_903911905.1 uncultured Myxococcales bacterium
ACGAAGCCCGCGCGCACGTGGCCCCCAGCCACCGCAGAGAACGTCTTCACCGGCGACACCTCGCCTCTGACGCCGGCCCCCAGCCGCCGCAGCGCGAGCTGGCTCAACCCCGCCTCGAACACCGCCTCGTCGCGTACCGGCAGCGCCAGCACCACCGCGTTCGACGCCAGCAGCACCGCCCCGGCCCCACGCGCGGGGTCCAAGCCCGCCTTCGACATCGCCTCGCGCGAGCGCACGTCGAGCCCCAGGTCGTTGACCAGGGCATCGGCGAAGGCCTTGGCGTCAGCGAACCCCTGCGTGGGCGCCAGGAAGTTGGCGACCTTCAACTGCTGCAGCAGCGTCAGCTTCACGCCCAGGCTCTCGAGCGAGGGCACCACCACCGCACCCTGCACGGCGCGCGGCAACACCCGCTCGACCGGGGTCGCAGCCCTGCCCGGCGCTCCGCACTTCGAGCAGCCCGCCAACGCGAGCAGCACCACCACCAGGCCCAGCCGCCTCATCGCACGCGCACCGGCGTCGACACCGACGCCTCGGGACCGAACTCCTGCGTCACCTGCATGAACTGCTCCATTTCCTTCACCGTTTCTTCGGTGGCGGCGACCTCGGCCGAGAGCGCGTCGAGCTGCCGGCCCACCAGCTCGGGGTCGCGAATGGCGATCGACTGCTCGTGGGTCAGGCGCAGCAGGTCTTCGATGCTGGCCAACTGGTGGCTGACCACCTCGCGGCTCTCTTCGGCCTGGAGGTAGCGCTGCACCCGCTTCTTGAGAATCTCGACCCGCCGCGCCTTGACCTCGCGCAGCTTCTCGTTGGTGTCGCGCAGCAGCTCGTTTTCCAACTGCACCAGCTCGGCCTCGAGCACCTTGCGGTCGGCCTGGGAAAGGAACGTGCGGTAGCCATTCAAGGTCGTCACCAGCCGCAGGAAGCTGGTGAGCAAGGCGTCGAACCGGTTGGCGCTCGACGCGGCCAGCACGCGACCGCCGGGCATCTTGCGGTAGCGGTCGAGAATGTCGTCACGCAACGCGCGCAGGGCTTCGTAGTGCTGGCGCTGCGAGGGCGCGAGGTCGGCCGCGAGCGACTCGAGCTCGCCAGGCGTCGCCACGTCACTGACCTGCTGCGCTTCGGAATTCGCGCGCACCGCCCGGCGGAACGACGGCATGGTCGACAACAGCGCCAGGTACAGCGTCGAGGCCCCCGCAGCGGCAGCGAGGGGCGCGGGGTCCTGCAGCACCAGCGACACCGCGCCACCGGCGACCAGCGCGAACACGTTCGCCGGCGTCAGAATGGCCGCGAGCAGGAAGTTGGGCGAACGGGGCGTCACGGGTCCTCTCTTCAGCGGGTGGTCGAGATGTACTTCAACCCCGAGAGATCGACGAGGTCATCGGGGCTGGGCGCCACCGGCGCTTCGAAGAGCTTGGTGTTGAGCGAGGCTGCGCTGCTGAACAGCTCGTGGAAGGTGACTGGCGACTCGTCGCCCAGGCCGAAGAAGGCCAGGTTGTCCTTCAGGGTGGAAGGCGGCGCGGCGGCGATGGCCTCGGTGGGGTCGCCCAACTGGGGAGCGAAGGTGCCCAGCGCGCGCGCGGCTTCGCCGGGGTCCTTGAGCACCACCTGATTCGAGTCGAGAACGCCACGCAGCAGCCGTCGAATGCCGTCGGGGTAGCGCGCCGCGAAGTCACCGCGCGCCACCAGCACGTCGGCGATGAGATGAGGCGCGTCGCCGGTGGTGGACAGCACGGTGCCGCCGAGTTCCTGCACCACGGGCCGCACGTCGCCAGCCTCTCCAGCCACCGCGTCGACCTTGCCCGCTCGCAGTTGCTCACTGGCGTTGAAGGCCGAGTCCATGGGCACCAATTCGACGTCGCGCAGCGTCAGCCCGCCGCGAGAGAGCGTCCAGAGCAGCAGGTACCAACTGGCCGAGCGTGGCTCGACCCCGACCTTCTTCCGGGCCAGCGCGGCAATGGTGCTTTGCCCCGCCCGCGCCGCCACCACTTCCTGACCTCGGCTGCGACCGACCAGCAGCACCACCCGCGGCGCGGCGTCACGCAGCAGCGAGGCGCTCATCGCCAGCGACGAGACCGGCAGCACCGCCACGTCGACGCCGCCATTCTCACCACCGCGCACCAGGGCCTTGCGAAGCTCTTCCTCGCGCGAGAACGACACCAGCTTCACGTCGATGGCGTAGGCGGCGCGAAAGAGACCCACCCGCTCGTTGTCACCGGCGGCCAGCACCAGCGGCGCGACCGAACCACGCGGCACCACCCCCAGCACCAAGGGGCGGGTCGGCACCTTCACCACGTCGTCGATGGGCGCCATCACCCCGGCGGGAAAGTCACCGACAGAGAGCGGCTTGGGCGTGGGCCCCTTGATGCGACCGCGAAGGCGGTCGACGTAGCCCAACTGCGCAGCGGCGACGCTGCCGACCGCGAGGGCCACCAGAAGCACGACGAGCAGCGACCGGCCGACCATGACTCAGTCGTCTCCGGAGGCTGCTCGTGCGCGCATGATGGCCGACCTGGCTACTTGACCTCGACCTTCTTGCCGATGGTCTTCTCGCCGTCCGACCCGACCTCGGCCACCGGCGTGGGGCTGTTCATGCCCATTTCCATCTTGAACTGCTTGACCAGCTCGGCGGCTTGAATGGCCTCGGCGTCTTCTTCGATCTTCAGCGCCTGGTGGTCGACGCCCTCGAGCGCCATCTGCATGCGCGCTTCGTTCACGGCGGTCTGCTCTTCGACCTTGCGCAGCATCTCGTCGTGGGTGGCGTCGATGCCCGCGACCTCGAACGACTCCATGGCGTCGGCGACCTTCGACTGCCACTTGGCGCGGCGCGCGTCGCGCAGGGCGGCGGTGGCCTCGTTGGTCTTGCGCTCCTTCTCGCGCATGAAGGCCTTCTTGACGTTGATGGCCTTCTCGTACGCCGCCTTGGCGGTCTGCAACTGGGCCTCGTTGCGGGCCAGCGCCCCCTTTTCCATCTGCAGGCGGGTCGCGTACTGGGCCGCGAGGTCGTCACGGCCTGCGCCGATGGCGGCCTTCACCTTGGCGGTCAGGTCGCCGACCTCGGCCTTGTACTTGGCGTTTTCCTTCTCGAGCAGGGTCTGGTTCGCCCGAACCATGGCGATCGACTCGTTCATCTTGGGGACCTGGTCGTTCATGTCCCTGATGTTCTGCTCGAGGATCAGCTCGGGGTCCTCGATGGTGCTGACGAAGAACCCGACGAAGCTGCGCATCGCGCGCTGAAATCGTTGCCACATGGCGTGACCGTCTCCCAGACAAAGCGTGATTACTGCCCTGAGTGTACGAGCGACCTCAAGGTCAACTGCATGAGCCTACACCGGTTTCCGCCATGACCTGAACAGCTCCTTCCAGCCGTCCGTTCCCGAGAACCGGAAAACCTCGCTCTGAAAGGCACTTGCGGCCAGCTTCAGCGCGCCAAGTGCGCTCAACGACACGGTCACCAGGGTCAGTACGACATGGAGCGGTTGGACGGTGCCGAGGGCCAGGGCCTTGACCAGCAGGCTGACGTTGAGCAGCGGCACCAGGGCGGTGGCGGTGGTCAGTTCGACCCCCGGCATCTGCGAGGCCAGCGCGGGGAGCAGAATCACCAGTAGCAGGGGCGTCATCAGCGCCTGACCTTCCTTGAAGGTCCGCGCGGTCGAGGCCACGGCCAGCGCGAGCCCGGCGATCAGCAACGCCGCGGGCACCAGGCACACCAGCATCATCGCCAGGGTGCCCGGCCCGAAGTGCACGGTGACCGTGGTGGGCCCCAACGCCAGGCCTGCGCCGAAGGTGCCGCCCATGGCCGCCAGGTTGGCCAGCGCCGAGAAGCAGGCCGCCAGCGCCACCGTCACGTACTTCGCCGCCATCACCTGGGTCGGAGTGACCGAGGCCACCAGTAGGGTCTCGAGCGTGCCGCGTTCCTTTTCCCCCGCGGTGAGGTCGACCGCCGGGTAGATGCCGCCCAGCGCCAGCATGGTCAGCAGCAACACCGGCAACAGCCGGGAAGCGATGAGCGGCCCCAGGTCTTTCTGGAACTCGAGGTCGACCGGGTCGGTCTTCACCGGCGTGACGAACTCGGCCTCGAGCTGCCGTGACTCGAGCCGGCCGGTCAGCTCGCTGTCGTTGAGTGCCTGGAGAATGGGCTTCAAGCGATCGAGCGCCTGCATCGAGCGGTCGAAGCGCTTGGTGTAGAGCACCGTGGCGACCACCTGCTTGCCCTCGGGCAGTCCGGCGAGCGAGCCCGGCGGCACGTCGACGATGGCGGCGATGGCCTTGTCCTTGAGCGCGAGCTCGGCCTCGGCGCGGCTCTTCGGCTGGTAGGTCGTCTTCGGCGGCGGCGGCCTGCGGGCCAGCAGCGTCGCGGCGTCGGGCCCCACGGTGGCGACGATCAGCGGCTCGTTCTTCAGCCGCTCCTTGCCCAGGTTCATGATCACGCCCATCACCGCAAGCAGCCCCGGGTAGAGCACCACCGGCAGCACCAGGGTCAGCAACAGCGTGCGGCGATCGCGCACCACGTCGAGCAGTTCCTTCTTCAGCAACACGCCGAACGCGCTCATGCCTTGCCTTCCGCGAAGTGCAGGAACGCCGCGGTCAGCGAGCGCTGGCCCGAGCGCTCGAGCAACTGTTCGGTGGTGCCCTCGGCGACGACCTTGCCGGCGCGCATGAAGAGCAGCCGCGTGCAGAGGTACTCGGCCTCTTCCATGCGGTGGGTCGAGAAGAGCACCGCGCGGTTGCGCCGCTGCGCGCGCTTGACCAATTCGAGGATGTCGCGCGAGGCCAGCGGGTCGAGCGTGGCGGTCGGCTCGTCGAGCACGCAGGCCAGGGGGTCGTGCACCACTGCCCGACCGATCGAGATGCGCTGCTGCTGGCCGCTCGACATCGCGCCACAGCGCTGGTCGACGAACCTCGAGAGCTCGAGCTCGTCGATGGTGGCCGTCAGCCGCGCCTCGAGCGCCGCGCCGTCGAGCCCCTGCAACCGGCCGAAGGTCTGCAACACCTCCCGCCCGGTGAGCCGCTCGTACAGCCCGGTGCTGGCGGTCAGAAAGCCAAGGTGACGACGGGCCTCGAGCGGCTGGTCCTGCACCGACACCCCGCCGATGCGACTGGTGCCACGCAGCGGGGTCAGCAGCCCCGAGAGCACGCGCAGGGTGGTGGTCTTGCCGGCGCCGTTGGGGCCCAGCAGGCCCACCACTTCTCCGGGCCTGACCTGGAAGGTGACGCCATCGACGGCGCGTTTGGCACCGAAGTCGCGGGCCACGTCGAGCACTTCGATGGCGGGCTGGTCCGACACGATGGGGTGCACTGCATCACATCAGCGAGGCGAGCACCCGCGTGGCGTGCGTCTTCGCGGCCTCGAGCACCGCGCGCTCGTCGAGCGTCAGCACCCCGGCGGTCGCGCATCACGGCGGTGCCGTCGATGATCACGTCGGTCACGTCACGCGACTGGGTGGCATAGACCAGGGTCGAGACCACGTCGTCGGCCACCGGCGTCACGTGCGCACCCGAGAGTTCGACCATGGTCAGGTCGGCCTTGTAGCCCTCGGCGATCGCGCCCACCTGGCCCTCGAGCCCCAGGGCCTTCGCGCCGTGGAGCGTGGCCATTTCGAGCACCTGCATCGCGCCCATCGAGGTGGGGCCGCATCGGGGCTTGTGCAACAGCGCGGCGAGCCGCATCTCGACCCAGATGTCGAGGTTGTTGTTGCAGGCCGCGCCATCGGCGCCGATCGCCACCGTGATGCCCTGCCCCATCAACTCGGGAATCTTGGCGGTGCCCGAGGCCAGCTTGAGGTTCGCGCTGGGGCAGTGGGTCACGCAGGTGTGCGTCTCGCGCAGCAACCGCTGCTCTTCGGCGGTCAGCCACACGCAGTGGGCCAGCGTGGTGTGCGCACCCAGCAGCCCCAGGTGGTGGAAGTACGAGACGTTGTCGAACCCCGTCTTCTCGCGCACCACGTCGCAGTCGGTCGGGTTCTCGGACGCGTGGGTGTGAATGCGCACGCCCCGCTCGACCGCCAGGGCCTGCACGCGGCGAAGCAGGTCTTCGGTGCACGAGAGCACGAAGCGGGGCGCCAGCGCGTAGGTCAGCCGGCCGTTCTCGGTGCCGTGCCAGGCGTCGATGAGCTTCAGGCTCTCGGTGATGGCGCTCTCGGTGGTCTCCCGCAGGCCGCGCGGCACGCCCTGCCCGGCGTCCATCAGGCACTTGCCTCCGACCAGCCGCAGCCCCGCGTCACGCGCCGACGAGAAGACCTGCTCGTAGTGACGCACGCTGCCCATGTCGAGCACCGCGGTGGCGCCGCTCTTGATGCATTCGAGGAAGGTGAGGTCGGCCGACGCGCGCATCGACGCCGCGTCGTGAGCCGCTTCGAAGGGCCAGATGCGCTCGCGCAACCAGTCGAGCAGCTCGAGGCCGTCGGCGTGGTTGCGACAGAGCGTCTGGCAGGCATGCAGGTGACCGTGAATGAGCCCCGGCAGCACCACCTTGCCCCTGGCGTCGAAATAGCGACGCACCCCCGTCTTGCGGCCGCTGGCCGGCCCGACCTTCACGATGCGGTTGCCCTGAATGACGATTTCCGCGTCGCGCAGCACCTCGCGCGTCGCGTTCATGGTCACCACCGTGGCGTTGCCAATGACGAGATCCACCATTCACAGCTTCACCCGGCTTCTGGTCCGGGTACACTTTTCGGCACCGTGTTCGCAGCCCTCGCCCTCGCCTCGTTCCCGCAGCTCGAAGCTGCCCTGCTCTTCTTCGACGGCTATGTCGCCCCGTTGAGCTCGACGGCACCGCGCTACCTCGAGCTGCTCGAGGAGAACACCAACATCCTCTACCCGGCCATCGCGGTGCTGGTGGTGGGCTTGATCGCGTTCGGGGTCATCGCCGCCTGGCGCACCGAGGACGTCGACGTCATCCAGAAGGCCGAGATGAAACGGGAAATCATTCGGGAGATGCGGCGCCAGGTGCACGGGTTGACCGTCGAGCAGCTCGCCCGGCTCACCTCGCTGCCGCCGCTGAAGTTGGTGCGTATTCTCGAGGAAATGCAGGAACAGGGCATCACCGAGTCGCGCACCGATACCAGCCGCGTGACCACGTGGCGGTTGAAGGGCCTGACGACCTGAGCTCGAGGGCGCCTCGTCGAGAGCCAGCGCTACTGCGCGGTGCCCTTCAACTTCGCCGCCACCGCCGGTGAATACGGGTCATTCGTGTCGATGACGGCGTAGACCGTGTACGGCGTGCCCCGCGTCGGCGCCGGCCCGCTCGCCGCCCCGAACACCACCGTGCCCAGGGTCGCGGTCGTCGGCAGGCCGAGCGTGCCCGGCAAGGTCGTCGGCACGGTCAGCGGCGCCGCGAACGAGAAGAACGGGCACCCGCCGACCGACGAGCTCGCGCAGCTGGCCGGCTCGTACCCCGCTCCGCCGTCCAGCAGCGCAGGGTGAAGCGTGACCGCCCGCACGTGCAGCGGCGCGTCGCCGGTGTTCGCGACCCCGACGAACGCGGCCGTCACCGGCACGCTGACCTGGTTGAACACCACGTCCTGCGGCACGCCGCGGGGCAACTGCGACTGCCCACTCAGGTTCAGAATCAACGAGCCGGGCTGCCGCAGCACACCCGCGGGGTCCTGCCGCGTCCAGATCACGTGCGCCTGGTCAGCCGCGTCTTCCCGGCACGCCGAGCGCGCGCGGTACGTCACCGCCACCGGCGGCGTTTCCCACGGCCTGGGGTCGGTCAGCGCCACCGGCAGGCTCGCGGTGGCCACGTTCCAGGTCGTCACGCCGCTGTCGGGCGCGTTGCCGAACTCGAAGTCGACCGTCGACCCGCCGTCGCACTTCGGGCCCGCCTGCGAGGCGAAGCTCAGGGTGTAGGCCACCCGGGTGTTGCCCTCGTTGCGCAGGTACATCACGCCCGAGCGCGAATACGGCGCGCTGCCACCGTCGGCGCCCACGCAGGGGCTGGGCCCACCGTCGGGCGGGTACAGCCGCGCGTCGCACAGCGAGCCCACCGACACGCCCAGGAAGTCCATGCCGTTGACGGTGCACTGCTCCATCGCCGAGTCGTTGAACTTGAAGCAGAACCTCGGCACCGCCGCCACGCCCCGCCCCGTCACCGGCACCGACAGCGTGCCCAGCGAGCCGCCCAGCACGATGTCGAGCGAGCCCGACAAGGTGTCGAGCGCGAGCGGGGCGAAGGTCAGCGTCGCACTCGCCGTGCCTCCCGCAGGCACCGCCTGCTTGAGCGGCGACAGGTCGCCCGTCACGCTCGCCGGCAGCGAGGTCAGCTTCGCGTCGCTCACCGGCAGGTCGTTCGACCCGGTGTTGATGAGGCTGATGGTCAGGCGCTTCATTTCGGTCTCGAACACGTCGCCGAAGGCCAGCGTCGCGGGCTGCGCCAGGGCCACTGCCGTCACCCCCGTGCCCAGCAACGACAGCTCGACCGTGGGGTGTTGCGGGTCGTCGGTGCTCAGCGTCACCGTTCCCGTCTCGTGCTGATCGGCCACGGTGGGGGTGAAGGTCAGCGGGAACATCACGTCACCCGCCGCCTCGATGGTGAAGGGCAGCGCCGTACCCACGCCGAACTTCGCCTGGCTGAAGTCGGCCTTCGAAATGGTCAGCGTGGCCGCGCCCGCGTTGCGAATGCGCAGTTGCTGGGTGCCGGTGGTGGTCAACTGCACCTTGCCGAAATCGACGGTGGTGCGGTCGGCGCCCATGGCGTCGATGACCTCGATGGACGGCGTGCGCTTGACGGTGTTCTGGTCACACGAGCAGCCCGCCAACGGCAGGGTCGCGGCCAGCGCCAACAGGAAACTCGACGTACGCATGGGTGACTCCTTCAGACGATTTCGGACTTCGGCGCGCGGGTCATCAGCTCGCTGAGCGCCTGGCGCGGGTTCTTGCCTTCCCAGGCGATGGCGTGCACCTGCTGGCAGATGGGCAGCTCGACGCCGTACTTCGCGGCCAGGTCGACCGCCGACTTCGCGGTCTTCACCCCTTCGGCCACCTGCTTCAGGCCCTTCATGATTTCGGCCATCGACTTGCCCTGCCCCAACTGGAAGCCGACGGTGCGGTTGCGGCTCAGCTCGCCGGTGCAGGTCAGCACCAGGTCGCCCATGCCCGCCAGGCCCGAGAGCGTCAGGGGGTTGCCGCCCATGCGCACCGCGATGCGCGAAATTTCCGCCAGCCCGCGCGTGATGATCGCCGCCCGCGAATTGTGGCCCAGGCCCATGCCGTCGCTCATGCCCGCGGCGATGGCGATCACGTTCTTGAGCGCGCCGCCCACCTGCACGCCCACCACGTCGGTCGAGGTGTAGGTGCGAAAGAACTCGCTGCTGAAGAGCCCCTGCACTTCGCGCGCGGTCTTCTCGAACCGCGAGGCCACCGTCACCACCGTGGGCAGCCGCTGCATCATTTCCCTGGCGAACGAGGGCCCCGAGAGCACCGCGATGTGCGGGCTGAAGGCCTCGGGCAGGCTCTGTTCCAACACCTCGGTCATGGTCGAGAGCGATTCGTTCTCGATGCCCTTGGCCACGGTGACGATCGGCACCAGCGCCGGAAAGTACTGATGCCCGCCCTTCAGGAACTCGCGCGCCGCCTGCGAGGGAATCGCCACCACGATCAACTGCGCGTCGGTCGCCGCCTGCTTCACGTCGGTCGAACCGCGCACCCTGGGGCTCAGCGGCAGGTTGGGCAGGTAGCCCGGGTTCTCGTGCTTGACGGTGATGGCCTCGACCAGCGCCGCGTCGCGCCCCCAGAGCACCACCTCGTCGAAATTCGCCGAGAGCACCTGGGCGACCGCGGTACCGAAACTCCCTGCGCCGAAGACGGCAGCCTTCTTCATGGCCGCCGCTTCTAGCAGGAACCCGGGCCCTTCAGCCGCCCAGCACGCGGCGGTACACCAACTTGCCACGCACTGCGTCAGCGAGCGCCAGCAGCCGCCCGGCCCCGTCGAGCACCCGGTGCAGGCCCGTGACCTGCGGCCCGACCTCGACCAGCCCGCCGTGCTTCACGCGCCCCGCCTCCGCGTCGGTCACCGTCAGCGCCGGCACGTCGACCAGCGCCGCCTCGATGCTCACGAACTTCGCCGACGACGGGTCGGCCACCAGGCTCGCCAACGGCACCGCCTGCGCCAGGGTGAAGGGCCCGCTCTGGGTGCGCCGCAGCGCCGTCAGGTGTGCGCCGCACCCCAACGCTTCACCCAGCTCGGCGGCCAGGGTGCGCACGAAGAAGCCCTTGCTCGAGCGCACCGAGAACTTCACCTCGGTCGCCGAATAGTCGCGCAGCACCAGTTCGAACACCGTCACCTCGCGCGAGGCCCGTTCGATTTCTTCGCCCGCCCGCGCCAGCTCGTAGAGCCGCTTGCCGTTGACCTTCACCGCCGAATACATCGGCGGTGTCTGCTGGAAGGTGCCGCGGAAGCGCGAGAGCGCCGCCTCGAGCAGCTCGGGGGTGAGCGCCGGCACCGCCCGCTCGACCTGCACGGTGCCGTCGGCGTCGAGCGTATCGGTGGTCGCCCCCAACTTCAGCGTCGCGTCGTAGGCCTTGGTGGCCTCGGTGATGAACTGGGCGATCTTGGTGCCCTCGCCCACGCACAGCGGCAGCACGCCGGTGGCCATGGGGTCGAGCGTGCCGGTGTGCCCGACCTTCGCGGCCTTGAGCGCCCGCCGCACGTCGCGCACCACGTCGAACGAGGTGATGCCCTTCGGCTTGTCGACGACCAGCACGCCGTTCATCTGGCGCTACCAGCCTTCCTTGTTGCGCACTTCCTTGAGCAGCCGCTCGATCTTGTCGCCTTCCTCGAGCGAACCGTCGAAGGTGAAGAAGACCTCGGGGCTGACCCGCAGCTTCACCCGCTTGGTCACCGCGCGCCGCACGAACCCCTTGGCCGCCTCGAGCCCCGCCTTGGTGTCGGCCTTCTGCTGATCGGTGCCGATCATCGAATAGAAGACCTGCGCCACCGAGAGGTCGGGCGAGACCTTCACCCCGGTCAGGGTGATGAAGCCCACCCGCGGGTCCTTGATGTCGCCGCGAATCAGCAGGTCGGCCACCGCCGCCTGAATTTCCTGCGCGATGCGCTCTGGTCGAATCGAGGTCACGTGTGCCTACTCCTTTTCCCACTCTCGCCGGTTGCGCAGGCTGCGCGCCAGTGCCTTGGCGTCGTCGAGCGCCAGCGACTTACCCTGGCCCTGCTTCTTCTGCCGAGAAGGGCTCGACGGCGAAGGCGGCGGCAACTGACGGTCGTGCCGCTCTTCCCACGAGCCCAGGCCCTCGGCCTCGGCCAGCGAGCGATCGCCGCGCGGCATCAACAGCCGGGTCACGTCGTCGACCTCGTCGCGGTCCTGCCCGCGGAAGAGGTCCTCGCCGAACGAGAGAATCTCGAGCTCACGCCGCGCCACCGGCGCCACGTACATCTCTTCGATGTAGTGCAGAATCTTGTCCATCTGCTCGTTGACGTGGCGGCGCTCGTTGCCCACCACCGACAACGCGATGATGGCCCGGGTGAAGACGTCGTTGTCTTCGACCTCGGCCACCGAGACGTTGAACTTCGCCTTCACCCGATCGGTGATGCGGCGCAGCACCTGCCGCTTGGCCTTCAGCGACCCGGACGCGGGAATGTCGAGCGTGACGCGGGAAACGCAGACGAACATGGCGCACCTTCACCGACGACGGACCTTCGGGGATGGCACCCGGCAGAACCGCCCGGGTGCCAGAGAACTTCCCACCTTCGAGGTCAGCTCAGCGAGGGCCGGGTTTCCTCGATCTCGTAGGCCTCGATCATGTCGCCGGCCTGCAGGTCCGAGAAGCCGTCGATACCGATACCGCACTCGTAGCCCTGGGCCACTTCCTTCACGTCGTCCTTGAAGCGGCGCAGGCTGGCCAGCTTGCCCTGGTAGATCTGCTTGTTCGAGCGCCACAGCCGCACGAACGCCGCCCGCTTGATGACGCCTTCGGTGACCGCCGAGCCGGCGAGGATCATCCACGCCGCCACCGCCTCCGGCCGTTCGCGCGGCGGTGGCCGCTGCGCCAGCAGGCTTGCGGCTCCGATGGCGAGGAAAGCCCAGGCCGCCGGGAATGGCAGATCGAGGCCGATGGCCGCCGCGACCCCGCAGGCGCCCACCTGCACCAGACCCACGCCGAGCAGGGCCTGCTCGCGCGCCACCACCGGAATGCCGGCCAGGGGCAGGGCCAGGGCCAAGGCCCAGGCGGCGACATAGCTGGCGCCGAACAGCGGCCAGCCCTGGATCAGCCAGTCCATGCGACCTCCGCCCGGCCGTCGGCAAGGACGATGCGCCCGCTCGGCACCGCCACCTCCGGCACCTGATGTCCGATGACCACCACCGTCGCACCCTGGGTGCAGCGGTGCACGAGGGCGGCGCAGGAGCGGGCGATGCTCTCCTGGTCGAGG
>CAIWFK010000452.1 GCA_903911905.1 uncultured Myxococcales bacterium
CGCCCGCACGCCCTCGGGTCGCTTCCGGTGGGTGCTAGCCGACGTGGCGGGCCACGGGCTGGCCGGCGCCATCGGCACCGTGCCGCTCAGCCAGGCCTTCTACCGCAGCGCGCGCCACGACCTGCGGCTGAGCACCTCGGTGGGCCAGATGAACGACGAGCTGCGGGCGACGCTGCCGCCGCGCCTCTTCTGCGCCGTATTGGCCTTCGAGCTCGACCCCGAGCGCCGCGAGCTGACGGTCATCAACTGCGGCATGCCCGACGCCGAGGTCTTGCGGCCCGACGGCACCCTTCAGCACCTGGCCTCGCAGAACGTGCCGCTGGGCATCATCGAGGGGCTCGACCCCGTGGAAGAGCGGTTGGCGGTCGAGCCCGGCACGCGCATCTTCGCGATGAGCGACGGGGCCATCGAGTGCGTCGACGAGCGGGGCGCCATGTTGGGCGTCGAGCGCCTGCGCCAGGTGCTGTGCGAGAGCGAACGCACGCGGGCGTTCGACGCGGTGCTCGAGACGGTGCGGCAGTTCACGCACGGCAATCATTCCGACGACGTGTCGGTCATGGAGGTCCTGGTATGAAGAAGACGCACCGGTCGAAGGTGGCTCGCCACGTCGAAGGGTTCGCCGCGGCCCGGCCCAGCCCTGGCGGGGCCAGCACCCGGCGCAGCACCTCGAGCCGACGAGCCACGGGCAACGAGGGTACCAGCGCCCCCCCGCGATCGGGCAAGCGAGCCCTGTTGCGGGCGGCGTTGCGGGCCGTCATGCGTCAGCCAGCCGACACCGTTTCAACGCAGCAGGTCACCGCTGACCGCCCGGTTGATCCACCGAGCGTCGTGATTCCGCGACCCTCGAAGCCCGAAACAGGGGGCATCGATCATGCAGTTCGTCGGGGCATGGACGGGCGAATCGAGCTGCCGGAGACCTTCGACGTGACGAGCGTGCGCGCGCTGCATGCTGCCCTCGTGACCTCGACTGGCGAGGTGCGACTCGACGGCTCGAAGGTGGCGGTGGCCGACGCCGCCGGCGCGCAGTTACTGGCCGCGCTCGCGCTCAGCGGGCGAGCGGTGCACCTGACCGCCTCGCCCGTGCTCACCGAACTCCTCACGGTGACTGCCGTGAAACCCCTTCTCTCGCTGGAGCAGTGACCATGGCCCGTGCCGCGCTCGTCGTCGATGACTCGACCACCATGCAGGAAATGGTGAGCTTCACGCTCACCAAGGCAGGCTTCGCGGTGACGCGGGCCTCGAACGGCCAGGAGGCGCTCACCAGCGCCAACGCCGGGAAGTTCGACCTGGTCATCACCGACCTGAACATGCCGGTGATGGACGGCATCACCTTCATCAAGAACCTGCGCACCCTGGCGCCGTTCAAGTTCACCCCGGTGCTGATGCTGACCACCGAGGGCGGCGACGATCGCAAGCAGCAGGGCCGCGCGGCCGGCGCCACGGGCTGGCTGACCAAGCCCTTCGACCCCGACAAGCTGCTCACCATCGTCAAGAAGGTCGTCCCCTGACTCTGGCCTTTTGAGGAAGGGAGCTCAACATGGAAGTCGACGAACTCGCCCAATTCCACGCCACGTTCTTCGAAGAGTCGCGCGAGCACGTGCGCACGCTCGAAGAGCGCCTGCTCGAGCTCGAGGCCCGCCCGGGCGATCTCGAGCTGCTCAACGCCCTCTTCCGTGCAGCCCATTCCATCAAGGGCTCGAGCGGCGTGTTGGGCTTCAAGGCCATCAGCCACCTGACGCACGCGATGGAAAACGTGCTCGACGACCTGCGCGAGAGCCGGCTCGCCGCCTCGCCCGGCCTGACCAACGTGCTGTTGCAGGCCTCGGACCTGCTGGGCGCGTGCATCACCTCGGCCAGCAGCAAGCAGCGCGACCCCGACATCACGGAGGTGGTCGCCGCGCTCGACGCCGCTCACCGCGGCGAAGGTCACGTCGCGGCGGCGGTCGCGAAGCCCGCCGAGCCAGTCGGCCCCGGCACGCTCGACGGCCCCCGGGTGTGGACCATCGTCTTTCGCCCCAAGCCGGGCGTCTTCGCGCTGGGGCTCAACCCCGCGCTGGTGCTGCGCGACCTGGCGGCGCTCGGAACGCTGCGCACCGAGCTGTTGGTCGACCGGCTGTCGACCTTCGACACCCTCGACCCCGAACAGTGCCAGCTGGGCTGGCGGCTCGAGCTCGAGACCGACGTCGGCGAGGCGGCCGTTCGCGATTGCTTCATGTTCGTCGAAGACGTGTGCGAGCTGACGCTGACCGCGTCGGAGCCGGCGTTCGCGCTCTTCACGCCGCTGCCGTCGGCCGAAGACCACGTGCTGGCGCCGCCCACCGCCGCCGAGCAGGCCGCCGCGGCGAAGGCCCCCACCGCCGAGACCTCGACCCTACGCGTGGCCACCGACAAGGTCGACCGCCTGGTGAACCTGGTGGGCGAGCTGGTCATCTCGCAGGCGATGATCATGCGCAGCCTGCAGGACGTCGCGCCCTCCGAGCTGCCGAGGTTGCGCGAAGCGGTCGCCGACATGGAACGCCACACCCGCGACCTGCAGGACCGGGTGCTCAACATTCGCATGGTGCCCATCGGCAGCATCTTCGGGCGCTTCCGCCGCCTGGTGCGCGACCTCTCGGCCAGCCTGGGCAAGGACCTGCACCTGGCGACGGTCGGCGAAGAGGTCGAGCTGGACAAGAGCATGGTCGAGCACCTGGCTGACCCGCTGACGCACCTGGTGCGCAACGCGTCGGACCACGGGCTCGAGACCCCCGAGGAGCGCGTCGCGGCCGGCAAGCCCGCGGCCGGCACCATCACCCTGAGCGCCCGACACCAGGGCGGCAACGTGATCGTCGACATCGCCGACGACGGGCGTGGGCTGAACACCAGGAAGATTCTGGCGCGGGCCATCGAGCGCGGGCTGGTGCTCGAAGGCCAGCCCCTGAGCGACGAGCAGATTCACGAGCTCATCTTCGCGCCGGGGTTCTCGACCGCCGAGGTGGTCACTGACCTGAGCGGGCGCGGCGTGGGTATGGACGTGGTGAAGCGCTCGATTCAAGGCATGAACGGCTCGGTCGCGCTGACCAGCACACCCGGCCAGGGGTCGCGCGTACGCCTGACCCTGCCGCTGACGCTGGCGATTCTCGACGGCATGGCGACGCGGGTGGGCGAGTCGACCTTCGTGCTGCCGCTCAACCAGGTCATCGAGACGCTCTCGCTGACCCGCTCGAGCCCCATTCAACAGCTGCTGGGCAACGGCGAGATCATGACCGTGCGCGGTGAAACCCTGCCGCTGTTGCGGCTCGCGCGCCTGCTCAACGTGGTCGACGACGGCGCCAACAACGCCCGCCCGCTCGCGGTGGTGCTCGAGGCGGGCGAGCTGCGCTTCGCGCTGGTCATCGACGAGCTGCTGGGCAAGTCGCAGTACGTCATCAAGAGCCTGGAACCGAACTTCGCGCGCGTCGAAGGGCTGCTGGGCGCCACCATTCTGGGCGACGGCACGGTGTCGTTCATTCTCGACGTCCAGGCGCTGGCTCGCATGGGCAACCTGCGCGCCGAGAGCACCGAGCGCGTGGTCGAACCGTCTGCTTCCCCCGAGGTCACCGTATGAACACTGCCCACGCCATCAGCTCGTCTGCCCCCAATCTCGCGCCTGCGAACGACAAGCCCAACCAGTACCTGGCGTTCCGGGTGGGTGAGCAGGAATACGCCATCGACATTCTCGACGTGCACGAGATTCGCGGCCACACGCCCATCACCGTGCTGCCGCAGACGCCGGGCTTCGTGCGCGGGGCCATGAACCTGCGCGGCACCATCGTGCCGGTGTACGACGTGCGCGATCGCTTCGGGCTGGGCAGCAGCGAGTACCACCGCTTCTCGGTGATCATCATCGTGGTGGCCAAGGGACGGCAGATTGGCCTGCTGGTCGACGCGGTGAGCGACGTGGTCGACCTGAAGCCAGACCAGATCAAGCCGCCGCCCGAGATGGGCGTGACCGACGGCTTCGTGCAGGCGCTGGGTCGCATCGAAGAGCGCCTGCTCATCATTCTCGACCTGCCCCGAATCGTCGCCTGACCGACCACGACCAACACCTTCTGCCGAAGCCTTTCGAGGAACGCACATGAAGATCAAGACCCAGTTGATGTTGCTCGTCTGTTGCTTCGCGCTCGCCCTCGCGGGCGTGGTGCTGCTGGAATGGGTGACCGAGACCGAGAAGGCCGAAGACTCGGTCTACGCCCCGGTGCTGACCACCAAGGACCTGGTGGCCGACATTCTGCCGCCGCCGGCCTTCGTGCTCGAGGCCCAGTTCGTGGCCTTCGACCTGGCCGCGACCACCGACGCCGCCCAGCGCGACGCGCTGTTGGGCAAGTGGGCGCAGCTGCAGAAAGACTTCACTGACCGCAAAGAGTTCTGGCGCAAGACCATCGAAGCCGGCCCGCTCAAGGACAAGCTCGAGGAGGCCAACCGCTCGGCCGACGAGTTCTTCTCGAAGGCCAACGCCGATTTCATTCCGGCGGTGAAGGCGGGCGAGCTCAAGAAGGCCGAAGGCCTGGTGCACAGCGAGCTCAAGCCGCTCTTCGCCACCCACCACGCGGCCATCGACGCGGTGGTCGCCATGTCGGACACCCGCATGAAGAAGCAGTTCGACGAAGCCGCCACCGCGGTGCGCGAACGGAAGATCGTGCTGGCCAGCGTGGGCACGGCCTTCATCGCCCTGGCGTTGGTGGGCGGCTGGGTGCTCACCCGCCGCATCACCTCGCGCCTGACGATGGTCTCGAGCGCGCTCGAGGCGGTCGCCACCGGCGACTTCACGCAGCCCTTGACCGCGACCTGGAAGGACGAGTTCGGCGACATCGCCCGCTCGGCGAACCACATGATTTCCCAGGTCTCGAGCACCCTGCGCTCGGTGCGCGGCATGGCCCGCAAGCTGACCATGTCGTCCGAAGAGCTGCGCTCGAGCGCCACCGAGATCAGCTCGGGCGCCGCCGAGCAGGCCTCGGGCTTCGAAGAGACCGCGGCCTCGCTCGAAGAGATCACCTCGACCGTGAAGCAGAACAGCCAGAACGCGGGGCAGGTCACCTCGCTGGCCGCCGATTCGCGGCAGGCCGCCGAGCAGGGGCAGAACATCGCCGAGTCGGCGGTGGCCGCGATGGGTGAGCTGGCCAGCTCGTCGAAGCAGATCGTCGAGATCATCTCGACCATCGACGAGATCGCCTTCCAGACCAACCTGCTCGCGCTCAACGCCGCGGTCGAAGCGGCGCGCGCCGGAGACCCGGGCCGCGGCTTCGCGGTGGTCGCCAACGAGGTGCGCAACCTGGCGCAGCGCTCGGCCACCGCCGCGAAGGAAATCAAGGGGCTCATTCAGAACTCCTCGCAGCGCGTCGACGCCTCGGTGCAGCTGGTCAACCAGTCGGGCGGGTCGCTGCGCGGCATCGTCGCCGCGGTCAAGCGGGTCACCGACCTGATGCACGACATCGCCGCCGCCTCGAAGGAACAGTCGCTCGGCGTCGACCAGGTGAACAAGGCCGTCACCACCATGGACCAGATCACCCAGCGCAACGCGGCCCAGACCGAAGAGCTGACCGCCACGGCCAACCGACTGACCGACGTGGCCCGCGACCTCACCACCGCCATCGAGGGCTTCCGCATCGACGAGGCGAAGGCGCCGCGAACCGCAGCCCCGCCCGCTGGCGCTCCCCGCGCGAGCGCGCCCCGCGTCTCGAGGGCGCCCGAGCCGATGCCGGCCGAGGCGGCCGAGACCGGCTTCGAGACCCTGCCCTCGTCGGTGATGGCGCCGCCCCCCAGCAGCACCGACTTCCAGGAGTTCTGAAAACCGCCCATGAGCCGCACCACTTCCACCGCGGCGCTGGTCGTGCCCGACTTCGACGGCGCGATGCCCGAGATGTCTGAGTCCGACTTCCGCGCACGGCA
>CAIWFK010000453.1 GCA_903911905.1 uncultured Myxococcales bacterium
CATGCCGCTGCCGGTGTCCTGCACGCGCAGTTCGGCGAAGCCGTCCTTCTTCCACGCGGTGAGGGTGAGCGTGCCGCCGTGCTCCATCGCCTCGCGCGCGTTGCGAATGAGGTTCAAGAAGACCTGGCGCAGTTGGGCCTCGTCGGCCTTCACCTCGAGCGGCCCGGGAGGGAAGGTGGTCACCGTCTTCACGCTGGCGCGCTCGAGCTCGCCCTTCGAGAAGACCGCCACGTCGTCCAGAATGGCCACCACGTTCTCGTCGCGCAGCACCGGCGCCGGCAGCCGCGCCAGCCGCAGGTAGTCTTCGGTGATCTCGGTCACGCGATCGACCTCGCGGGTGACCGCGGCGATCAGCTCCTTGGCCTCGCGCCCGCCGGCCTCGTTCGCGAAGGTCGCGGTGGCGAGCTGATCGCTGAGCATCTCGACGTTGAGGCCGATCGAGCTCAAGGGGTTGCGCACCTCGTGGGCCACCTGGGCCGACACCCGACCCACCGCGGCCAGCCGCTCGGCGCGCAGCAGCTCTTCCTGCTTCTGGCGCAACTGCTGCTCGCGGGCCTTCAGGGCCTGGGCCATGGCGTCGAACTCGCGCGCCAGTTGGGCGATCTCGTCTTCGCCCTCGACGCCGATCTTGGTCTCGTAGTCACCCTTGCGCACCCGGGCGATGCCTTCGATCAGCGTGCGCACCGGCCGCAGGCTGCGCGCCGCGAACCCGCTGGCCAGCAGGCCCACCCCGATCGCGAACACGGGCAGGAGGATGATCGCCACCTCGGTGTTTCGGCCGCGCTCCTGGGCCTGGCGCACCCGCTCGTGAATGCGCGCCTCGATCGACCCGTGCAACAGCCGAATCGCCGACGACAGCCCGTTCTCCAGTTGCTGCAGCCGGTCGAGCCCCGCGCTGGCCCGCTCGAGGTCGGGGTTGGGCGCGTCGATGATCGCGAACACCTGATCGGCCGCGGCCTCGTATTCGGTGAAGCGCCCCGACAGCTCGTCGAGCTTCTTCGTCGCGTCGTCGATGAACTTGAGCTCGCTCTCGGGTGCGAACTCGCGCACGTGCCGCGCCGTTTCATGGCCGCTCTTGAGCTTGTCGGCCATCAACCCCGGGAAATAGAGCCTGGCCAGCCGAATGAGCGCCTTGCGGGTTTCGGGGCTCGGCTCGTCGCGCAACCGCTCGGTGTCCTTCGCCTGGTTCGACTGGAACGTCTCGATCGCCGCGATGGTCTGACTGAGCGAGAGGTACCCTTCACTGACCAGTCGAATCTCCAACTGGCTGCGGTGCAGCTCGGACACCGAGAACAGAGACACCCCTCCGAAGGTCAGCAACACCCCGGCGTAACCCAGAAAGATGCGGGTGGTCAGTGACAGCTTCACGTGGTGGAGGTGACGGGGCTCGGTGAACCAGTGTAGGACATTGACCGCACCTGAAGCAGAAGGCTAGGGTGCCGCCGTAACGTATTGTTTTATCAGCCGAAACCAAGCATGTCCCGTTCCATTCGATTGATGTCGGTCGTGATGCTCATTGCGAGCGTCCCTGCAGTGGCGGGCGACAAGCCGCGTCTGGTGCTGGTGCCGCTCGGGTCGGGTGACGGCGCCAGCGAGACGGCGACCCAGAAATTTTCGGCGATTCTGCTCGAAGAACTGAAGTCGCGCGGCGACTCGTTCGACGTGGTGGCGCCGCCTGCGGTGAAGGCCGCGTCGACGGTGGCGCCGGTGACCGGTGGCAAGCGGGGCCCCTCGACCGAGGCCGTGGCCGCCATCGACGCCGGGCGCAAGGCCTTCGACGATCTCCGCTTCGACGACGCCAGCGTCAGCCTGCGCAAGGGCATCGACGGGCTGCTGGCCGACCCTGCCTCGGCCGACTTCGAGGTGGTCACCGACGCCTACGTGAAGCTCGCCGCCTCGGCCTTCCGCCAGGGGGAAGAGCGCGACGCCAAGCAGGCGCTGCTCGACCTGGTGCGCCTGGCCCCAGGCTACCAATTGCCCAACGGCTTCCCTCCGGTGTTCCAGCGCGAATTCGAGAAGGCGAAGAAGCGGCTCGACAAGCAGCCTCGCGGGCAGATTTCGGTCGAGGGCCCTGCGGGTGCGACCGCGTTCGTCGACGGGCGCGACCTGGGCATGGTCCCGGTGGTCGACGAGAACGTGCCGGCCGGCATGCACTACGTGAAGGTCGAGGGCGGCAAGGGCGAGCGCTTCGGCCAGGCGGTCGACTTGAAGGGCTCGGCGGTCAAGGTCAAGGCGGCCTTCGGCAGTGGTGGCGCGGCCATGGGCGAGCGCGCGGTCGTGAAGGCTGGCGACGCGCCGGTCGAGCTGCCCCGCGTGGGCAGCTCGTTCGACGAGGGCACGAAGCAGAAGGTGCAGGCCTACGCCCGCGCCAGCAACGCCGACTTCGCGGTGGTGGGCTACGTCTACAAGACGGCCGACACCCAGCTCACGCTCGGTGCCGCGCTCTACGCCGTGAAGAAGGGCACCATCGCCGCGCTCACCAGCATCTCGTTCGACACCGACGTGATGACGGCCAACACCGAGGCCTTCAAGCTGGCCGACGAACTGGTCAAGCGCCTCTCGAACGCCGGCGCCCTGGCCAGCCTGCCGCTCAACCTGATGACCAGGGCGAAGGCCGTGGTCGCCAAGGTCGACCGGCCCACCGGCAGCGATGACGTCGACGTGGCCTCGCCCACGGGCACCAGGGGCGCCACGCAGGGAAAGAAGACCGTGGTCATCACGCCGCGCGAAGACCGGGTGCTCGAGAACAAGTCGACGGTGGTCGAGCTCGACAAGAAGCCCGACGACGAACAGCCCCACAGCGACCCGACGATGAAGAAGCCCGACGGCGTGCCCGCCTGGGTCTGGGTGGTGGTCGGCGTGGGGGTTGCCGCCGGCGCTGGCGTCGGCATCGGGTTCGGAGTCGCCGCCGCGACGAAGCCCGTGACGGGCACGGTGAACGCCACGTGGTGAGGTCAAATATGAAGCGGGTGATTCTGGCAGCGCTGGCCGTGAGCATGAGCGCGTGCGCCCCCAAGGAAGTCGATTACGCGTTGTCGATCGTCACCTCGTCGTGTGACATGACCTCGAACCCGTTCGCGGGCGTTCAGTTCGTGCGCGTGCGCGTCACGGGTGACGGCATCGCCACGCCGGTCGCTCAACCTCCCCGAGATTCCCGCGGGGGCCAACCGCATCATCGAGGTCGCGGCCTTCGACGCCGACCCGGCCAACGGCGGCAAGATCGTCAGCGTCGGCCGGTCGCGCCCCTTCACGGTGCCCGCAGTGGTGCCCAAGACCCTCACCGGGCCCATCGCGGTCAGCGTGGTGTTGCGCAAGGTCGGGGTGTTCACGCCCGTGGTGACCGCCGCCAACCCCTCGGCGTGCAACACGCTGAAGACCGCGCGCGCGGGCCACACCGCGACCCTGCTCAACGACGGGCGGGTCTTCATCGCCGGTGGCTTCAACTTCATGGCGGGTACGACCCAGAAGGTCGCCCTGGCCGACACCGAGATCTTCGACCCTGAGCAGGGCACCTTCACCCCGGCCAAGGACATCTCGTTCACCGCCGCGTCGGGCACCGTCTACAAGCAGGAACGGGCGTACCACACGGCCACCCTCATTCCGCGCAGCGGCCAGGTCGTGCTCTGGGGCGGCGAGGTCTACCAGGGAGCCAACAACATTCCGAGCCCGCGGGCCTCGTTCCTCTTCTACGACCCGCAGGTCGATCAGTACGGGGCGCTGCCTCCGCGCACGCCCGCCGCCATTCCGCGCTCGCGGCACCAGGCGGCCATCGACGTCAACGGCAAGCTGCTCATCGCCGGCGGCATTCGCATGAGCGCCGGCACGCCGATCAACGAGGTCGAATGGCTCGATCCGCTCATGGCCAGCTACAAGATCGTCGACGGCGCCAACCTGCCGCGCATCGACGCCAGCATGGCCGCGGTGAAGAGCGGCGAGTTCATCGCCATCGCCGGTGGTACCGACGGCACCACCCTGCAGACCGAGGTCTCGTTCTTCACCTTCACCAACGGCACCTTCGCGCGCAAGACCCTGTCCAACCCGCCGCACCTGACCGACCCGGGGCGTCGCGCGGCTGGCGTGGCCACCATTCACGGCGGCGCCGACATGATTCTGCTGGGCGGCTATTCAGACCCGTCGCTCATCTCGCCCATCTCGACCTCCGAGGTGGTCAACAGCGCGAGCGGCACGGTCGCCAACGGCCCCGACATCGGGAAGGACGGCGAGGTCTGCGCGGTCACCATGACCAACGGCACCGTGCTGGTGGTCGGGGGCCGCACCTCGAGCATGACCGGCACCCAGTCGCAGTCCGAGAGCGCCTCGCAGTTGGTGACGGCGAACACCTCGGGCGGCGTGACCTCGGCGCCGGGCCCCCAGTTGAGCACCGGCCGCTACGGCCACACCTGCACCGCGCTGCTCGATGGCAGCGTGCTGGTGACCGGCGGCATCAACGAGACCGCGACCGGGACGCAGACGATTCTGCAGGACGCGTGGATCTACATGCCCGCGCCCCAGTGACAGGGCGGTGGTGAGACGGTTTCTGCCGGCTCGTGTCAGAGCGGTATGAAAAACGTCCTGCTGTTCGCGGTGCTGGCTTTCGCGGTGTCAGGCTGTGGTCCCCGGTCGAGTTCGGCCGCGCTCCCTGGCTGTTACATTCCCTCGCAGGGCATGTGCCAGGTGCCGCTGGGCGGGTGCTCGGCGCTTCCCGGAGCCGTGTCCGAGAACCCCTGCCACAGCGACGGCGTCGTCGGCTGCTGCACGCAGTCGGACGGCAGCTACAACTGCTACTACACCGCCGCTGCGGCCTCGGCCGGCCAGGCCCGCTGCACCAGCCCGTCGACCTGGGGTACCACGGTTCCGTAGCGCGCTCAGCGCCCGTGCTTCTCGTACAGCACGTCGCGGAGCATCGCGTCGAACTCGCGCAGCGTGGGCACTCGTCGTGGTTGCTCGGCCTTGGGTGCGGGCAACGCGGCGGCCTTCCTCGACCCCGCAGGAATGGGGAAGTGATCGTACGCGCCGCTGCCATCGCCATCGACGAAGATGGGGTTGGTCATGGCCATGCCGCGTGAACTCGACGCCACGCACAGGCCGCTGCCGTTGCAGTCGACGCCGTCCCACGCCATCGGTGCCAGGGTGCGGCACGCCGACGAGGCCCGCACCATGGCCACGTACCAGGTGTCGACGGTGGGGCTGACGACGAAGGTCTTCGTCACGTGAACGCGCCGCGCGCTGAACCCGTTCAGGTTCGGCACCGGCTCGAGCGGCAGGTTGGTGGGGTCGAGGTGCTGGCTCTGCGCGATCCGGGTGTCCGGCCAGGTGTCGTTCGCCACGCCGTCGCTCGCCTCGCGACCCGGCGCGTGGGTGTAGAGCTCGATCGAGTCGAACTGCATCCATTCCGGGGCCTGGACGTCGACGGTGAGCGCGATGGTCTGGAACGCCGCCAGGCTGACCGTGCCACCGAGGCCGACCGGGCTGCCGACCGGCTGACCGCTGGTGTCGAGGCGCTGCGCGGTCATGGTCATGAACGGCCCGCTGCTGATCGACACGTCGTGCGCCCGCAGGGCCTGGGTGAAGGCCGCGGTGGTGAACTGCGCGGGCTGGTCGACACCCAGGTGCAGGAACGTGCGGCCATAGCCGCCGACCACCGCGCGGGCGTAGTGCGTGTCCGACACGCCGGTCGCGGTCTTCACCAGGCCACGCGAGAGGAACGTCATCCAGTCGTTGAGCACTGCCAGGCTGGCGCCGGTACCGTTCATCACCTCGAAGGCGTCGAAGCCGGGGTCGAACAACTTCGTGTCGGTGGGGGTGGCTGCGGGGTTGGCGACCTGCCGGAAGGTGGCCGGGTCGGCGTGGGTGACGCCGGTGAGCGTGTCGATCTTCAACTGCGTCATCGACCCGCCGATGCCGCCACGGGGGTGGTTCATCTGAATCACCGCGTCGGGGTGGGCTGCGCGCACGCCCGCGTACACCTGGTCCAACCGCAGGGTCGGGCCGTCACCGCCAGCCCAGTCGAAGGCGCCGCCATTGGGGGTATCGCCGCGAATCAGGGGGAACGCGTTGTGGTGACCGAAGTCGAACGGGGTGATCTCGCAGCCGATCATCGACGTCAGTTGGCTCGAGAGCCCCAGGTCGCGCACCAGCGGCGCGTAGTCGGTGATCACGTCGTGGTCAGTCGATACCAGCACGTCGACGCCCTCGGCCGCGAACGAAAGCGCGCGCTCCGAGTTCGCCACCGCCGAATCGGGGCTGCCCGCGGCGTGCACGTGCAGGTCGGCGCTCATCCACCCCGTGGTGTCGACCACGTGCGCCAGCGTCGCGTCGACCGTGGCGTCGCCGGTCGTCACGTCGATCGCCTGGCCCCGCGTGGGGAACGTGTCGGGGAAGGCCGAATATTCCAGGCCGCGGCTGACCAGTACCTCGTACTGCCCTGCGGGTACCTGCAGCGTCACCTTGCCGTCGCCACTCGCGAAGCCGATGGCCTGCAGATCGGAAGGCTGGTCCTCGACGTCCTTCCACGGGCGGTAGTCGGTGGGCACGTTCGCGCAGGGCCCGTTCGGGCAACGCACCATCACCCGCGCGGTCAGCGGCGCCTGGAACGGGTCGTGGACCGTCACCGACACCGAGCGCGTGGCGCCCAACTGGAAGCTGGCCGACGCCGGCGCGCCGGCCCCCACGGTCAGCGCGGTGAACGGCAGAATCGGCGTGCCGGGCTGGCCCGCGGCGATCAGGTAATCGCCCGGAGGCACGTCGGCCTTCGCGTGGCCCTGGTCGTCGACCACCATCACCGTCACCGGCGTGCCCGACACCGCTTCCTTCACCGCGACCCGCGCTCCGACGGCCGGGGTGCCCTGCGCGGTGGTCACCGCCACCGTCAGCCGCGACTTCGCCGCCGCGTCGATGGCCAGCATCGCGCTCGAGATCTCGGCCAGGTCACGCCCCACGAAGAAGTCGCGCACGAAGGCGTGGTGATCGCCCGCCAGCACCCCGAAGGCCCCGGGCCGGTGGGTGGCCGTCGCGTCGACCCAACTGAGCACGCCGGTCTGATCCTTCGCGTCGATGACCGTCGCGGCCACGCCCGACTGGTAGAGCAGGGCGCTGACGCTCGGCTTGGTCGGGTCGGGAATGGTGTAGGCGCGGTAGCCGTACGCCACGCCGTCGGCCTGGTACCCGAACCAGGGCGAGGGGTCGATGAGGCAGCCTTCGTTGCCCAGCGTCTTGGTGCAGCCCGAGGGGTTGAAGAGTTCGCTCACGCCGCCCTGGTCGAGCAGGTCGCCGACCTCCATCGTGATCGCGCTCTTGCCCTGGTTGCAGAAGGCGGTCAGCACGCGCACCCGCGACTCTCCGGGGCTCAGCACGTAGTAGGTCGTGGCCAGCAGCGGCAGGTCGGCGTTGGGGTCGGTCACCAACTGCACGTTGCCCAGGTAGTGGGTGATGACGTTGCTCACGTTGATGTAGTCGACCACCGCGTCGGTGCCCGTCGCCGCCACCACCGCGGCACCGCCCGAGGTTCCGTCGGACAGGATTTCCACGCGGCTGACGTTGATCGTCCTCCCGAAGGCGTAGATCGGCGCCATCTTGCCGAACTCGTCGCGCCCGGGGCCGCTGCTGCGCACCAGGTCGGCGTCGATGATCGCGCCGCCGTACGCCGAAGGGGCGATCGACCGGTTCGGCTGCTCGATGGCGACCTTCAGTCGATCATTGGCCATCACCACGTCGCCGTTCCGGGCCTGGGCGAAGTTCCCGCCGATCAGATCGGACGCCGACGCGATGACCTTCGCGCTCGCGCCCGAGCCCACCTGCGAGAAGAGCCCCGTGGCCGCCAGGTCGACCTCGCACCGCCCCGACGCTGGCGGAGGGTCGACCACCACCTTCCTGGGAGCGGGACAGGCGGTCAGTGCCACCAGGGCCAGCAGTGCAGATCGACGCATGGCGGCCCTCATAGCGCCTCTGTGACGATTGAGTCACGACGCAAGCCCCCGAAGCGCGAACCGGCTTGGTACACTGTCGGCGCGCATGGGCGAGCATTCCCCCCAGGAGGTGAAGGCGGCGGTCGACGCCATGTTCCGCATTCGCGCGGTCGAGTCTCCTGCCGATGCCAACGGGCTGCGCACCATCTGGCATCGCGGCCTGCGCGGGGCCGAGCTGGTCACCGAGATCGATGCGGCCGGAAAGGTCAAGAGCCAGTCGCTGACCCTGCTCGACGATCAGGTTCGGTGGGAACGCGGCCCCGGCTTTTCGCTGACCGCGCCCCGGGCGTTGCTCGAGCGCGTCAGCCGCGCCCTCGCATCGTATTCCGGCCACGATCGGTTCCTGGTGCACCTGCGCGATGCCCTGAGCGCCGAGCTCAAGGGCGAGGCCCTGGGTGAACCCGCGCCCCTTCCCGAACGTGCGCCGGCGCCCTCGACCTCCGCCTCGAGCCTGCCCTGGCCGGTCTTCATCGGCGTGGGCCTGGTGTTGCTCGCCTTGGGGCTGGCTGCGTTGCTGTACTCGTGATGAACAGCGGCCATGCTCAGCCAACGCGTGGCCGGCTTCGGTGCGACCGTCTTTGCGGAGTTCTCGAAGCTCGCCCAGGAACACCGGGCGGTGAACCTGGGCCAGGGCTTTCCTGACTTCGACGGGCCGGCTGAAATCAAGCAGGCCGCCATCGACGCCATCACCTCGGGCGTCAACCAGTACGCCATCAGCCAGGGGGCGCTCGCGCTGCGCACGGCGATCGCGAAGCACGCCAGGCGCTTCTACGATCAGTCGATCGAACCGCTGAGCCAGGTGGTGGTCACCAGCGGCGCCACCGAGACCATCTTCGACGCGGTGCAGGCCTTCACCGACCCCGGCGACGAGGTGGTGCTCTTCGAGCCGTTCTACGATTCGTACCTGGCCAGCGTGCAGCTGGCGGGAGCGGTGCCCCGGTACGTCGAGCTGCGTGCGCCCGACGCGTCGCACCCGACCTGGTGGTTCGACGAGCGCGAACTCGAGCAGGCCTTCACGCCCCGCACCAGGCTGGTGATCGTCAACACGCCCCACAACCCCACGGGGAAGATCTTCACGCGTGACGAACTCGAGCTCATCGGCCGGCTCGCGGCGCGTGCCAACGCGGTGATCGTCAGCGACGAGGTGTACGAGCACCTGGTCTTCGCGCCGGCCCGGCACGTTCGGCCTGCGACCATGCCTTCGCTGGCCGACCGCACCCTCACCATCTCGAGCGGCGGCAAGAGCTTCTCGTTCACTGGCTGGAAGATCGGCTGGGGGCTGGGGCCGGTCGCCCTGGTCGGCGCGGTGCAGAAGGCGCACCAGTGGGTCACCTTCGCCACCGCGTCGCCGTTCCAGGCGGCGATCGCCAGAGCGCTCGAGCTGCCCGATTCGTACTTCTCGGGCTTCGTCGCCGAGTACGCCGCGCGGCGCGACTTCCTGGGCGCGGCGTTGACGAAGGCCGGGCTCGAGGTCTTGCCGGTCGAGGGCAGCTACTTCCTCATGGCTCGAACCGGTTCGTTGCGGAAGGCCGGCGAAGACGACGTGCAGTTCTGCAAGCGGCTGATCGTCGAGAAGGGCGTGGCGGCCATTCCCCCGTCGGTCTTCTACAGCGCGGCGCATGCGCCCAGGGCCCACGGGCTGGCCCGCTTCGCGTTCTGCAAGACCGACGCGACCCTGCAGGAAGCGGCGCGCCGCCTGACCGGCGGTTCGGTGCTAGGTTAGGCCAATGGCGACCGAGGAACTGCCTCCGGAAGACCCGCTTGACGAGGACCCGCTCGACGACAAGTCACGCGGCTTCGTGCCCGACTTCGTGCGCCGGGTGGCGTGGGCGGGGCTGGGCGCGGTCTTCATGTCGGAAGAAGGCATTCGCAAGCTCGCCAGCCAGGCCAAGCTCCCCAAGGAAGCGCTGGGCTTCCTGCTGCAGCAGGCCGAGAAGACCAAGGACGACATCGGCCGCACGGTGTCGGAAGAGGTTCGCAAGTTCCTCCAGTCCGATCGGCTGCGCGACGAGCTGCTCAAGGTGATCGCCGGCATGACCATCGAGGTTCGCGCCGAGGTCAAGCTGGTGCCCGACCGCGTGAAGGACGACGTCGCCTCGCTCATTCCCAAGGTGAAGGTCAGCGAGTTCAAGACGAAGTACGCCAACGAGAAGGGCGAGAAGGCCGAGAAGAAGAAGGCCGACGACGACGACTCGGAAGACCCGCAGCCGTCGTGAGCCCGGGTTTCAAGCGCCGCATTCCGCTCTTCCTCGCGCTGGCGATCGGCTTCGTCAGTTGGCGTTCGGGCTTCGGCGTCTTCGCCACCGAGCGCACCCTGACCTGGCGGTTGCCGGTCTCGCACTCGCAGGTGCAGCGGGTCGATCTCCAGCTCTACGAACTGGCCGCCGCTGAGCCGGGGCCGCTGTTGCACCGGCAGGAATTGACCACGCCCTCGGGCCTGTCGAGCGAGCCCGTCACGAAGGTCTCGCTCGCCCGGGGGCCCCACCGGGCCCTGGCGCTGGTGTGGGTGGGAGCGCCTTCTCCGCAGGCGTTCACCCGCGACTTCGACCCTGCCGCCGAGAAGGAGCTGGTGCTCGACTTCGCCGCGAAGTGAAGGCCGTTGAATGTGCGCGGGCGCGGGCGTACGAACCGGCTCATGGCTACCAACCACATTCTGATCGTCGGCGCCGGGCAGATGGGCGCGGGCATTGCGCAGGTCTCGCTGCAGGCCGGCTTCCAGGTCACCCTCTGTGACGTCAACGCCGCGGCGCTCGCCAAGGGCAAGGCGGGCATCGAGAAGGGCCTCGCCAAGCTGGTCGAGAAGGGCAAGCTCGAGGGTGCCGCGCGTGACGCTGCGCTGGCCCGCCTGTCGACCAACACCTCGATCGTGGACGTGAAGGACGTCGACGCCGCCATCGAAGCGGTCACCGAGAACGAAGAGCTGAAGAAGAAGATCTTCAAGGACCTCGATCAGGTCGTACGCCCCGGCGGTCTGCTGGCCACCAACACCTCGTCGATTCCCATCACCCGCATCGCCGCCACCACCAAGCGCCCCGAGTCGGTCATCGGCATGCACTTC
>CAIWFK010000454.1 GCA_903911905.1 uncultured Myxococcales bacterium
CGTCGACCAGGGCATCGCGCCGGTGCTCCTAGAGCTGTGGCGCCGAAAGATTCAGACCTCGTTCAGTTGTCAGGGCGACGCCCGCGTGCCGGCGTATATCGCCTTCGGTGACCTCGAGTCGGCCGACGCCTTCGCGCGGCTCGAGTTGCCAGGCTGGCGCTGGTTCACGTGGGGCGTGGGCCACGTGTCGGGCCTCGCCTCCAGAGGTCTGCGCCTGGCCGTCTACTTCCCCGCGGGCAACGTCGCGAAGCTGACCAGGGCTTTGAAGCAGGGCCAGCGTGCGAGGGCGCTTCCCCGCCGAGTCGTTGCGACGAAGACGATCGCCGACGTCGACGTCAACACGGGGCGACGCTTCCACGTGGTCAAGGGCACGCCGGGCCGAGTCGCCGACGCGATCGACCACGGCGACGGGTTCGAACTCCTCGTCGCGTTCAAGGGCGCGCCCCACGCCGTCTCGGTCATGCTCGGCGAGCGATGCCGAGCGGCCTAGGTCAGCGACACCCGCACCCCGTGCCGACCGTCCACTGACAGCACGGCGCCGCGTTGCAGTCGGTCTTGTTGAAGTTCGAACACCCGCACGCGTTCGTCGTGGGGCAGTTCGAACCGGTGCCGCCGTCGGTGCCAGCCGTCGAGCTTGTCGAACCGCACCCCATCGCCAACGCAACGACCACCACGCGGATCAGACGCATGGTGATGGTTCTACCGCGACGCCGGCGAAGCGTCGACGAGCCCGGTCAGGGAGTGACCATCGAATAGCCGGCGTTCACGCTCACGTCAGCGTCGCCCGTGGGGCGCGAGACGCGCGCACCCGAGGGCAGGTTCCTGAAGTCGACAGACACCCGCGCCTCGCTCGGCCGGCTCGAGTTGACCACGGGCGGGGGCGCCACGGCTGCAACGGCCGCGCGCGAAAGGACTCCCCGCTCGGCGCTGTTTCCGACCTTGAGCAGCGCGCCGGCGGCCGAGAACTCGCCCCCCGTGTACTCGGCGATCTTCTCGAGGATCGGCTTGACCGAGTCCCACATATTGAGGATCGACCACTTCGCCGAATTCGCCCAGTCGGTGAAGATGAACTTCAGCGGTTCCCAATTCTCGTCAATCGTCTTCCCGAGGTAGGCCATGGAAGCGAGCGCGGCGACCAGCGGGAGCAAGGGGAGGCCCATCGCGGCAAACCCCGCGCTCACGGGCGCGAGTACGGCTGACAGGGCCGTGAAGGCCCCGCCAATCAACGGGGCGACGGTGACCGCCAGGCTCGTACCCGCGGCAATGAACGAGAGCACCGAGCCGGCCAGGGGCGCGAGGAGCACGCCAGCGGCCGCGGCCGCGGTGCCCATGGGGCCGAGCCACTTGACCACGCTCGCGACGGTGTCGGCGACCTTGCCCAGTGACTTCCCGAGTTCCTCGAGCCCCCCGCCCGCGACCCATGCCTCGACCGCGGCCGCGGTCTTCTCTGCCCACGCCCGGATCCCCTCGCGGTTCGACGCCATGAACGCCGTGAGCTTCTTCGCCAGCTCGGTCAGCACGGGGAAGAACGCGCCGGCGATCGCTCGCTGAATGCCCTCGAAAGCAACGCCCGTGTCCTTGAGTGCGTCGTCGAGGTCGTTCGCGCCCTGTGCGAACTTCTCTTGCGACCCCATCAGCTCCATGAACCGCGTCTGCTGCTTCTGGATCTCGGCGCCGCCTTGGGCGAGCCACACGCCCATTTGAGCGCCGGCCTTGCCGAAGGTCTCGGTCGCGAGGATCGCGCGCTTCGCCGGGTCCTCGATCTTCGAAAACGCGTCGGCGTACAGCGAGAGCGCTTCCTCGTTCGACTTTGCGCCCTTCACCTGTTCGGCGAACTTCGGCGAGATCTGGTTCAGGAACTCGAGCAGCGGCCCGCCCTTGCCGACCTTCATTTCGCCGCGGTGCTTGTTCAGTTTGTCGAGGGCCGAGGTGAACGACTCGGCGTCGATGTTCGCCAGTTGCGCCGAGTGACCCAGGGCCGCGAACGCGTCGGCGTTGATCCCAAGCCGCTGCGAGACCTCCGAGAGCTTGTCTCCCGACTCAACCGCGCCGTGCATGATCGCGTAGAAGGCCGAGCCGGCGCCGATCCCGAGGAACGCGAGCTTTGACACCAGGGCGCCGATCTCGTGACCCACGCCACCCGCGGCCTTCGTGAACGCGCCCCACTTCTCGCCCACGCCCTTCAGGCCGAGGTTGTCGTTGATCCGCTGGCCGGCGTTGTTGATCGGTGCGAGCGCGGCCTCGATCTTCGCGCGCATTTCCCGCATTGGCCCCGTGGCCTGGTCGATGGCTCGAATGACCAGCGAGAGATCCGTTTCGTTACCCGCCATTGGTGAGTTCCTTTGCGATGGGGCCCGCCGCGGCAACGCCACGGGCGCGCAGTTCACTTCGAGAGTCGATGCCGTCGATCACCGTGGCGATCAGCGCGGCGCGCGACAGAAGCTTCGCCGCCTGGCGCTTGACGTGGTTCGGGGTGTTCTCGGCGAGCAACGCCGCGAGGGCGTCGGAACCCGCCTGCAGAAACGTGGTGACCTTGCCCGCGCGCTCCATGCGGTCGATCACAACGCCTGTTGCTTCGTGCGCGATCTCTGTTGCCAGGGACACGATCGACCTCAGGGGTTGA
>CAIWFK010000455.1 GCA_903911905.1 uncultured Myxococcales bacterium
ACCATGGTGCTGGTGGCGCTGGCCCTGGCCGCCTGCACGAAGTCGACGCCCGACCAGTCGGGCTCGCTGACCCCCGTCGACATGCCGGGGCACCCGTTGCCGGTCTTGCCCGACCCCGAGGCGAACGGCGGCCACGTCGGTCGGGCGCCGCGGCGCATCTCGGTCGCGCAGCTCAAGAAGAGCATCGTCACCACCACCGGGCGGCAGTGGAGCCAGATCGACAACCTGGCCGCCTCGCTGGGCCAGGCCGATTACGCGCTGACGGTGAGCGACTCGCTCGAGCCCAACCTGGTGTTCGCCAAGTTCCTCGACGACGGCGCGCGCGAGGTGTGCCTGAACACGGCGCTCGACGACCTCAAGCGCACCGACCCGACGACCCGCGTGCTGTGGCCCGAGGTGACCGGCGCGCCGAAGGACTTCACCACGCTCGACGACGCCACCATCCAGAAGAACCTGGGCACGCTCGCCCTGCGCTTCTGGGGGTCGGGCTTCGACGCCGACGAGCTGACCACCTGGACCGCGACCTTCCACAAGGTGGCCGCGCAGGCCAAGACGGTCAACAAGCCCGAACAGGCGTGGGGGTCCGTCTGCATCGCGATGATGACCGACCCGCGCTTCATCACCTACTGACCTTCCAGCGAGCGAGCCCATGAAGAAGACCACTGCCGCACTGCCGCGCCGCACGTTCCTGAAGGCCGCCGCCGGGTTCACCGGGGCCTCGTTGTTCGGTGGCCTGTCGTTCAAGGCCTTCGCCGACGCGACCACCCTGGCCCCGCCCGACCGCTGCTTCGTCTTCGCCTACTTCTCGGGAGGCTGGGACGTGCTGATGGCGCTCGACCCGCGCGACCCGATGGCCTTCACCGCCGAGCGCATTTCCGAGACGCGCATTCTGCCGGGCTATTCGCTGCTCTCGAGCGACCCCAGCTTCCCCACCACCCAGGTCACGCCCACGCAGCGCGCTGGTGGCCCTGCCCCGTCGATGGTGTTCGGCCCGGCCATCGGCCGCATGGCCGACCACTACGACCTGGCCACGGTGGTGCGAGGCATCAACATGAACACCGTCGCGCACGAGGTCGGCTACCGGTACTTCCTGACCGGGAAGATGCCGAACGGCTCGGCGGCGCGCGGCTCGGCGACGGCGACCGAAATCGTGGGGCAGCTGAAGCCCAAGGTGCCGGTGCCGTCCATCGCCTACAACATCGAGACCTACAACGACCGCTACGGCGGCGACGCCAACGCGCTGCGGGTCTCGAGCGCGAACGACCTGCTGCTGACGCTCTCGCCCAGCCCGACCACCATCGACAGCGAGATCGAGAAGGACCTCATCGACCTCCACGGCAAGCCGATTTCGTGCGAGGCGCAGCTCTACGATTCGCGGGGGCTGGTGGGCCAGTACGCCAACTCGCGCGGGCAGATGCAGACCGTGCTCAGCAGCCACCTCGACGCGTACTTCCGCTTCGCGGACAACCCGGCCGACCCGCAGTCGCTGCGCGACGAGAAGACCGCGCTGCGCAAGCTGTACGGGCTCAAGCCCGAGGGCCCCAACGACCCGGTGAACTCGCCGGCGGCCAAGGCTGCGCTGACGGCGACGGCGCTCAAGCGCGGCGTCTCGCAGTGCATGAGCATCAACATCACCGGCGGGCTCGACACGCACTTCGGCACCCAGCTGACCCAGGCCAACGGGCAGCGCGTGGGCTGGAACGCGCTGGGCGACCTGGTGACCGACCTTCGCGGCTCGGCGCACCCGTCGGGCGGCACGTTCATGGACCACACGACCATCTTCGTGTTCTCGGAGTTCTCGCGCACCCCGCTCATCAACGCCTCGGGCGGCCGCGACCACCACATCACCAACAGCGCGCTGCTGCTGGGCGCGGGCATTTCGCACAACAAGGTGTTCGGCAAGAGCGGCGACGTGGGCTTGAGCGCGGGCCTGGTGGACTACCAGACGGGCGCGGCCGACCCGAACGGCCTCGAGATTCTGCCCGAGCACCTCATCGCCACCATCCTCGCGTCGGCGAACCTCGACTATTCCATCACCCGCGTCAGCCCGCTGCCGGGGTTGCTGGCCCCGTGATGAACCGCGGTGGCAGTCGGTGGCTCGCGGCGGCGCTCGCGGTGCTCAGTGCGTGCGGTGGTGGGCGGGTGTCCGAGACGCTCGCGCCGCGCGCGGTCGACGTGGTGACGCGGCCGACCAGCCTCGCGCTCTCGGCCGCGCCCTCGTTCGGTGACGAGCGCGGCGGAGGGCTCTTCGTGGGCCTCGCCGGGCAGGTGGTGCGGCTGCGCGGCGACGGCTCGCAAGGAGAGCTCGCGGTGCACCCGCAAGACCCCATCTTCCCCGGGCCGGCGTCGGCGCTGTGGCCGCTGGGGCCGTACAGCGCGCTGGTCTCGACCAGCACCGGGCTCTTCGTGGCCGAGAGCGGCTGGCTCATCACCCCGCCCTGGCAGAACGTGCTGAGCCCCGACGGGCTGGTGGCGACCGCGGTGGGCGACGACGGGCTGGGCTGGGTCGCGCACGCGCAGGGGCTCTTCCAGTTGGTGGGCGGGCAGTTGAGCGAGCTGAAGGTCGAGGGCGCGAGCGTGAGCGGCCTGACCGCGCTGGCGGTGGGCCCGGCGCCAGACGCGCGCAGCGGGGTGTGGTTCGCGCGCGGCACCACCTTGACCAGCGCCGCGCAGAACGCGACCGACGCCTTCATCGTGCGCGACAGCGGCCTGACGAAGGAAGAGCTGGCCGGCGGCGTGGTGGCGATGGCCGGCATTTCCGCCTCGGCGAGCAGCCCCGGAGAGGTCTGGGCGATTACCCCCAGGACGCTCTTTCAGTTCACGGTGCTGGGGTGGCGCGCCTACGAGCTGGGCCGCGCGCCGAAGCAGCTGATGTCGGCGGGGCGCTTCGCCTGGCTGCAGGCGGGCGATGGGCTGTACCGCTACGACGCCGACGCCCAGAAGTGGATCGAAGCGAAGGGCCTGGCAGCGGTGCCGACCCTGCTGGCGGTCGACGCCGCGGGGGCGGCGTGGGTGCGGGTCGGTGACCAGACGCTCGAGGTCGACGTGGCGCCAACCCCGCGCGTGAGCGGCGTCTTCGAGCGCGCGGCGGTCTACGACAACGAACTGGTGGTGCAGGCCGCCCTGCCCGCCGCGCCGACCGCGCTGCATTGGACCTTCGACCAGGGCACCGCCATCGAGGTGCCGCTGGCCAGCAGCGTGCCTGGCACCGGGGTGCAGACCGGCTCGCTGACCTGGTCGCTGGGCGGCGCCGACGCCTCGGGCAAGCTCAAGCCGCTCTCGCTCTCGGCGCTCGACGACGGCACGCACGCGCTGGTGGTGACGGCCACGCTGGCCGATGGCAGCACCTCGACGCGCACGCTCTACTTCGACTACCAGGGCAGCGCGGCGGTCGTGCTCTCGTACGCGCGAGACATCAAGCCGCTGGGCGACGCGCGCTGCGCGAAGTGTCACACCACCGGCTCGCTGCCCGAGCTCAAGACGTACGACGAGTGGAAGGCCAACGCGACGGCCATCGCCCTGGCGGTGCAAGAGAAGCGCATGCCCGCCGATGGCCAGCTCGACCCCGCGGGCATCGCGTTGATTCAACGCTGGGTCAACGGAGGCGCGCTGCCGTGAGGCCGTTGCTGCTGGGTCTGGCGTGTGGGTTGGTCGCGTGTGACGTGGTGCCCAAGCCTCCTCCGCCACCTCCTCCCATCGACACCTGTGTCGGACTGAGCGCGATGGCGGCGGCCATCACGCCCACCACGGTGCGGGTCAATGGCGCGGCGACGGTGAGCGCGACCGGCGGCTCGGGCCGCTACACCTTCGCGCTGACCACCAACGCCACCGGCGGCAAGCTCAGCGGTGACCGCTACGTGGCCGGCGCGGTGGCGGCGACCGACGTGGTGACAGCCAGCGACGACTGCGGCAACGCCGCGACCGCGAGCATCGTGGTGACGGCCGCCTTCTCGGTCGCGCCTTCGAGCGCGCGGGTCAAGCCAGGCACCAGCTTCACGCTCGAGCTGACCGGCGTCATCGGCCAGCCGGTGTTCTCGAGCCAGGGCGCGTTGGCCTCGGGTGGCAGCATTTCGACCAGCGGCGTCTACACCGCGGGGCCCAACCCGGGCCTCGACCTGGTGGTGGTCAGCGACGCGCAGGGCGGCGACCAGGTGCTGGCGCAGTACCAGGTCGACCCGGCCGCGCAGTTCCGCGCGGCGCCGGCCAGGCTGGCGCTGCCCAGCAATTCCTTCATTCCGTTGAGTGCGCTCGACGGCACCGGCGTGGTGGACTGGAGCATCGTCAGTGGCCCCGGCAGCCTGGACCTGTCGACGGGTGACGCGCTCTTCCGCACCGCGAAGACCGACACCGGCACCGCCCAGCTCAAGGGCGTCGACCACTTCACGCACGAGACCACCACCGCCGCCGTGCGAGTGCTGACCGAGCTGACGCGGCCCAACACGCCGCAGGGCCGGCGCACCGACGTCGCCACGCTGGTGACGGGCGACTTCGACGGCGACGGCCTGCAAGACGTCGCGCTGGGCGTGCCCGAGAGCGACCTCGCCAAGCCCACCGGCGGCGCGGTCTTCATCTACATGGGCGCGGCGGCAGGGCTGCCGAGCGCACCGACGTGGACGATTCTGGGCTCGTCAGACACCGCGCAGCTGGGCACGGTGATGGCGGCTGGCGACCTCAACGGTGACGGCCACGTGGACCTGGCGATCTCGGCGCCAGGCGACGACCTCACCGTGGCCGACTCGGGCGCGGTGTACCTCTACGCCATCACCGCCGCAGGGCCGGTGCTGATTCGACCGCCGCTGACGGGGCTGGGGCGCGGCAACTTCGGCGCGTCGCTGGCCATCGCCGACGTCGACGGCGACGGCAACAACGACCTGGTGGTGGGCTCTCCCGGTGCCGACCTGGCGCCGGGCGCGGGCTATACGGCGCGCGGGGTCATCGACGTCTTCCTGCTGACCAAGGGCGCCCCCATTCCCGACCTGGGCACGCTGCGGCTCTCGGGCTTCGACCTGGCGGCCGACGGCACCTGGCGGCGGTTCTCGAACCTGCGCGCGGGGCGCTCGTTGGTCGCTGCCGACTTGAATGGCGACGGGCAGGTCGACCTGGCCTTCGTGACCACGGTGAACAACACGCTGCTCGGCGGTACCGCGCGCGCGGGGGGTGTCACGGGCATCGCCGTGCACTTCGGGCGCGGCACGCCGACGCAGCGCTTCCCCGAGACGCCCGACCTCTTCGTGCTGCCGGCCAACACCGGCGACAACGACGAAGGCACCTGGCGCCTGGGAACGGTGCCTGCGGCCAACGGTCGCCCGGCGATGCTGGTGGCGATGGGCGACCGCCTGGACTCGCCGAACCTGGCGATGCTCGACGCGGGCACCACCGGTGGGCAGAACGCGGGCGGCGCGCTGCTCTTCGACCTCTCGGGCAACCACCCGACGATGACCGCGGCGAGCCCGCTGCAAATCGGTCGCACCGACGCCTTCGCGCGCGTCTACGGCGACCAGGGCTTCATTCAGGCCTCGCGCAGCTTCGGGCTGGTCGACCTCGACGGCGACGGCAACAAGGAACTGGTGCTGGGCGCGCCCTACGCGAGCGCGCCGATGACGGGTGGCTCGGTGCCGCTGGCCGGCAAGCTGCTGGTGTACCGGCTGAGCACGCTCTCGGCGGGAGCGGTCGTCAACCGGCCAGACCTGGTGCGCGTGGGCGCCGGCCGCACCGACACGCTGGGCACCGCGCTGACGGTGTGGAACTCACAGGTGGTGGCCTTCAACGGCCGCGCCACGACCAGCTTCGGCGACTTCACCGGGCGGCTCGACGTGTTCAGCGCCGGCACCGACCCGACGCAGTGGCAGGTGACCAGCTCGGCGATTCCCGCGCAGGTGGGCGGGCAGCTCTTCGGCACCGGCATCGAGGTCGGCGCGGTGCAGGGGCACTTGAGCGCGCTGGTCGGCGTGCCCAACATCTCGGGGCCTGCCAGCGATGGCTCGGGCAACGACACGCTGGCAGGCCAGGGGGTGGCGTTCGCGGTGAGCTCACCGAGCGCGCCGAAGGTGCTGCTCGAGGGCGCGTCGACGGCCTACGTGCGCGACGGCGGGTGGCGCGCGTACGGTGGGCGCCCCATCGGCACCGACGTGGCGATGACCGACTTCGATGGTGACGGCCAGCCTGACCTGGTCATCAGCGCACCGGCCTTCCCGTTGCCGACCTTGCTGGCCGACGGCGGCTCGTCGTCGACCGAGTACGCGCAAGCGCGCGCAGCGTGTCTGCCCGTGGCGGGCCAGTCTCCGGGTGCGGTCATCGTGCAGGTGGGCCAGGCTGACGGCACGTACAAGGAAGGCTTCCGCGCGTGGCTGCCCCGCGACATTCCCGGCTGCACGGTGCCCGATGGCGGCGCGGCGGCGGTGTGCCAGCGCAGCAACGTCGGGCGCGCGGTCGCCGGCGGCTTCGACTTCAACCACGACGGCAAGCAGGACCTGCTGGTGACGCGGTCGAACGGGCTCGAGGTCATCGGTGGCCAGGCGCCCGACGACGCGCAGTTCGCCAAGCCCACCATGGCCTGCAGCTCGCTCTATTCGTTGCCCGCCCTGCCCTGGGCGACCAGCGCGCCGGCAGCGCTCGGCGACCTCGACGGCGACGGCTGCGACGAGGTGGGCGTGCGCTACAGCGACAACGGCAACCGCCAGGGCGTGGTCATCGTCTTCGGTTTCAACCCCGACCCGGCGAAGTGCAACGGGCACGTGGCCGAGTCGTACGTGCGAATTTCGGGCGACCCCGAGACCGGGGTGGCCCTGATGCGGCTGGGCGTGTCGCTGACCCGCGCGGGCAAGGTGATGGGCGACGGCAAGGACTACGTGGCCATCACCGCCGACCTCTACAACTACCTCGGCAGCCCGCAACCCACGGTGCTGTTGGTCGACGTGGCGCAGTTGGTGAGCAAGCGCCCCGCGAGCGGCGGCGTGCTGGTCAGCATTCTGGGTGACCTGACGCCGGTGCCAGTGCTGCCGCCGGCGACCGCGCTGGGCTTCGGGCGCATGGTGTGGGGCAACGTCGACGTGACCGGAGACGGTGTGCCCGACCTGGTGGTGTCGTCGACCGGCGCCAACGTCAACGGCGACGGCACCGGTGCGGTGTTCGTCTTCGCGGGCGGCACGGTCAAGGCCGGCCCCAACGTGCCCGCGCTTCTGGCGGTGGGCGACGCGCAGGAGCGTGGCGCCTTCGGCCAGGACCTGGGCGTCTCGAAGGCGTCGGGCTCGGTGCCGGCGGCCATCGGCATCGGCGCGCCGCTGAGCTACCGCAGCGGTACGGCGAACGGCACGGCCTTCGTGCTGCCCACCGACTTCTAGCGCGCGCTACTTGAGCCCCACCACGAGGCGGGGCTTCGGCTTCTGCGCGGCGCGCTTGCCGAGGGCGATTTCCAGCTGGCGGTTGAGCGAGCCGATCTGCTTCTGGAAATAGACGGTCTGCACCTTCACCGCGTTGCGCTGCGCCAGCTCGATGGCGGCCTGCAGCCGACGCACGGTGGCGATGCGCGAGGCCGACGCCACCTCGCCCCTGCGCAGCGTCTCGAGCAGCGAGGCGATGAGGCCGCGGCGCTTCACCTCGCGCTGCACCATGGTGGCGATGCGGCCGCGCAGGTCGTCGCGCACGTGCGAGAGCTTCTCGAGCTCGGCCTTGAGCCAGCCGAGGTCACCGAGCAACTGCTCGCGGGCGCGTTGCTCACCCTGCAGGGCGTCGGTGGCCTGGCGGGTGGCGGCGGCCTGCGCATCGGCGAGCGCTTCGACCTCGTTCATGGGCGCGCTGACCACGTCGACCTCGGCCGGCGGCGCCTCGTCGTCGAGCGCATCGAGGGGAGGCGGAGGCGGCTGCTGCGCGCGCGCGGCGAGCAGCTCGTTGCGCAGGGCGCTGAGCTCTCGAGACGACGAGCCGAGTCGGTCGAGGGTCTCGGCGAGCTCGGGGTCATCGAGCCCCAGCCGCTTGAGCGCGTCGGCCAGGCGACCCTGGGCGAGCTCGAGCTGGTCGGCCAGACTGACCACCGAGTGCTCGGCCACGTCGACCAGGCGCTTGAGGTTGTCGGCGCGCAGGGTCTCGGCGTCGAGCTGCAGCTCGAGCCGGCGCAGGCGCAGCGCCGAGAAGCCACCCAGGTTTTCTTCGGTGAGCGCGTCTTCGGGTGGCGGCGGAGGCAGCTGGGAGGCCGCGGCGGCGGTCTGCAGCCGGGCGACGTCGGCGGCGGCGAGGGCCTTCTCGAGCCGGGCCGCCTCG
>CAIWFK010000456.1 GCA_903911905.1 uncultured Myxococcales bacterium
ACGCCGCGTTGCTCGCGGGGCGCGTGGTGCTCGCCACCGACCAGGGCCTGATGGCGCTGAAGACCGAAGAGGGCGTGCTGCTCGAGCGCGCCGTGTTCACCGACACCCAGCCGTTCGTCTCTGCGGGCGACGAGCTGCTGCCTTCTCCCGACGGGTCGCTCTACGTCGTCGGGGCCCGCGACATCGTGCAGCTCACCCTGACGTGAAGGAGGTTCTCCATGCCGTTGCCCTTGCCTGAACACTACGACCCGAAGCAGGTGCCCTCGCTGTACATCGAACGTGCGGGCCTGGTGGCCGACGCGGCCGAGGCGTACGCCACGAAGCATTCGGTCAAGCCAGCCGCGGCCGATCGTTTCCGCGTGGCGGCCTTCGGCATCGACGTGCAGGTGGGCTTCTGCACGCCGGGCGCTTCGCTCTTCGTGCCGGGCGCGGTCGAAGACACCACCCGCACCGTCGAATGGCTGTACCGCAACCTGAACGTGGTCAGCGGGCTGTTCTTCTCGCTCGACACCCACCGCATGTTCCAGATCTTCCACCCCGCGTGGTGGGTCGACGCGAAGGGGCAGCACCCCGCGCCGCTGACGCCCATCTTCCACGAAGAGGTTCGCTCGGGGAAATGGACCGCGACCGCGCACCCGCGCGAGAGCCTGGAATACGTGAAGCGGCTCGAGGCGACGGGCAAGTACGTGCTGACGGTGTGGCCGTACCACACGCTGCTCGGCGGCCTGTCGCACGCGCTGGTGCCGGCGATGATGGAAGCGGCGCTCTTCCACGCGGCGGCGCGCAAGCACCAGACGCACTTCGAGACCAAGGGCACCCACGCGATGACCGAGAACTATTCGGTGCTCTCGCCCGAGGTGACCGAGCTCAACGGTCAGGTGGTCGGCTCGTTCAACGCGCCGTTCTTCAAGCTGCTGATGGAATACGACCGGGTTTACGTCTTCGGCCAGGCCAAGAGCCACTGCGTGCTCTCGACGCTCAACGATCTCGAGAAGCACCTGCTGGCGACTGACCCGAAGCTGGCCTCGAAGATCTGGATTCTGGAAGACGCGATGAGCCCGGTGCCGGCGCCTCCCCTCAACCCGCTGCCCGCGCACCTCGACTTCCCCACAATCGCCGACGCGGCCCTCGACCACTGGCGCGACATCGGCATGAAGGTCGTCAAGACCAGCAACGCCGTGACGTTCTGAAGCTTTCTCACCTCTCGCCACAGGAACGACGCCATGACCATCAGGAAGACGATGACCGCCGACGAAGCGAACGAACTGTTGTCCACCGCGACGAAGAAGGGCGTGCTGACCCAGGCCAGCTCGACGCTGATCACCGGCAACCTCGGGCAGCTCGTGCTGGCTGGCGCCGCCGGGAAGGACCTCGAAGATCTCGCCGCGTCCGACGTGACGTTGGTGACGGTGCTCATCGACGCCAGCTCGTCGATCGCCGAGCGCCGGCTGGAGCAGGCCGTGCGCGACGGGCAGAACGCGCTGATCGACGCGTTCTCGGGCTCGAAGGAGCGCGACTCCATTCTGCTCGCCTGCTGGACCTTCTCGGGCACGATGGACGTGCTGCACAGCTACGTACCCACCGACGAGGCGACCCGGCTCGACGCGAGGAACTACCGCGCTTCGGGGTCGACGCGGCTGTACGACACCTGGTGCGACGCGCTGACCGCCAACGTGGCCTACGCCCAGCGGCTGCGTGACGGGGGCACGCCCGCGCGCTCGGTGGTGGTGGTGCTGACCGATGGCGAAGACGTGGGCAGCAAGCGCACCGCAGGCCACTGCGCGCTGCTGTCGAAGGACCTGCTGGCCAGCGAGCTGTTCACCCTGGCCTTCGTGGGCGTGGGCACCGACGTCGACTTCGAGGCGGTGGCCAGGTCGATGGGCGTGCCGGCGGGCTGCGTGCTGGTGCAGCGCGACGCCACGGCGAGCGGCCTGCGCCGGGCCTTCCAGTTGGTCAGTCGGTCGGCCATTCGCGCCAGCCAGGGCACGGTGCAGCCGGGCGTGGCCGCGGGCTTCTTCGCGCCCTGACGAAACGAAACTTCGGGTGCAAACCGAAGCGGCGCGAGTACCTTTCGCGCCCATGAAACAGTTCCTGTGGTCGGTCGTGGTGTTGGCGTCGGCGTGCGCGACGCCGAGCGCGTCGGTTTCGAAGGTCGAGCCGAAGACGGCGCCGACCCCGGTGGTCGTCGAACCGCCGAAGCCCCCGTACCACCCCGAAAAGCCCACGCTGCGGTTGCCCGCGGGCATCTCGCCGACGTCGTACGCCATCACCGCGCACGTGACCCCGAGCGCGAAGAGCATGGCGGTGGTGACCACCATCGAGCTGCAGCTCGAGCGGCCCACCGATCGGCTGTGGCTGAACCAGACCGAGCTGACCTTCGGTGCGGTGCGCGCGACGTTCCAGGGCAAGGCGGTGGCAGCGACGGCGAAGGCCGAGCCCGAAGACTTCGTGGCCGTCGACTTCGCCACGCCCATCGGGCCCGGCGCGGCGACGCTGGTGCTCGAGACCGAAGCGCCGCTCTCGCGCCGCGAGGCGATGGGCGCCTTCGTGAACACCGAGTACGGCGACGACTACGCGTACACCCAGTTCGAATCGCTGGGCGCGCGGCGGGCGTGGCCGGTCTTCGACGAGCCGTCGTTCAAGGTGCCCTGGCAGTTGACGCTGGTGGTGCCCAGGGCGCTGGTGGCGGTGAGCAACACCGCCATCGAGACCGAGAAGGTCGACGGCGAGTTCAAGTCGGTGACCTTCGCGCGTACCAGGCCCTTGCCCAGCTACCTGGTGGCCTTCGGCGTGGGCCCCTTCGAGTTCGTCGACGGCGGCACGGCGGGCCGCAACAAGGTGCCCGTGCGCATCGTGGTGCCCAGGGGGCAGGCGGCGCGCGCTGCGTGGGCGGCCGAGGTCACCGGACAGGTCATCGACCGGCTCGAGGCGTACTTCGGCACGCCGTTCCCCTACGACAAGTCGGACCAGTTGGCGGTGGTGGGCAACGGTTTCGGCGGCGCCATGGAAAACCCGGGCCTGGTCAGTTGGGCCCAGAACATGGTCCTGGCCGACCCCAACGGCGAGACCATCTACCGGCGGCGCGCGTACCTCGAGGTCGCGACCCACGAGCTGGCGCATCACTGGTTCGGCGACCTGGTGACGGCCGCCTGGTGGGACGACATCTGGCTCAACGAGTCGTTCGCCGACTACGTGGCCAACGTGGTGGTGACGGGGTGGAAGCCCGAGTGGGGCGGCGCGGTGGAGCGGGTCGAGGCGCGCGACAACGTGATGGGGCTCGATTCGCTGGGCTCGGTGCGGCGCATTCGCGAACCCATCACCAGCAACGACGACATCGCCAACGCGTTCGACGGCATCACCTACAGCAAGGGCGCGTCGGTGCTGCACATGTTCGAGCACTGGCTGGGCAGCGAGGTCTTCGTGCGCGGCGTGCGGCGCTACCTCGAGCAGCACGCGGGGAAGAACGGCACGGTGACCGATTTCCTGTCGGCGATGAGCGAGGCGGCGGGCCGTGACGTGAGCGGGCCGTTCGGCACCTTCCTCGAGCAGCCGGGCTTCCCGCTGGTGACGGCGGCGTTGCAGTGCCCCAAAGACGGGCCGGTGACGGTGGCGCTCTCGCAGCAGCGCTACGTGGCGTTGGGCGCGAAGCTCGAGCCGCTGACCTGGAAGTTCCCGGTGTGCGTGAAGTGGGACGGCGGGCGGCAGTGCACGCTGCTCGAAGGCCCGTCGGCCACCATGACGCTCGAGACGAAGACCTGCCCCGCGTGGTTGCTGCCGAACGAAGCGATGGCGGGGTATTATCGCGTGCGACCGGTGGACGCGGCGCTGGTGTCGAACCCGGGCCTGACCATGGCCGAGCGGGTCGGCGTGACCGGAGACCTGAGCGCGCAGGTGCAGAGCGGCGAGGCGTCGATCGCCGACGAACTGGCGACGGTCGAGGTGCGCTTCAAGAGCGGCAACCGGCAGTTGATGCAGTCGGCGATCGCCAGCGTGACCGGGCTCCACGAGCGGTTGCCGAAGTCGACCCGGCTCAAGTTCGAGGCGTTCATCGAGAAGGTCTTCCGCGCGTATTCCGACCAGTTGACCCAGGCGCCGAAGAAGGGCGAGCCCGAAGACGACGCCCTGCTTCGCCCCTCGTTGACCCGCCTGGGCGGCATCGAAGGGAACAACCCGAAGCTGCTGGCCCACGCCGGCATGCTGACCCGCGAGTGGCTCAAGAACCACGAGGCCGTGTCCAACGAGATGGTGGGGGTGGTGATGATGCTCTCGTCTCGGCTGAACGACCGCTCGCTCTTCGAGGCCGAAGTGGCGGCGCTGAAGACCGAGAAGGACCGGCGGGCCCGTCGGCGGCTGTATTCGGCGCTGGGCCTGGTGACCGACCCGGCCCTGGCGAAGCGCGCGCTGGCGCTGGTGCTCGCTCCCGACGTGGACCTGCGCGAGACCGCGACCATCGTGTTCTCGCTGGGCGGCCACGAGGCGACGCAGCGCCTGGCCTTCGATTTCGTCAAGGCGCACTACGACGAGCTCAAGAAGCGGCTGCCGGTGGAATGGGAATCGGGGCTCATCGGGGTGGCGGGCAGCGCCTGCACGCCCGAGCTGCGCGACGAGGTGAAGGCCTTCTTCGAGCCGCGCACCACCAGGGCGCTGGGCGGGCCGCGGGAATACGCGAACACCATCGACGCGATGGACCAGTGCATCGCCTGGCGCGCGAAGCAGATTCCCGAGGCCGTGAAGTTCTTCGAGCGCTGGAAGAAGTGAGCGGCGGCCCGCTCGAGTGGTCGCCCGAGCTGGTCGCGGCGCTCGAGCAGGCGCTGGCCCACGCGCACGGGCGGCGGCAGACGCGGCTGCTCTCGGCCGCCGAGGTCCGGGCGTGCGCCGACGAAGCGCTGACGGCGCCGCTCACCTTCGCCTGGCGGCACGCGGGTGAAGTGCCCGACCCGCGCGGGTTGACCACGCTGGTGTTGGCGGTGGCGACCGCTCGCGGCGTGGGGGTGGGCGTGGCCGAGGTGCGGGCCATGGAGCCGACGCCGGCGCGGGCGTTCAAGACGATTCCCGGGTGGGACCGCTACGACGACGCGGTGAATGCCCTGGCGGTGCAGCGGTGGGCGGCCAGTGCGCCGTTGGTGGTGCCGGTGGCGCCGCGGGCCCGCAGCCTCGACGCGGCCTCGCTCTTCGAGGCGGTGCGCGCGCGCCCGGGTGACGACGAGCCCCGGTTGATGCTGGCCGACTTCCTGACCGAGCAGGGCGACCCGCGCGGCGAGTTCATCGCGGTGCAGTGCGAATTGGCGGCCGGCTCGTCACGCGAAGCCGAGCTGCTCGAGCGGGAAGCGGCGCTGTTGCACGAGCACCGTGCGCAGTGGGAACAGGCGGTGCCCCGGGGCGTGCGGGTCGATCGCTACGAGCGGGGCTTCGCGTCGTCGGTGTCGGTGGTGGCGCTCGAGGCGGTCCCGCTGGTCGACCGCTTCGCGGCGAGTGCGCTCATCGAACAGGTGCGGGTGACGAGCGCGAACCCCAACCCGGCGGTGTTGGCGGCGACGCCCTGGCTGCAGTCGGTGCGGCGGCTGGCCCTGGTCAACCCGGCTCGGCGGGCCCTGGTCTCGCGCGAGCGGCTCGAGGTGCTCCTGTCGGCGCGCACCTTGCGCGGGCTCGAGGGGCTGTCGTTCGAAGGGCACTGCCTGCAGGACGAGGGCTTCGAGGCGCTCGCGAAGGGGGTGGGCGCGGCGTTTCCCCGGTTGCGGTCGCTCTCGTTCGAGGTCGAGACGGTGACGGCGGTCGGGCTCTCGGCCCTGGTGGCGGCGAAGTGGTTCGCGCAGATCGAGTCGTTCTCGTTGATCGCGGCGCGCACGGTGGGGCCGGGGGGCGTCGAGGCCTTCGTCGGCGCGCGGAGCCCGGGCTCGCTCGTGGCGTTGACCCTGAACGACGTCAACGCGCGCACGGAAGGGGCGCTGGCGCTCGCAGGCGCGAAGCGGCTCGGGTCGTTGCGTTGGCTGGGGCTCGCCAGCAACCGCCTCGCGCTGCCGGGTGCGCAGGCGCTGCTCGACTCGCCGTGGCTCGCGGGGGCGCGCATCGACCTGCAGGGCAACGGGCTGTCAGGCCAGGTGCTGGCTCGCGGAGCGAGTCCTCGCCGAGCGCAATGACACTGAACGGCGTCACCGCCTCGGCTATACGGTGGGGGCCCATGGATTCGCCCCGAAACTTCATCGAAGAGATCGTCGACGCCGACAACGCCAGTGGCAAGTGGAAGGGGAAGGTCGCGACCCGCTTTCCACCCGAGCCCAACGGCTACCTGCACCTGGGGCACGCCAAGAGCATCGTGCTCAACAGC